>NZ_NIBG01000003.1 GCF_002270055.1 Anaeromicrobium sediminis | reverse complement strand
TAACGTTATACCTTTAATAAAGGTTGTTATAAAATTCGTATACCACTATCGTGGTTACTCATATCGTAATTAAATCAATTCCCATTCGGTCATTTATTTAATTACTCAAGCTGGCTTAAATTCTTATACTGTTTAGTTTTCAAAGTTCAATTTGCTTTGTCGCCTCGTTTTGGCGACTCAACCATCTTACCATTTTTATCGGAGACTGTCAAATACTTTTTCGAGAAAATTTATTGACCGTCTTGACGACAAGATATAGAATACCATATTCACTTCTTCATGTCAACACTTTTTTAATATATTTTCTTAATACCATTAGTACTCTACCTATTTCACACCTCTTAACGTCTTTTTCTCTTTATTTTACTTTCCTATATATATAACTCACAATCAACAATTATAAATAACTAATTAGGGTATCACCAAGATTGATACCCTAATTAGTTAAAAACTTTTATATACTTCTTTTTTAGCTCCACAAATAGGACATTTTTCAGGAGCTTCATCTAAAACTGTATGACCACAGATTGGACATACGTGTACAGAATCCATTTTTAAATCTTCACCTTCTTTAGCTGCATCTTGAGCATCTTTAAATAAGGCTGCATGAATTTTTTCAGCTTCAAGGGCAAAGTGAAAGGATCTTTTAGCTTCCTTTTCATCTTGAAACTCTGCCACTTGTAAGTAAGCAGGATACATTTGCTCTACTTCGTGAAGTTCACCATTTATAGCTCCCTGTAGATTCTCTACAGTAGTTCCCCTTCCAAATACAGCTCCTGCTGTTACAGTATAATCATTTTTTTTATCTTCTAGTACTTTAAAATGATTATTTGCATGAACTAATTCTGCATAAGCAATGGCTCTAAATAATCTTCCTATATTAGGCACCTTCTCATCATCAGCCATATCTGCCCATGTAAGATATCTCATATGAGCCATACTTTCTCCACCATAGGATGATCTTAAATAATCTTCAGTCATAACATTTTTAACTGCCATTTTAATTTCACCTTTCCTATTCATAAACTATTTTTTTACCTATTAAATAAGATAACCAAATGGAAATAGTTATAAACTCTTTTTTTACAAAATAAAAAACGGGTCAATATTGACCCGTTTTTACTATATTAATTATGCCCAAATTTGCTCGTCAGTTGGAACTTCTGCATCTTCTTGTAATAAAGCAATTCTTGAAACGTTGATTAAGTGCTTGTAAGTGAAGTTTTCAGAAATTGAGTTGTTACCCCAAGATCCGCATCCTAATGTAGTTGTTGGAGCAAATCCATTAGTGAAACTTCCACCAGCAGTTGTAGCAGATGGAGCGTTAACTACTAATCTAGATACTGATAATCCAGCTCCAGCTTTTTCTATGTTCTCTAAAGTGTTAGAGTGAATAGCAGCACTGTGTCCGCTTCCTTCCATATCTAAGTTAGTCTTAGCAATCATAACAGCTTCGTCAATGTTTTCATACTTAAATGTAGACATTACTGGACACATTTTTTCTTTACATAATAAGTCTTCTTCACCAATTCCATCAGCTTCTAATAAGATAATCTTAGTATCAGCTGGAATTTCTACTCCTGCCATTTCAGCGATTTTAGCAGTTGTTTGACCTACCACGTCTTTGTTCATATGTCCATCATGGAAGATAGTATCTCTGAATTTCTTCTTATCTTCTTCACCTTTTACTAAGTAACATCCTTGATCTTCGAATGCTTTCATAACATTATCATAGTCATCTTTATGAGCGATGATTGTTTGCTCTCCAGAACAGATGATTCCGTTATCGAAAGTTCTTCCTGTAATGATTCTAGAAGCAGCTTCATTAAAGTCTACATCTCTATCTACAATAACTTGAACGTTTCCAGCTCCAACTCCGTATGCTGGCTTTCCACTTGAGTAAGCAGCTTTAACCATTCCCATACCACCAGTTGCAACTACAACGTCAGCTACGTTCATTAATTGGTTAGTCTTTTCAATTGAAGGTTCTTCAATGATTTGAATTAAATTCTCAGGTGCTCCAATGTTTAAGTCTCTAATAGCTTGGTTCATTAACTCAACAGTCTTTGTACTACACTTTTTAGCTCTTGGATGAGGTGCTACAACAATAGCATTTCTTCCTTTTAATGCGAACATTGCATTACACATTGGAGTAACAATTGGGTTAGTAGTTGGAGTAACAGCTCCTACAACTCCCATTGGCTTTGCAACTTCAATAATCTTAGTATTTTCATCTCTGCTGATGATTCCAACAGATCTCTTATCTCTTAAGTCATTCCAGATTACTTTAGACTTACCTTTGTTCTTAGCAACCTTGTGCTCATAAACTCCCATTCCAGTTTCATCTACAGCTAATCTAGCTAAGCTCTCAGCATTGTCATATACAACCTTTGCTATAACCTTTACCATCATATCTACTTGTTCTTGTGAAAAACTCTCGAATTCTTTTTGTGCTTCTCTAGCTTTTTTAATCATAACATCCATACTCATTGGATTTGCCCCCTTAGCATTGTTAGTTTTTTAATTAACACATTTCTACAAACTTATACAAATTAGTATAAGTTTCTGTATACAGACACAATTTCTTCTCTTGAAAGTGGTACATAGTTATTAGCTAATAATCTTTGTTGCTTTTCAAGAACACTATCAGCAAATAATTCTATTTCTTCCTCTTTCATTCCATAAGTCTTAAGTTCATTCTTAGCTAATAATTTTCCTAAAACTTCTTCTACCTTTTCATAAACGTCAGCTTCATCTACTCCTAGTATTCCAGCTAACATAGAGTTTACTTCTTTGATAGATCCTTCTGGATTTTTCTTGTTGTATAACTTAAATACTTCTGTGAAGAATTGGTAGTTTGCTTCTCCATGAGGAACATGGTAAGTACCACCTAATGGATATGATAATGCGTGAACTGCCCCAACACCAGTGTTACCGAAAGCAATACCAGCATAGTTACTTGCAATTAAAATATCCTCTAATCTTTCAAATCTATATTCTTCTCCCTTTTCAATAATATTTAAATAAACATCAAATATCATTTCTATGGCCTTCATACTGTATATCTTAGTATAAGGATTTGATTTAGGAGAAACTTGTGATTCTATAGCATGTATAAGTGCATCTATAGAACTATATACATAGAACTTATATGGAAGTCCCTTTAAAAACTCTGGAACTAATACGGCATGATCTGGTAATATTTCATCTACAGCTAATCCCATCTTAGTCTTTTTAGATTTAATCTCAGCTATACTGATGTTTGTAACCTCAGTACCAGTACCACATGTAGTAGGTATAGCGATTAATTCCTTTTCTTTAACTAAATCAATTTTTCTGTCAAAAGCATCTACTACATCATCTAAGTCCTTTAATACTAAAAGCTTAGCAATATCGATTGCAGTACCTCCACCTACAGCTATAATTCTGTCGAATTCATTTTTCTTAGCATCCTTTAATATGGCATTCATCATTTCGTCAGAAGGCTCACCAACACCATATTCTTCTTGCATTATAAAGTTAGCTTCTAAGTTTAATTCTTTCATGAAAGGCTCATATAAGAATCTATGAGTTAATACTAAGTCTCCCTTGCCTAAATTAAACTCTTTTGCAAATTCAGCAAAAGTATCAAATTTATGCATTTTTGATTTTAATTTAAAAAGCTCCATAATTTGATTCTCCCTTTCTTTATGTATTATCTAGTAAGTATTTGTACTTCGTATATGTATCATCAATTATTGTGTTATTTTTTTGACTAAGTTTCATTAAAAATAAAATGCAATTATCATACCAAATTTTACAAACTAATATTTAAATTTAGCATAAATCCTTGCACATCCTTATTTTAACCTATTCTCCTCATAAATGAAAGAGATTATTTGAATATTTTTATAAGTATACAATTATACTTCGTTGCATTTCAACAACAAGCATATTGATTTTTTTTTAACACTCTTTGTTATTTTTCTTTCTCATCAAGCTATTTCCAACTAATGGAGAAACGTTGCCGTTTCGCATCACTATTTGCATTTTTACAACACCCTTTTAATTATAAAAAAAGAGTAATTAATCCCTTATAATTTTTCAATTAAAGGACTAATTGCTCCTAGAAAATTTTATTTTCAAAACAAAACAAAGCCGGCACATATGTGCCGGCTTCTAATTATTAGATTAAGAATTATTCTGTTATTAATTTTAAGTCTACTGGAACAAATTCTTCTACACTTTCACCTTTTACAACCTTATTAGCCATAACTACACCTAATTCTCCAATTAAGCTTGGTTGTTGTGCAACTGTAGCTAACATTTTACCTTCTTTTACAGATTTAACTGCATCGTCAGTAGCATCAAATCCAACTACTTTAATATCTCTACCAGAAGCTTCAACTGCCTTAAGAGCTCCTAAAGCCATTTCATCATTGTGAGCAAACACTGCATCTATTTCTGGTTGAGCTTGTAATATGTTTTCCATTACATTTAATCCCTTAGTTCTATCAAAATCTGCAACCTGCTTAGCAACTACTTCCACATTAGAACCCTTTAATGCTTCGTTAAATCCAGCTCCTCTATCTCTAGCTGCTGAAGTTCCTGCAATACCTTCTAATTCTACTACTTTAGCTTCTTTACCTAATTTTTCTAATATATAGTTTCCAGCCATCTTTCCACCAGCCACATTATCTGAAGCAATATGAGTTACAACTTCTCCACCATTAGCTCCTCTATCTAGAGTTATTACTGGTACATTCCCATTGTTAGCTGCCTTTACTGCATTTCTAACTGCATCAGAATCTGTTGGGTTAATCATTATAGCAGAAACACCTTGAGTTAGTAAATCTTCTACGTTTCCTAATTCCTTTGCTGGATCATTTTGTGAGTCTAAAACAATTAATTCATATCCTAGTTCATCTGCCTTTGCAACTGCTCCATCTTTTAATGTAACAAAGAATGGATTGTCTAATGTTGATAATACTAATCCGATTTTAACCTTTCCTTCTTCTTTAGGTTGTTCTTCAGGCTTAGCTCCACAACCTACCATAGCTCCCACTACTAAAAGGGCTACTAATAAAATAGAAATAATTTTTTTCATTTTCCTCACTTCTCCCTTTGTTTTTTTTAGTAAAACTTACTTTTACTTTTGTTTTCTATCTAAAAGTACAGCTATTAAAATAACTATACCCTTAGCCATTAATTGATAATAGGAAGTTACATTCATTAAGTTTAGAGCATTGCTTAAAACTCCTATTATTAATGCCCCTATAACAGTTCCAAATACACTTCCCACTCCACCAGCTAGGCTTGTACCACCTAAAACAACAGCAGCTATGGCATCTAATTCATATCCACTTCCAGCAGTAGGTTGAGCTGATGATAGTCTAGAAGTTAGTATTACCCCTGCTAGGGCTGCTAATGCACCACTTATCATGTATATATAGCATTTCATTTTTTCTGTATTTATACCAGATAATTTTGCTGCTTGTTCATTACCACCTAGGGCATATGTGTATCTTCCTAATCTCGTATTAGTAAGAACATAATAAGCTAATATAAATACTGCAATTAATATATATATGGGTACAGGAATTTTAAATAAATATCCTCCACCTATGGCACTAAATAAATCTGCATTTTTTTCATATCCTAAGCTTATAGGTTTTCCATTTGTAAATACAAGAGTTCCTCCCCTTAGCAAAGTCATAGTTGCAAGGGTAACTATAAAGGGTTGTACTTTTCCTTTTGTTATTATTATACCATTGATAAGTCCTATAATAGTACCTATAACAAGAGCTCCTATTACAGCTACCACCACATTGGATCCACTTGCAATAAGGTATGCTCCTACAGCACCGGAAAACGCAACTACAGAACCAACTGAAAGATCTATACCCCCTGTTAATATTACAAAGGTCATCCCTGCTGCTATTACTCCGTTTATTGTAGTTTGTCTTAAAATATTTAATATGTTAGAAGTGGTTAAAAATCTTGCATTTAACATAGATATTATTGCTGAAAATATTACAAGTGCAATTACTGATTTGTATTTTACTAAGAAATCTTTATTTATTTTCATCACCTATCCTCCTCAATTCCCACAGCATAAGTCATAATTCTCTCCTGTGTTGCTTCTTCTCTTTTTAACTCTTTAGTGATTCTGCCTTCATGCATTACTAATATTCGGTCACTTAAACCTAATATTTCAGGGATCTCTGAAGATATCATGATAATGCTTAATCCCTCTTTTTTTAGTTTATTTATTAAGTCATATATTTCTTTTTTAGCCCCCACATCAATTCCACGGGTAGGTTCATCTAGTATAAGAATCTTAGGAGAACACATTAAGTTTTTAGATATACATACCTTTTGCTGATTTCCACCACTTAGATTCTTAATTATTGTATCCGCGTTAGGGGTTTTAATATTCATACTCTTAACATAGTAATTAACTTCTTCACTTTCTTTATTCTTATTTATCTTAGATAACATAGAATAATGATTTTTCAAAGAAGATATACTCATATTTTCTTTAACACTTAAATCAAGTATTAGTCCATCTTTTTTTCTGTCTTCTGATACATAGGCAATTCCATAATTTATGGCTTCTTCAGGAGATTTTATATTTAATTCTTTACCTTCTAAAAGAATTTTACCTGATGAAATCTCATATGCTCCATATATAGTTTTGGCAAGTTCTGTTCTACCAGCTCCCATAAGACCTGATATACCTACAATTTCTCCCTTGTGTAGTTTAAAGTTTATGCCTTTTATATATTTATTGGACACATTTTCTAATTCTAAAGATAATGGTCCCCTATCTACTTTAACTGAAGGGAATTGTTCACTTATTTTTCTCCCCACCATCTTTTCAATCATTTCATTTTGATCTATATGTTCAATCTCTTTTTCATCTATGAACTTTCCGTCACGAAGTATAGTTACCCTATCACAAATTTCAAATATTTCCTCTAGTCTATGGGATATATACACAATACTCTTCCCTTGAGCTTTTAAACTTCTTATTACCTTAAATAATGTTTCTGTTTCCTTATCTGTAAGGGCATCTGTAGGCTCGTCCATTATTATGATCTTAGCGTCTAAAGATAACGCCTTACCTATCTCAATCATCTGTTGTTTACCTATACTCAAGGTAGAAACCAAGTCATCAGGTTTTATATTCACATTCAATGTATCTAATAATTTCTGACTTTCTTCCTTAAGGGTCTTCCAGTCGATTCTCTTAAATTTATTTACGGGCTCTCTTCCTAAAAACATATTCTCAGCAACGCTTAATTCTGGTATAAGATTCAGTTCCTGATGTATTATTCCTATATTAGCTTCTTGAGAGTCCCTAGTGTTACTAAAGTTAACTTCCTTACCTTCTAAAAATATTTGTCCACTAGTTTTTTCATAAACTCCCGTTAATATTTTCATCAAAGTAGATTTTCCTGCTCCATTTTCTCCAAGTAAGGCCATTACCTCTCCTTCATATATGTTGAAGTCCACACCTGATAAGGCCCTAACTCCAGGAAATTCTTTAATTATATTTTTCATAGTAAGTATTTTTTTCATTTAAAATACCACTCCTGATTTTAATATTACATTAGCATATGGTGTGAATTCTCCTGTTCTTACAATAGCTTTAGATTCCCTAGTTTCTTCCTTAAATTCTTCATGGCTAACATAAGTCAGTAAAACCTTTTCCCCAGCCTTACTCTTTATCATATCTATCATTTTATCATGTAAATCTTTACTAATATTGATCATTTCTCCCGCAATTACTACTTCTTCTACCTTTAATTCTTCTAAAACCGTCTCTAATGTATCTAAAAAGCTTGGTATTCCCTCTTTAAGTGCCAAATCAATTCTTTGTACATTATTAGGAACAGGTAAACCACTATCACAAATTGTAATATGATCTGTATGTCCCATCTTAGATATTACATAAGATATTTCAGAGTTGATTAAAAGAGCCTTTTTCATATTAATTACCTCCTAAAATTATTTACTTCCTCCATTGTTGGTAGCGAACTCTGTGCTCCCTTTTTAGTTACTGTAAGAGCTCCTACTTTAGTTGCAAATTCCACTGCTTCGTCTATGCTCAAACCCTTTATTTTTCCCACTGCAATGGCTGCTGTAAAGCTATCCCCTGCTGCAGTAGTATCAACCACATCTACTTTAAATGCATCATAGTATTTCTTTGTATCTTTGCTTATATAAACACATCCCTTAGATCCTAGAGTAACTATAATTTCTTTTACTCCCATATCTAATAAATGCTGTGCTGCCTTATCCACATCTTCTAAAGAATCAATCTTTATTCCAGTTATGGTTTCTAGCTCTGTTTCATTTGGTGTTAATAAATCTATATTTTTAATAATATTTTCTGATAAAACGTTTGCCGGTGCTGGATTTAAAATGGTATATTTATTGCATTTTTTTGCTTCTACCAAAAACTCTTCCACCACATTTAATGGAACTTCCAGTTGAGTAACTGCCACAGAAGATTCTTTTATTATATCCATAGAGTTCTCTATTATGTCCTCATCTATTCCATAATTTGCTCCTGGTACAACTACTATGGAGTTTTCTCCTGAATCATCTACAGTTATCATGGCAACTCCTGTTGATACTCCATCTATTTCAATAACCTTATCCACATTAGCCCCATCTTTTTTTAGGGAATCTTTCAGTATAGTTCCAAATTCGTCTTTACCTACAGCCCCTATCATACTTACTTGTCCTCCAAGTCTAGCCATGGCACATACTTGATTGGCACCTTTTCCTCCAGGAATCTTACTAAAATCCCTTCCCAATAAAGTTTCACCTGGTTTTGGCATATTCTTTACAGTACACACTAAGTCCATATTTAAACTACCTAAAACTACAAGCTTCGACATGTTTTCACCTCTTCATTTATGTTTGGTTAACCGTTTAACCTACTATCAAAAAAAATTATACACTTTCTCTTATTACAATTTCCGTATCAAGGATTATTTCCTTGTATTTTTCATTACGCTCTATACTATCTATGAGTATTTCTGCTGCCTTATACCCCATCATATAATTAGGTTGTTTTATTGTAGTAAGCTTTGGTGAAGTTATTTCTCCTAAATATATGTCGTCAAAACCTAAAATTCCAACATCCTTAGGTATGCCCATTTTATTGTCCTTTAATACATCCATTGCACCTATGGCTATTAAGTCATTTCCACAAAAGACTCCATCAAATTCTATGTTAGAATCAATAATTTTCTTTATGGCTTCTTTCCCCCATTCAAGGGAATATACACCTTCTAACACCACTTTAAAATCAATCTTATGATCTTCTAGTGCTTTCTCATATCCAGCAATTCTTCGACTAGAAGTATTATCTTTCGTAGATGAGCTAATCATTACGATTTTCTTATAGCCCCTATTAATCATATGAGATACACCTTTATAGGCTCCCATAAAATTATCTACTAGTATTCTACCCCTTACATTGTCAATATTCAAGTCCCTATCAACTAAAACTATAGGGAGAGATATTTTTTTGTAAAAATCAGTATTATCCTCTTTATTCTCTGATGCAGTCATGATAATGCCTTCTATCATTTTTTCCTTTAGCATAGATAAATACTCTTCTTCTTTTTTTACAGAATTATCCGTATTGCAAACGATAACATTATATCCAGCTTTATTGGCTTTATCTTCAGCACCCCTAGCAATTTCAGGAAAGAATGGGTTAGATATATCTGGTATAATCAAACCTAAAGTTTTAGTTTTCTTAGTTACCAAACTACTAGCAATCCTATTGGGAATATAATTATGTTTCTCTATGACCTTTAATACTTTGATTCGGGTTTCTTCACTTATTTTGCCAGTCTTTCCATTTACTACATTGGAAACGGTGGCAGTAGAAACTTTAGCGTACTTTGCTATATCTTTAATGGTAACTTTCCTATTATTCATTATTGTACACTCTTTTCTAAAATCTTTTAATTACTAAAATAGTATCACCATTTTTCAAACTTTTCAATAGGATGTTTATTTGGTAATTTATTGAATACTACCTTATTATGGCTTATATACTTCATTAGAACTATAAATAAAATATATTTTTTTCAGAATTTTTCTTCTTTCTTGTAGAAAAATGTCTAATTTCTAAACATATAAAAAAGTCATACTTCGTATGATTCGTTATGGAACCATATGGTTCCCGCAGGCGTATGCTATCACAATCTGAACACCTTCCTTTAAAGAGGCTGGGGATGTTCCCCCACACCCCTTCTTTTTTTTACTTATCCACGGTTTTTAAAATTTATAGTTTCCTAGTAAGTAAAAAAAGAGGGATCCCCCTCTTTTAGAATTATTTTCCTATAACTTTTCTTAAAAATTCCTTTGTTCTTTCATTTGATGGATTAGAAAAGATTTCATTAGGGCTTCCCATTTCTACAATCTTACCATTATCCATAAATATTACTCTATCGGCCACATCCTTAGCAAATTCCATTTCATGGGTTACTATTATGGACGTTATATCTAACTTAGTTAAATCTCTCATTACTTCTAATACTTCTCCTACCAATTCTGGATCTAGAGCAGATGTGGGCTCATCAAATAGTATAACTGACGGCTTTAGTGCCATGGCCCTTGCTATGGCCACCCTTTGCTTTTGTCCCCCTGATAATGAATTAGGATAGGAATCTCTTTTTTCTATTAAGCCAACCTTTTTAAGGAGTTCTTCCCCTATTTTAATAGCCTTTGACTTCTCCATCTTTCGAACTACTACAAGGGCCTCTGTTATATTTTCCATAACAGTTTTATTATTAAATAAGTTATAATTTTGGAAAACCATGGCACTCTCTTTCCTTAAAGAGTATATTTCTTCATTTTTTACATTCTTACTGTCTATTTTAGTGTTGTTCACTCTTATAATGCCTGAATTGGGCTTCTCTAGATAATTTAAACACCTTAAAAGGGTGGATTTCCCAGATCCAGAGGGCCCTATAATTACTAAAATTTCTCCTTTTTTTACTTGCAGATCAATATCCTTTAATACTTCTAAGTCTCCGAAACTTTTATATAAACCTTTTATCTCTATCATGATTATCTCACCTAACTATATGCAGTATTTAATCTTTTCTCTATTTTACTTTGTATATAAGTGAAAGTTAAAGTAATAATCCAGTAAATAATAGCTACAGCTAAATAAGTCTCAAAGAACTTATATGTGGCTGCTGAAATCATTTTTCCCTTTGCCAACACTTCTGAAACTCCCAACACAAAAGCTAGGGAAGTTTCCTTTAATAAACTTACAAAGGTATTTCCAAGGCCTGGTACTGCAATTCTAAATGCCTGTGGAAATATTATTCGTCTCATGGCCTGCCACTTAGTCATGCCAACAGATAGAGCTGCTTCCATTTGGCCCTTATCTATGGCATTTATAGAACTTCTTATTATTTCTGCCATATATGCACCACTATTCAGACTAAGACCTATAAAAGCTGCCATATATGCACTTACTTCAGCAAATTTTGGTATTATTTGAGGCATACCATAGTAAAGTATAAACAATTGAACTATTAATGGAGTCCCTCTAAAAAAGGATATATATATACTAGCTAATTTATCTAAAGCCTTAATTTTATATACTCGTATTATTCCCAGCATAGTTCCCACAAAAATACCAATAAACATGGAAATTAAAGTTAAAGATAGAGTTATATGGACAGAACTTAATAACTTTGGAAAAATCTCAATTATAAATTGAAAATCTAAATTAATCATTTTTCATCTCCAGTCTACTTGCTTGTTACATCTACCCCAAACCATTTTTGAGATATCTCATTTAAAGTATTGTCCTTTGCCATTTCTTCTAAAGCCTTATTTATTTTCTCTATAATAGCCTTATTTTTAGCATTGTTAACAAATGGGAATGAATTTTCTAGCGTTGACACAGAGTCTCCTCCCAATTGTAATTTTAGTCCTGATTTTTTAATATTTATGGCTGCAGCTAATTTATCGTTCATAACTGCATCAATTCTTCCAATTGCCACATCCTGTAATGAACCTATAAAGTCTTCATATGTTATTATATTAATTTCATTGCTTTTATCATATTCTCTAATTAAAGATTCATAGTTTGAACCTAAACTTACACCAACTTTTTTACCCATTAAGTCTTCTAGAGATTTTATTTCTTCATTACCTTCTTTTACTATTAATTGGGCACCTGAATAAACATATGGTGATGCGAATTCATATTTATTTTTTCTTTCTTCTGTTATAGTTATCTGATTTGCTATAGTATCTATTTTTCCTGAATCTAACATTCCAAATAATCCACTGAATTCGGCTGTTTTAAATTCTACCTCTATATCCATTTTTTTTCCAATTTCTTTCCATACATCTATTTCAAATCCATCTAATTCACCTTCATTGTTTAAATAAGTAAATGGATGATAACCACCTGATGTCCCTACTACTATGCTAGGTTTTCCTTCTTTTTTACTAGCACTAGTCTTTACTTCTGGTTCCTTTAATCCACATGCAGCTAGTAATCCTATCATTAAAATTAAGCTTAAAAGTCCTATTATTTTTTTGTTTTTAAAAAGCATTTATTTTCCTCCTTTTTAATCCTTAGTATTCCAATCGGAATACCATAGATAAATTTTAACATCATATCATTACTACGTCAATGATTTCACGAAATAACTTATATTTTAATTTCCTTGTAAATTCTGTAAATATGTGATAATTTTAATCTGGAGATAAGGTCAAATGCTTTCATAGGAGGTAAATTTATGAGTAGATTATTATTGTATTTGGCTATTTTAATTATTGGGGCATTCTTTGGTTCTAAGGGATTGACTAAAGAAAAAGTTTTAAGTAAGTTGGAATTATTTCAAAATGTTTGTCTTTTATTCCTACTTTTTATTATGGGAATACGAATAGGAATTGATAAAAATGTATTAGGTTCCTTTTTCAAATTAGGTTATCAAGCTGTGGTTCTCTCTTTCTTTTCTATTTTGTTTAGTGTACTTGCAGTAAAATCCATTAAGAAATTTATAGAGAAGGACAATAAAAAGGAGAACATGAGCATAAAAAAGGGGGCATAAGCAATGACTTTTAAAATAATCCTTTCCGTAGTAGTAGGAATTGGTAGTGGCTATTTCTTTTTTAACGAATCCATACTACCTTATACTTCTACCATAGTAGATATCGGTTTATGTCTATTATTACTCTTTGTAGGAATAGATATAGGTCGAAATAAAAGTGCCTTTAATAAAATTAAAAATATGGGATTTAAAATATTGTTAGTACCTATTATGGTAATGTTAGGCACTTTAGTAGGAAGTTGTATTGGTGGTTTTTTCTTAGGACTTCCTGTAAACGAATCTAGTGCCATAGGTGCGGGATTTGGATGGTACACCCTATCATCCATATTATTGGTAGATTATTCATCAGAATTAAGTGCATTGGCATTTATATCTAATGTGGTAAGGGAAATATTCGCCCTTATTTTAATCCCTATAGTAGCAAAATATATGGGAGATTTAGAATCTATAGCTCCAGCTGGAGCCACGGCTATGGACACATCCTTACCTATAATATCTAGTTCTACTAACTCAAAAACTTCCATAATAGCCTTTATAACAGGAGTAATAGTATCATCTAGCGTTCCTGTATTGGTTCCTATGCTTATCAATATGTAGAGTGAAATTATCACTCTATTTTTTTTTTAATAATTTGTCCTTATTTACTCACACTCTTGTACACTTTTTCATAAAATATAGTGAGATATATGTTAATGGTCCTTAGTTAGGATCCTTTCATAATAATCTCACAGCCCCGTGTTCATGAAGAGATAAAATATATGATTATGATGATTTTACTCGTATTTAATAGGCCATTACTGCACCTACTATAAAAAAACTTCCTATAATTAAACAATGGGATATATAGTCAATTGATGGAAGGCAATAGCTATATATCTCATATTTACAAAGGATAGGCATGGTAATATTAGAATTATTCACACAGTCTTCGGAAACGACCCAGATGTGATCTTTCACCAAACTTATAACTTTCTAAATACTCACCTACAGAAAATTGTAAGTATTAATATTCAAAATCTTAAAAAACCTAATTGTTCGGATAAATAAAAAATAGGAAAGATAATAACTGATAGAATAGCCCTCACTTGCTCCTAGAGCTAATTTAAATTCTTATACCCCCATAGATAATTATGTTAGTTCGGGTAAAAATGCTATTTAAATTTTTAATCATAGTGAAGTTATTAAAAACGAACCTCTACTTTTATTTAGATGGGAAAGGGTAATTAAAAAACCTTTTTGTAATACTCACATTATTAATTACTTGTTCTCTTTAATAAATATGCCGTGTCTAGCTTACTATGGAGAAAACTTACGCCTATGTTTTTTCAATTAATTTTAAATAGGGTTCATTAAATGACTTTACTTTTAAACCATCGTTCGGATATAGATAATTAGAAAAGTGACTAAGAAAACTCTTAGTCACTTTTTTTATTTATCTTTTTTTAAATATAAGAACCAGTAAATTCCACCTACGAATACTACTCCTCCAACTATATTCCCTAATGTTACAGGAATTAAGTTATTAGTTATAAAGCTTCCCCAATTTAAGTTAGCTAATTTTTCAGCTGACAAATGGGAAGCCTCAACATATTCTGCATTAGCCTTTGCTAAAATACCAACAGGTACATAGTACATATTTGCTACACTATGTTCAAATCCAGAAGTTACAAATAGCCATATTGGGAAGAACATAGCCAGTATCTTACCTGCTACATCTTTAGCTCCATAAGCCATCCAAACAGCTAGACAAACTATCCAGTTACACATAACGCCTAAGTAAAATGCCTGCATAAAAGATAATGACACTTTATAAGATGCAATCTTCATAGTAACTGCAGCTAATCCATTAGCCCCACTATGTAATTGACCTGATTCTACAATCATATATGCTATCAACACAGACCCTATAAAGTTTCCTATGTAAACAAAGAACCAGTTTCTCAACATTTGACTTATAGTAGTTTTCTTCTCAAGTACGCTTAATATTATTAAATTATTCCCTGTAAATAAATCACCACCTGCTATTACTACCATCATAAGACCTGTGGCAAATATAGCTCCAGCTAAAGCCTTTCCTAGTCCATAAGCATCAGGGTTTCCAAATAAATTAAATGCTGCCATGTTAGATCCTTCTGCTGCAAATGCTATAAATGCTCCTGCTACTAAACCTACAAATAACTGTTTGATCCATGACTTGTTAACCTTCTTTACTCCTACTCCTACTGTATGTTCAGCAATTTCCATAGGAGTATTGAAATTTTTACCGTTCACACTTTCACTTCCTTTCTTTTTTACATCCATTGATTATATAAAGTATCTCCTATAAAATTAATAGGGTTGTGACTTTTTTGCAATATTTTTTTTACAAAAAATCATTCCCCTTTTCAAGGATTAAACACACCCCAAGCGAACACCTCTCTTTTTCTATATAAAATCAGTTATTAATTGTTCATTAAACTTCTTTGTAAAAGGTATCAAATGCACTATATACTTATCATTAAACCTAATTTATAATAATAGTATAACTGTCGAAAAAGAGGGGAATCTGATGAAAAAAAATATTATAAAAAAACTACTTCTATCTGCTATATTATCTTTTTCTTTAGGGATGAGTTCAACAGTATCCTATGGATTAGAAAATATACCAGATGTATATCCAAAGCGTGAACTTCGTTCTGCTTGGATAGCTACTGTATATAATATAGACTGGCCGTCTCAAAAACGTCTTAGTGTTGATGTACAAAAAAAAGAATTTATTCATATGATCAAAAATTTAAAGGATATGGGTATTAATGCTATAGTAGTACAAATTAGGCCTACTTCTGATTCCTTTTATCCATCTGAGTATGTTCCTTGGTCTGAATTTTTAACGGGAACTCAAGGAGTTGATCCTGGATATGACCCACTTGAGTTTATGGTTGAAGAAGCTCATAAAAATAATATGGAGTTTCATGCTTGGTTTAACCCTTATAGAATAAGTACAAAAAACAATTTAGATTTACTTTCACTAGATCATCCAGCAAGGAAAAATCCCGATTGGGTAATTTCTTATGGAAATAAGCTATATTACGATCCTGGTAATGTTCAGGCCCGTGAGTTTATAGTAAATGGTGTTTTAGAAGTAGTTAAGAATTATGATATTGATGCAGTTCAATTTGATGACTATTTTTACCCCTACAAGGTGGCTGGTCAAGATTTTCCAGATGACAAATCTTATAATTTATATGGGAAAGGTATGTATTTAAGCAAGGATACATGGAGACGCAACAATGTTAATACCTTTGTAAAGGAAATTTATGATGGAATAAAATCAGAAAAGAACTGGGTTAAATTTGGAGTTAGTCCCTTTGGTATTTGGAGGAATGCATCTATAGACCCAACAGGTTCAAATACTAATGGTGGACACGCTAGTTACGATAGTTTATATGCTGATACTAGATATTGGATAAATACCCATACTATAGACTATATAGCACCTCAAATATATTGGAATTTTGGTTTCACTCCTGCTCCTTATGAAACCTTAGTAAATTGGTGGTCTAATGAAGTTAATACCAAAGATGTGCACTTATACATAGGTCAAGCCGCTTATAAAGTAAATAAATGGAAAAACTCAGAAGAAATGGCAAATCAATCACTATATAACTTGAAATTTCCACAAGTAAAGGGAAGTATGTTCTTTAGTGCAAAACAACTTATAAACAATCCAAAGGGTATTAGTGATACATATAAAAATCATGTATATAAATATCCTGCATTAATTCCTACTATGCCTTGGTTAGATAATGTGGCACCACTAGTTCCTAATTCCTTGTATATTTCTAGGGAAAATCTAGGGGTATGCATGTATTGGGAATCTCAAGATTATGATGATGTTTCCTATTACGCCATATATAGAGTTGAAGGAGATTCCTTAACTAATTTAGATATCCAAAATCCAAAAAATTTAATAGGAACTGTAAGAAAAGATCCTAATTCTAATTTTCAGTTTTTCATTGATAAAACAGCACAAAATAAAGATTACACTTATGTAATTACTGCATTAGACAGACTTCACAATGAAAGTAATATCAGTAATGTACTTACTGTAGATAAGGTTGAGGGTGGAATTTTAACATTAGAATAAACTAAAAGAGTGACCATGTCACTCTTTCCATTTAAATTTTGTCTAAAAATTTTTCTTTCATTTTTTTTAGTTTGGCTTCATACTCTTCACTGCCACTCACTTCAAAAGTGTACTCCTCATAGGTCTGAGAACGGGGAGTTTTATTTTTAGACTTATTTTCCATTATCTTTTTCATTTTTTTTAAAATTTTCGCTTTACTTGAAGCCATAAATAATCACCCCTTCTTAATAATATATTATGCTTTTTTGTATATTAAAGTTAAATTTTTATTCCATTCTTTCAACTTCAATGTGTAAATGTAAGTCTAATATGCCTATTATATTTCTAACTATTAGGTGTTCTCCATTTATAGTATTACTTCCCTCTATAACTACAATCATATCATCTGGTGTAAATTTAGTATCAATAAGACCATATATTTTTTTCCCACATTTTGTTTTACATATACATACACCATGTTCTTTAAGTGTACACATTATATGGGTTAATTTTTCTATTTCTAGCTTGTTTGTTTGAGCCATCTTTCTTAAGCCTTCTGTATTATCATCAAAACATCTTATCTTCACATCTTTTCTCAGGTTCTGATATTTTGCTACTAAATTCTCATATAAGATAGGAGGATAGAATTCTTGACTTTCAATATATTTTTCCATTTCACATATTATACGATTTTGTGCCTTTACCACATTAGCTGAAATTTTATGATTATCCTTTCCCAGCCTACTTATATGCTTAAATTCTTTCATATCATCTACAGTCATTTCCATTCCTTTAAATGAAAACTTTTTAATATTTATCGTGGAAAAGAATGTTATCTCCATAAATTTAATAGCCAGGATTAAAAGAATAGCCACTGCACCTACATTAAATATTTCCCTATCCCAAGTATTATACTTTATTAGTAAATCAGCACTACAGATAGGTTCATGAAAGTTCATTAAAAATATGGTAATCCATATTAGATTTAAAAAATAATATATTCTGCTAATAGTTCTCTTCCACATATCTGTAAAGTACATAAGATACATAGATAGTAAGATTGTTATGAATGGGAAAAAAATTAATATATACCTTGCGATCATACTACCTCCACCTTAAGTGTTCTTTTACTATAAATTATGCAGGCAGTCAATATTTTGTCCCAAAATCCGCTGCATAACAGCCCTTGTTTAATAAAATATGAAATTTAAATTATAGTTTTACAAATCGTAACAAATATTACATACTTTTCCCATGTAAATAGGTATCCTATATATATATATTAGGAAAAGTTCACAGGAGGGATTATTATGGATAGAAAAAAATTAGAGCAAGAATTTAAAGAGGAAATTGGTTTCATACCACCAGGAGTAATGGTATCTAATGCCTTTGGAGAAGATTTTCAAAGGATTATTGCATCATACCATCATGAAATTTGGGAAGGTGGAGTAATTCCCCTAAAATATAGATATTTAATAGCTTTAGCAACAGCCATATTTGATGACAATGAGACTCGTTCAAAACTTGAAATGAATAAGGCTATTAAATATGGTGCTACTAAGGAAGAAATCCTTGAAGTATTAAAACAACAAGTATGGATGAAAGGTGCTCCAACGTTAGTTCAAATAGCACCCCTTGTAAAACATTTAGAAAATAAATTCAAATAAAATAAAATTAATCCCCACCAAATTGAGTGGGGATTTTTATATTAAGCTACCTTTTCTTTTTTCTTTCTTTTCATCATTTTATTTTCAACCATGGAATAAATTGTAGGTACTACAACTAAGGTTAATATGGTAGAAATACTTAGTCCTCCCATTAAGGCAATAGCCATTGGTCTAAACATTTCTCCTCCAGCTAACACTAATGGTACTAGACCTATAACGGTAGTAGTTGTACTTAACATGATTGGTCTAAATCGTCTATCTACTGCACTGCTACAAGCTTCATCGATAGATTTTCCAGACTCCCTTTCACTGTTAATGTAATCTATTAATACAATGGCATTATTTACAACTATCCCTAGTAAACTTACTAGTCCTAGCATTGCTGTAAAGGATAATGGTTGCCTTGTTAAGAATAAACTCCATACAGCTCCAATAGTAGCAAGGGGTATTGTGGATAGTATTACTATTGGTTGCATATATGAATTAAATTGGAACACTAATACACATATTATTAATAGTAGAGATAGTATTGACAGTATTCCTAGATCTGAGAAACTGTCAGTAATACTACTTGCCTCTCCATCGAAATCTAGCCTTACATTACTTGGTATGTCTAAATCTTTAACAATTTTTTTTATCTCCTTCTCCACATTACCTGCTGTATATCCATTTTTTAAATCTGAAGTAATTGTGGAAGTTCTTTCCCTGTCGTATCTTCTTATAAGAGGATATTGAGCTTCTAAGCTTACTTCTGCTACTTCCTTTAATAGTACCTTTTTTCCCGTTATAGAAGATTTTATTGCTAAATTCTCTAAGTCTTCCTTTGTAGTTATATCACTTTTTACAATTATATCGTATTCATTTCCATTCTTTCTAAAGGTAGATGAATTTTTACCTCTTAATGCTCTACTCACTTCTCCCTGAACATCATACTTTGATATTCCGTAAATACTTGCTTTATCCATATCCACATTAACTTTAAATTGATACTCTTTTGATGCAAAGTCATCATCTATATTCATAGTACCTTCCACTCCTGCTATTGCCTCTGTTAGCATATCTGTAGCAATTTGTAAATCTTCAATGCTATCGGAGTAAAGTCTTATATTTATAGGACTGTCTCCACCACTACCTGCATCAAGTAAATTAGCCTTTGTCTTTCCTCCTACTATGTTTTTATCTAATTTATCCTGTAAGTATACAAGTAACTCACTTCTATTTTTAAATCGTGTACTTTCCTTTAAATCTATTTTTAAGAGTACCTGGGCTAAGTCATTTGATTTAGAAGAACTCCTAACTGTCATATAAAATTTAGGCAATGAGTCTCCTATGCCCGATGCTGTCTCTATAACTTCTGGTTCTTCTGCCATTAAGGCTACCACATTATCTGCTATATCTTCAGTTAGGCTTAAATCTGATGAATTCTCTGATGTTATGTTTATATATATTAGGTCTTTATCTGCCTTAGGGAACATGCTTACTTCTAATCCTTTAAGTGCAACGCCCATGCTTACAAAACCTATTACTGCACATATTATCATGGCCACTTTTCTCTTCATTGCTGTCTTTAAAAGTTTGTCAAAGAAGTTACGAAGCTTTGATTCCTTTTGGGCTTTCTTCTTACTCTTTTTAAAGAATATATAGGCCAGGGTTGGTGTAGTAATCATAGCACAAACATAAGAGTTCATAAGGGCTATTATAACTACTGACGGAACCCCAAATATATATTCACCTACAGCTGATCCTATAAATAACAATGGCGCAAAGGCTAATACAGTTGTAAGGGTAGACGTAAGCATGGACATGGCCACATCCTTAGTTCCCTTTACACAAGCTTCAAATTTAGCTAATCCATCATCTATATATCCTTGTATAGAATCACTTACTACTATGGCATTATCCACAAGCATACCTAAGGCTATTATTAAAGCCGATATGGACATTTGCTCTAGCTTTATTCCAGTAAAATACATAATTACAAAGGACATACATATGGACAATGGAATGGCAGTAGATACTATTATGGCATTTCTACCTCCCATGCCAAAGAAAACTACTAATATAACAAATACTATAGATTCAATTAAGTTTATAATAAAGTCATTTATGGACTTCTCCACATCCTTTGGTTGGAATATTACTTCATTAAATTCTATATCACCTGGTAAAGACCCCTTTAATTCTTCTATCTTATCTTCGACTTCATTTCCTACTAATACCACATTTAAAGTTTCTTCAAAATATCCAGTTAAAAGTACGGCATCTTTTCCATCTTGCTTAAACCTTGGTGATGAATCATCTATCTCATATTCAACAGAAGCTATATCCTTTAGTCTCAATATATTCCCATCACCTGAGCTCATTAATATGGTATTTCTAATTTCATCGATAGATTCATAAGTACCATTTGATTGTACACTTATTTTACTTTTGCCATTATCCACATCACCTGATGGTATACTAATATTTTGAGATTGAATAATATTTCCTATATCATCTAGTGATAAGCCATAGTGGTTTAACTTATCTATATCTACTTCCACACTTATTTCTTTGTCTAACTCTCCATTTATTTCAAATCTTTTTACACCATCTATTTTACTTAATTCTTTTTTAAAGTTATCCGCATAGCTTGCCAGTTCTTGATAAGAATATCCTTCTCCAGTCATACTAATGATTATTCCTGCCGTATCCACCAGATTAGTATTAATATCTATAGGTCTACATTCACTAGGAAGTTTCCCTTGGACAGGTTGTATCTTTTCTCTTAAATCATCCCAAGATTCATCTGGGTCTGCTCCATCTTTCAAATAAACTATTACAGTAGATAGGCCACTTTTAGATGTGGATCTAACATAATCCACCCCTTCCACATTGGCCACCTCATCCTCAATAACTTTACTTACAAGTTCCTCAACATCCTCTGGTGCCGCCCCTGGATATACAGTAGTAATACGAGCCACTGGTGCACTTATATCTGGTGACTCTTGTCTTGGTAATACATAATAACTATATAAACCTACTATTAATGTTAAAACTATCATTAATATGGTCATCTTCTTATTCTTAATAGCTGCATGTGTTATTCCTTTACTCATAGGATACCTCCATTATTGCTCTTTGATTTTTACTAAATCTCCATCACGTACACTTTTCATTCCTCTTATTATTAATTTGTCATTAGCCTTTAAGCCCTTTACCTTTACTAGAGTTCCTCTAACTTCTTCTATTTCCACTGTTTTTCTAATTACTTTATCTTCTTCTACTACATAAACATAATCAATATTTGAAGATAGTATGGCTTCTATTGGTATCCACATTCCATTTTCTTCGCCTATATCAAAAGTAATATTTACTATAGATTCTAATGGATAGTCTTTATGTATTGCTATATCCACATCATAAGTTCTAGTTGCAGGGTCTGGAACTTGACCTATGTTTTTAACAACACCCTCTGTAGTTTCATCTTTTAATTTAATAGTAACCGTATCTCCAACTTTCACATTTCCTAAATCCTCTTGGGTTATACCAGTTCTAACTATGTTTTTATCATTTCTTATGGTTACAACAGGCGTTCCTGCTCCTACCATTTCACCCTTTTCATAGGGAACATCTAACACATATCCTTCCACATCAGATTTGATAGTGGCATCACTTAATAGCTCTAATTTATTTTCATAATCTTGTTTCATTGCATTATACTGATTAACAGCTTGGTTATAACTAGCTTCTGCACTATCTCTACTTAATCTGGCCTTATTATAATCATCCATAGATATGGCCTTTTGCTCATATAGCTTTTCTACTTTGGTAAAATAATCGTTTTGATATTCATAAGAATCCTTTGTTTTTTTCACATCATTTGCTGCTGCATCTAGTTTGGATTTTGATCCATTAGCTTGTAGTGACAAATCTGTTTTGTCTAAACTAACTAATGTCTGGCCTGGCTTAATATGATCACCTTTACTTACGTGTACATTAGATATCTTTCCACCTGATTTAAATGCTATTGACTTTTGCACATCTGCCTTAACCGTTCCTGTATACTTTATTTGCACGGGCATTACCTCTTGCTTTAACTCCTGTACTTCAACAGTCTTAAAGGATTGGACCTCCTCCTCTGCCGTAGCCTTATCACAACCAGTAAAAGTTAACATGATCATTCCCGCCATTAAAAGGGTTAATATTCTCTTCATAAAACTTTTCCTCCCTATTTTCCTTTTCTTTATTAATTTGCGTGCGCATGCACGTTTATTTATTTGCGTGTGCATGCACGCTTTTTTAAAAATTTCATATTATTCATTTTCTCTTTCTAATTTACATTTTAAATACTGTTGCTCGTCTAATCCATTATCTGCTTTTTCTAATATCTTCGCCAATAACATAAATTCTTCTTCACTTATGCTATTTTTCACTATTTGGGTTATATTCTCTCTTATATATAAAACTTTCCTAGCAACATATTTCCCTTCTTCTGTTAAATATAATTCATAAGTTCTATTATCTTTAGAATTCTTTTCCTTTTTCACATACCCCAATAGTTCAAGTTTTTTAATACGTCTACTTATAGTAGTCCTATCTGCAAATAATCTAGATGTAAAAGCATCTTGTGATAATGTTCCTTCCTTATACAAAATATCTAATATTCTAACTTCTGATGCTTGAATTCCGTATTGGTGTGCTTCCCTATTCATAATGTTCTTTGCTTTTCTAAAAAAGCTTATAAGATGATTTTCTATTTTTCCGCCAAACATTATTTCCTCACTCCTGACTAGAATCATTATAGCACAAGTATGATGGGTTATTTAAATAAATGTCTAATTCATATTTATGTGATACAATTTATCATAGTTTAACTTTCTTGTAAATAAGTCCTAAGTAAAAATAATAATTTGTTAATCTTTTCTTAATAAATTAAGTTTTTCATATAGTTTACTCTAAATGCGACCATATATACATGTTTAATCACCCTAAGAGAATACTTTAATAAGTAATTAGATACAATAAATGAAGAAATTCTATAGAAATAGATCATAAGCAAGGAGATATGTACAGTGAAAAAAAATTTAAAAGTTTTACTTTTATTCTATCTATCCCTATTATTAATATTTACAGCATGTGCTAAGAAAATAGATAACACACAAAAAATAAGTGTAACAAAGAAAGAAGTGGTGCAAAGTTCAACACCTTCTACTACTACTCCCATTAACTCTAGTTCTACTATTGCACAAAAGATTCTAGTAGGAGCTAGAAAGGATGCTTCTACTAAACCATCTTACAAAAGCGCCTATTACAGTGGAGGCTATCCTCCCGATAATGAAGGAGTCTGTACAGATGTAATATGGAGAGCTTTAAAGGAAGCTAATATTAATCTAAAGGATTTAGTTGATGAGGATATAAGAAAAAATACCTCAGCTTATCCAAGAGTTGCTGGTAAGCCAGACCCTAATATAGATTTTAGGAGAGTACCTAATTTAATATCATTTTTTAAAAGACACGGTAAAGTTTTAACTACTGATCTAAGTTCTGAAAATTTAAATGAATGGAAAGGTGGAGACATAGTAGTATTCGGCAAGCCTATAGATCATATTGCCATCATATCAGACATTAAAAATGAAGAAGATATCCCTTTAATGATCCATAATGGTGGCCCCTATACAAAGGAAGAAGATGCCTTATTGTATTGGCATGAGAATATTTCACCCATAATATATCATTTTAGATATCCTAAAGAATAAATTCTAAAAGCTAATACATCTACCTATTTTAGACCACTTAACTTCTTATTAATATAGGACTGAAAAGAATCCTTACCTTATTTATTAATTCCTTGTGGTCATATTTATGTAATTACAAAATGGCCTAGAATAAAATTCTAGGCCATTTAATATAATTTAAATTTTATACATGTCCGTAATAATCCCTATGAGCTACAACAGAATATGCATAATCTAGCATAGTTCCCCAACTATATACAGGTAAATCTAATTCTCTTTGAATTGCTCTTGCAAAAGGTTGCATTCCCGTACATTCTAACATAATAGCTCCAATATCAGGATGCTTTTCTTTAAGATCTTTACACATTCTAACCATATCTGCTTCAGCTTTATCAAAATATGCCTCTGGTACTTCTGGTCTCTTAGTATGATCCCATAGAGTATCAAATTGTGTACATCCATATTCGTCTTGTGCACCAGCAATAATATAGTTACTATCTGGATCTATTCCAACTCTCTCTAAATGAGTCTTAGTTAAAAACTTTCCTTGTGCAGCAATAATGGCTACCTTTTTCTTAGGTCCTATAACTTGTTGAATCATTGGAACTTGTAATAAACTTGACATAAATACTGGGATATCCACATATCCAGCTACTTCTTGTTGGAAGTATGCAAAGTATCCACATTCAGCAGCTATTGCTCTACATCCCATTTTTTCAAGTCTTTTAGCAGCATCTAATATAGGTTGTAAACATTGACTTTTGTCTTCTTCCCAAACTAATTTGAAAATATCAATATTATTTACTATATCGTATTGTACAGGATAAGGGAATCCACTAGCATTTCTTACATCTCCTGGAAATCCTGGGTATACTTCATCTAATATCATTATTCCAAGTCCCATACCATAGCAACTGTGATTTTTTCTAGCTCTAATATAATTTATTCCCATATCTCTACCTACATTATACATTTCTTATTCCCCCTACTTTATAAATATTTTGCTAATAAAGCTTCTTGTTCTACTGTCATCTCTGGCATTTTGTATTTAGAAAGTCTCTTATCCATCTCTTTTAATGCATTGTCTAAAACTGTTTTGCACCCTTTTTTCTCCCATACTTCATGGGATGCTCTTTCAAATAACTTAGGAGAGAAATGCTCTTTTCTAAAATGCATAGCTGTATGCATATCTTCTAAATATTGTCCGCCATGGCCCACATTTTTAATAACCTCTATACCAAGAGTATCATCGTTAACTTCAAATCCATCTGTAAAGCGTTTTGTCATCTCTATTGTTTGTTCATCTATAATAAACTTTTCATAACTTATAATATTAAATGAATCTAAAATACCACAAGAATGAATTACATAATCTACTCCTGACATAATAGTTGGTATCATAACAAAAGATATTTCAATTCCCGCTTGCATATCTGGAAGCTTAGAATCACTTAATGCTCCACCACCTCTACACGGGATTCCATAGTGTCTAGTGATTGCTCTTGAGAATAATGCAATAAGACCAGCTTCTGCTGTACCAATTGCAGGTGTAACAAAACGTAAATCCGTTGATGCTGCCACGTTTCCATAAACCACTGGAAGTCCTGGTTTAATTAATTGAGCTAACACTATACCCGCTAAAAGTTCTGAGTTGGCCACCGCCATAGTTCCTGCTAAAGTAACAGGGGAAGTTGCTCCTGGTAGTGCCCCACAACCAAATATAATCGCTTGATTTTCTTCTGCAAAAGCGAATATTCCTCCAACCATAGCCTCATCGTAAGATAAAGGTGATAGTGCACTAATTAAACCTATAGTTACATAACTCTCATGATCATTATAAAAATCTTTAATTAACTCGATACATTTCTTAGACATATCATAACCTGATGTAATGGCCATAGTAGGTTTTGTTCCATACTTTAAGCAAGTAGCCTGTTGATACATTTGCAATCTTTCTACATCTATATCTTGCGGTGTAACCACGTAAGGATTTAACATATTTATTGTTTTACTAGATTGAATTAACTTAGTAAAATTAATTAAATCTTCACATTGAGCTAAATGATTATCTTCACCCTTCTTAACAAATACAGGCCCATAAGCCGGACAGAATACCGATTCTCCTCCACCAATTTCCACATTATGCTTTTCATCTCTACCTCTTACTACAAAGGATTTTGGTATGGTACTTAAAGCCTTGTCTAACATTTCTTCATCTATGTATACGACTTCACCTTCTACTCTAGCACCATTGTCTCTAAAAACCTTTAATGCCCTTTCATCATGAAATTTAACACCCATTTCTGAAAGTATTTTTAAAGTGGCTTTGTGTAGCTTTTGTATATCTTCTTCTGTCACAAAATTTCCTTTTACTTTCATTATATAAGCCCCCTTTTAGTTAGAGATGATTGTATAATAAATATTATGCATCATACAATCATCTATTGTTTAAATATTGCATATTGTCTTATCTTTAATATCATCTAACACGTATTAATAAATTCTTAAATTATATCCTCTTCTATCAGAGGATCTTCTCTCTTTGTAAATGTTCCAACCTTATCGAGATCTTTTGCATTAATCATAGCTTTAACGTGTGCAACCGACATAACAATCTGCAACACTATAATAGGTAAACCACATACAATAACCGACGTCTGAAGTGCCTTAGATCCTCCAGTAAGAAGAAGAATTAATGCAATAGCACCCATTAATAATCCCCAAAACATGGTCATAATCTTAGGTGGATTTTTTTCTTCTCCAGCTGCGTCAAATCCTACAGTAGTCATTGTTGATAAAGTTAAACTTACAGCCTCTGCTTGAGTAATAAACGACGCTGCAACTACTAATAATCCTACGATACAAGTAACTGTAGCAAAAGGCATCTTCTGGAATAATGCAAATAGTGCCACTTCCACTCCGTACTCATTAATAATAGCTCCAATTCCTGCATTACCAAAATGATCCATAAAGATACTTGCACTCCCAAATACACCAAACCATATAATAACGAAAGTAGCTGGAGCAACTAAGTTCATAGTTACAAACTCTCTTATAGTTCTACCTTTAGCTAGTTTTACCATAAATAAACCTGTAAGTGGTGCAAATGCTAACCACCATGCCCAATAAAACATGGTCCAATCCTTTGTCCAACCCGTTTGTTTTATAGGATCTAAGTTAAATGCCATAGGAATTATATTATCAATATAATCTCCAACAGCAGTAAGTGTGTTCTCAAGTATTGCTATTTTAGGTCCAAATATAAATGCAGCTCCTAAAAGGAAAAAATACATATACATATTTGCCGTACTTATGTATTTTATTCCCTTGTGAAGACCAGTACAAGCAGACGCTGTATAGATTACAACCATAACGGCAATAATTACCGTCCATGACATGGGACCTGCTTCAAATCCCCATAAATAGTCCATTCCAGCTCCAATTTGTAGAGTACCTAATCCAAAGGATGTACCAATTCCACCAACCATAGCAAACATAGCTAGTGCATCAACAGCGTTACCCCACTTGCCATCTGCCTTATCTCCTATTAAAGGATATAGGGATGAACTAACTTTAAATGGTCTTAATGCGTTATGGAACATAAATGCACATGCAACTCCTGCACTAACATAAATGGCAAAAGGTACAAAAGCCCAATGTAAATAAGTGTATCTTAGTGCAATTTGTGCCGATTCAATAGACTTTCCCTCTATACCTAAGAATGTAGGAGGATTCATGTAATGCATCATAGGCTCTGCAACACAATAAAAACTAATCCCTATTGCTAAAGAAGATGTAAATGTTACAGCAAACCATGTAAATCTATCCATAGTTGGCTTTGCATCCGGTCCACCTAGTTTAATTTTTCCGTACTTACTAAATCCAGCCCAAAAACAAAATAAAGTTAATAATATTGCTCCTATACAATAGGCCCAACTAAAATACTTTAGGGTAAATCCAAGAGCAACTGACGAACCCTTGCCAAATCCGTCAGGATTAAAAACACCTAAAGCAACACCGATGGTCAATAGAATAGCTGGTGGAAAAAATATTTGCTTGTTAACTAAAGACCAAAAACCTTTTTTTTCGCTTTCCATGTATACAGCCCCCTTAATATGGTTTTATATAATGAATGGAGGTCATTGAATATTATTGTTTATAATATGTACTAGGTTGTTCTTAAAACATTTTATTTTTTAATATTCAATGGTATAATAATTATTGGGTCATCCTTTTAAACTAATTGATTGTTACAGCCATGGAACATCAAGTTTAAAAGTGATGGCTTTTCTCATTTTGTAAGGATATCCGTAAATATTCAACAACCTTCCATCATTTCGCAGTTAACTTTACTTATACAGCCATAAGCTCATTTGCAAGTTCAACCGCCGATGTGGCATCAGCTGAATAATTTGCTCCTATACTCACTGCATATTGTTCGGATACGGGTGCTCCGCCTACCATAATTCTTACTTTATCGTATAAGGCATTTTCTTTTATTGCTTCTACACTTTCCTTCATGGCAGCCATTGTAGTCGTAAGCATAGCTGACATAGCTACAATATCTGCATTATGTTCTTTAATTCCTTCTACGATTTTCTCTGGTGGCACATCCATTCCAATATCCACAACTTCATAACCAGCACCTTCTAACATCATGATACAAAGTTTCTTACCAATATCATGAAGGTCTCCCTTTACAGTAGCAAATACAATCTTTCCTTTCTTTACTACGTCCCCTTCTTGAAGTAATGGTTTTAATAATTGTACACCTGCATCCATAGCCCTAGCTGCCATTAGCACTTCTGGTACAAATAATTCACCGTCTTTAAATAATACTCCAACTTCATTCATTCCTTCTAATAGGGCATCATTTAACAGTTCTTTTGCACTTAATCCTTCATCTATCCCTTCTTGTACCAATTCTGTTACTTGCCTTACGTCACCATCTAATATACTTTCTGATATTTGCTCATATAATTCACTCATTTTTTAACCTCCTCAAACGTTTTCCTCTCATCAATAAATTGTAATAAACTTGTGAAACATAATATAGTTCTGTTCACTTGAAATCAAATCATCTGCCCATTACACAAAATAAAATTCATTTTGTTAACCTATTTTTTTATGTGATGAAAAATATCGCCTCCTTGTGAACTCTTCCCCTAAATATATAAATTTCACAATTATAAAATTTCATATCTATGAATTCATCATATATTACCATTTTTTATTTGTCAATAACATTTTTTCATCCCCCTTTCTCTTTTTATCACTCAATCCTTTTATCCATCAACTATACAATTATGATTCCAATAATATTTTTTCTTTTTTATTCAAATAAAATTGGATTAAAAACACTTTTTTCTTTCACATTTATGAAATATACTTTCATTTCGTGTTTTTTTTAGATATTATAATCATATTTTTCATTTGAAAAACAACTGAAAATTTCACGTTCTTGAATTTTTCAATTATTTTTTGTTCCTCCATAGAAATTTTTCCTGTGAAATGATAAAAAAATAAGTGATTGATAAATGTACTTTTATCAATCACTTATTACAAAACAAACTATGTAATTTTAATAACCTGCATTAAATTTACTACTCATCCATTCTAGAGTAATCAGAAGATATCCAATAACTCACACATTCGCCTTCACCTATATTTCGAAAAGTATGTCTAGTCTTTGCATTAAGATAAAATGTATCTCCCTCTTCTAAAATATATTTACAATCCATTGTCCGTATTTCCATAGTTCCTTTTATGATAATTCCCAATTCATCACAAGTATGCCCCCAGGATACGTTTTCATAATCTACTCCAGCTTTCATCTTAATACAAATTCCCTCTATATCTCTTTCACCCTCTGTTATTAACTCATATTTAATGCTTCCCTTTTTTTCATATATTACTCTACGCTCATGCTCTTTAAGATGCATTTTACCTTCTGAAGATTTCTCTAAAAGTTCTATAATATTTATATCTAACACTTCACAAATTCTTTGCAAGTGATCTAATGTTGGACTATTTATATCTCTTTCTAAATTACTAAGGTATCCAATAGATAACCCTGAACTCTCTGAAAGTTGCTGTAATGTTAAACCTCGTTCTTTTCGAATATATTTAATTCTACCTCCTACTTGCTTAGTTCCATTGCGATGTTCCATTATATACCTCCCGGCCATATTACATATTCCTATCACATACTACCCACATTTTATATTGTTTGTAAACAGATGTAAATTCATCATGTATATATTAAGACAAAATTTCATTCTATTATACTATAAATTTATATTCCTTCACAAGTTTTACCCAATATATCCCATAAACTTTACACTATACTAGTATATACATTAATGAAATTTTTATTTGGTATTTTTTTCATGAATTTGAAATTTTATATTGAAATCCATTATATACGTATTGTATACTTAGTGATAAATCATTCTTTTTTACACATTTTAAAATTCATATCGTGAAAATACACGCTTTATTTTTTTATATTTTTGAAAATCACTTATTTATTATCACAAATAATATCTTTATTTTTTCATTCTTGTGAATTCCATTCCCCATAATAGATATTTAAATATTACTGCTCTATAGCTGAATTTCATATATAAACTTAACTCTTAAGGAGGTTTTTTTATGACAAGACAGAATCCAAGTATCTTTAATGATATTATAGGTCCAATTATGGTAGGGCCTTCTAGTTCTCATACCTGTGGACCTGCTAGAATAGGCTATTTAAGTAGTCAGCTATTAGATGGGAATTTAAAAAAGGCTGTTGTTGAATTTGCGAGAGAAGGTGCTTATACAAATATGTATAAAGGACAAAAGTCTGATTTAGGATTTATCTCTGGCCTTTTAGGTAGACGCCCTGAAGACCCTAAACTTCGTAGATCAAATATTGATGCTAGAGAAATGGATGTAGATATTGAATTTAGAATAAGTGACTTTGAAGCCATAGTCCCTAACATATCTAGAATAACCATGACTAGTGAAGAAGGGGAAGAGGTTCTTGTACGAGCAGATTCTACAGGTGGTGGAACTGTAAAACTATTATCTATTGATGACCTTTCTGTATCTATTGTAGGAGATGCTCACGAGTTATTAGTATTTACTGAAAATGCATCAAAAGATGATTTAATAAATTTATGTGATGAAATAAAAAAACTTGTAGGTCATGTGGAAGAAATTAGTTTCTCCACATTAGATAATCGTGGATTAATTAATGGAAAAACAAAAAATAAACCAACTGATGATTCTGTAGATAAAATAAAGACTTTAAAAAATGTAACAAGGATAAAACAAATTAACCCAGTACTTACTGTATTATCAAACAGACACGAACCAGTTCCTTTTAAATCTGCTGCTGAGATGCTTGAAATTGGTAAGAGAGAAAATAAGGAATTATGGGAACTAGCCATCATGTATGAATCAGCAAGAAGCGGTTGGTCTAAAGAGGAAATTATGAATTACATGAAAGAAATCATAGATATTATGGAAGATGGTATTGAGGAAGCCTTAAAAGGTGACATTAACATGGATGGTATCATACAACCAACTGGTGGAAAGATTGCTAAAAAAGCTGAAAATAAGAAACAATGGTTAGATACGGGTATACTAGATTTAGTAACACCTTGGTCTATTGCCACTATGGAATATAGTAGTGCCATGGGTGTTGTTTTATGTGCTCCTACTGGTGGTTCTGCAGGGGTTATACCTGGTGTTATTCTTGGAACTGCTAAGAAACTAGGTGTAAGTGAAGAAGATAAAATAAAGGCCATGCTGGCAACTGCTGTAATAGGTATTTGTATGTCTAAAGACCATAACTATTCTGCTGAACTTTATGGATGTCAAGTAGAACCTGGAGCTGCATCTGCTATGGCCGCTGGAGGATTAATGCACTACCTTGGAGGTACAACTGAACAAGCCCTTAATGCAGCGTCTATAGCTATCCAAAACATACTTGGTACTATTTGTGATCCTGTTGCTGGTCTTGTACAGGTTCCTTGTATTAGTAGAAATGCCATGTCAGCAGCTAATGCAGTAGTATCAGCTAACATTGTTATGGGTGGATTTGATGGTTGTATTCCACTAGATGAATCAGCAGAAACCATGTTTAGAGTTGGAGCTCAGCTGCCTAGTGAATTAAGATGTACATGTAATGGTGGCCTATGTATAACACCAACTGGACAGAAGCTTGCTAAAGAACAAGATGAAAGAGATGCTCTTAGAGATGTAGGAGCAATAGAGGCCTTAGCCTAGTTAAAACCCTCAGGATGTATTAATAATATATCTAACAAAATACATATCAGGAGGTTATTCCAATGAAAAAAATCATTTCGATAGATAAAGCACCACTAGCTGTAGGACCCTACTCTCAAGCTGTTGTTCATAATAACATGATTTTTTTATCAGGTCAAATATGCATCAATCCTGAAACAAGTGAAATGGAGAGAGATAGTATAGCACGACAGACAAGAAGAGTTTTGCATAATATTAAAAATATATTAGAAGAAGCAGGTTCAAGTTTGGATAAAGTATTAAAGTGCAATGTATATATTTCTTCTATGGAAAAGTTTGAAGATATGAACGAAGTTTATAAAGAATTTTTTTCAGTAAATCCACCAGCTCGTGTTACTGTTGCAGTGAAAGAATTATATGATGATTTAGACATTGAAATGGATGTAATAGCATATATATAATAAATATAAAAAATAAGAATTAGAGAAAATCTAATTCTTATTTTTTATTTTATAAAGTTTATGAAAGTTCTCTTATTATCATAATATATATTTTTTGCTACAAAATCTCTATTTCTATAAATTTATAAGGAAAATCTACAATAACTCACCTATTTATAAGGAAAATTTACATATGAAAGGTCTCTAATATATATTTAGCTTCATAACTATACATATATGTGTAATTATGAAGCTAAATATATATACACACTAGCTTCTATCCCTCTATTATCACGGTCCCTAGATTTTCTCCGATTAAAAAATCATTTCCATTACATATTCCAACAATTTGTACTTTTAAACGAGAAATCCAGTTACACAAAATGTATAATTAACATAGCAATTACAATAATTTCCCATTCAATGATGAACAGCGATTAGGAGGAAATAAATATGAATTCTTTAGAAAGAGTAAGATTAACATTACAACACAAGGAAGCAGATAGAGTTCCCGTATATCCTCTTTTAAATAGTGTATCTAGAAAGAAATTAGGTATTAATTATAAAGAGTGGACACAAGATGTCGACCTTTGTGCTCAGTCCATTATAAAGACCACAGATGAATTAGATCTAGATGCTATTTGTACTTTAGTAGATTTATCTGTAGAAGCTGCAGACTGGGGACAGGAAATATTATATTTTGAGGATAAGGCAGCTTGCCCTTCCCATGATAATAGATTAATAAAATCTGTAGAAGATTATACTAAAATAAAAAAAATAAATCCAAGAGAAACACCTAGAATGAGCGAACATATAGAATTATGTGAAAAATTAGTTAAGGCTAGAGGTAAAGAAAAACCTATAATCGGCTTTGTATTTGGACCTTTAGGTATTGCAGGAATGCTTAGAGGACATGATAAACTATTTATGGATCTTATAGATTGTTCAAAAGAAGTACATAAATGTTTAAGAGAAATTACAGAAACTTTAAAAGAATTTTGTACAGCCATGATAGAAGAAGGAGTCCATGCCATTATGTTTGATACACTATTTGCATCAAAAACTATCATGAGTAAAAGAATGTGGGATAAATTTGAAGGGGTGTATATGGAAGAGTTAGCAAACCATATTCGTGAATTAGGATCTATGGTTATGATTCACAATTGTGGTGCTGGTCCATACTTTGATGTGCAATTAAAGAGAATGAATCCCATTGCTTTTTCATTCCTACATTACCCTGCTGAGTGTTCATCCTTTGAAGATATGAAAGAAAAATATGGAGATAAGCTCACTTTAATCGGTCATGTTGACCCAGGTTGGCTTATGACTGCCACTTTAGAAGAAGTGGAAGAAGAATGTAAAAAAGAAATTGATACGTTTAAGAAAGGCGGAGGATTTATATTAGCAACAGGTTGCGAGTATCCAGCTCCTTTAGATTTTGAAAAAGCTAAAGTAATGATAAAAACTGCCAAAGAGTATGGAAGATATTAAAGAAAATGAGAATTAGACTTTATCTAATTCTCATTTTTTAAAAGGCCATATAATCAACAAACAATGATTGGAATTGGCGGTCTGTAGAAAGTTCTACATATTTTGTTGTGTCAATAATGTATCTTAAATCTTCCTGAGAAGACTTGTCTAAAATCATATCTATACTACCACTTAGGGACGTATTACCTATAAACACTACCTTTTCCTTTAATTCATCAGGTATAAGGCCTATCTGTGCGGCAGATTTAATAGATATTTTATTACCAAATCCTCCTGCCATATATACATTTTTTATTTCATTATAATAACATCCGTACTCTCTTATTAGTATTTCTATTCCAGAACGTATAGCAGACTTTGCTAATTGTATTTCTCTAATGTCTTTTTGGGTAAAAACTATTTTCTCTCCCGTGTCTAAGCAGGCAATAGGAAAATTCCCATCTGTATCTGTATATTCTTTATTATATCTTCCCGATTTTTTTATTATATTGTTTTTAATTAATTCAGCAGTTATATCAATTATTCCAGAACCACAAATACCTACAGGACTTTTATCTCCTATAGTTTCATAAGTTACTTCCCTATCTTTTATAGTCACATGACTAATGGCCCCCTCAATGCTACCAATACCATACTTAATGGTAGCACCTTCAAAGGCTGGACCTGCTGCTGTAGCTACACAAAAGATTTTATCTCTATTTCCTAAAACCATCTCTCCGTTAGTACCTATGTCTATTAAGAGACTTATGTTCTCATCCTTATGTATGTTAGTACTAATTATGCCCGATGTAATATCTCCCCCCACATAAGCAGATATTGACGGAGTTAAAGTCACCTTACAATGGCCCTTAGTGTAATTAAATACTTCACTAAAGCTATATTCAATAGGAGAATCTGTAATCATTGTAAATGGTGCAACAGCCAAGGAATGGGAATGTAATCCTAATAATAATTGAATCATAGTAGTATTCGCTGATATATAAACCTGGTGTATATCATCAAATAATATGTGATTCTTCTTAGCTAGATGAAGTATAGATTTAAAAATCTCATCTCTTATTAATGAAGAAATTTCATCTAAATTTTCTGTGGATTTAGATGCATAATTTATTCTTGATATTACGTCATGTCCATATTTCTTTTGAGGATTCAGTATGGCATATTTATCTATAATTTCACTTGATTCAAGGTCAATAAGGACCATAGCTATAGTAGTCGTACCTATGTCAATGGCAACTCCATATAACTTACAATTCCTTGTGAATATATTACATATTAAATTATCCCTCTCTACCATATAAATATCTTTTTTATGTAGCCCTACATCTAAATATCTTGATAATTTCTTTAAAGCTTCATAACTGTAGGAAAAATCCTTTTTCATTAGGTCATTGATAGACTTAGTAATTGATATTGATTTTTTTAATATTTCATCTTCAAGGGATACTTTATGTTTTTTTAATAGAGGGTTTATAACCCCTCTATTATTCTCATACCCAGATTCAATACTATAAGTATTATCCTTATCTTTGGGTATCTCTATAGTTATAGGTTCACATGTATAAGATTCACAAGCAAGTCTAAAGCCTTTTTTTATTTCATCTTCTGAAAAAAATCTGTTGTTACTGTCCTTATAATGAACATGGCCCTTTACAACTCTTACCCTACACTTACCGCATGTGCCATTTCCTGCACAAGGACTTGTAACATATACCTTATTCTTTACTAATGTATCTAATAGACTGTCCTTAGGATCATGGTCTAATGATAAAATCCTATTATCCGTCACTATCTTTATGGAAATCATATTTTCACACTCCTCATCTTGCAATTTTCATTGCTACACTTAGAGCAATCATGATCTCTTTTACTAGACGTATAACTAGTATCACATTTATAGGAGTATATCATCGATTTATTAGGCCTTACCATAAATCCAGAAGTTAAACTTATATTGTATTCCTGTGGCATAGCTAATTTGTTTAAAATTTCCTCAGCATATTCCATAGGTATTCCCCTCTCCCCTGGCGAATTTCTAGATGACAATCCTAAATTCATCTTACTCGCTTCTTTCTTTAAGTGTTTATAAAATTGGTTGCTATATTCAAATAACACCATATCTGCCATAGCATCTAATAAAAGAGTTTCTATATATTCACCATCATCATATTTTTCACCAATTGCTTCACTTATTTTTTCTCCTAAAGTTATGACACAGTATAGTGTATGAGAAGGTACTTTAGAATCATCATTATTAACAAAATTATAAAAACCTTTAGGTGTTATCAAAGAAGGTAATTTTTCGTAAAAATCTTCATACATCTTGGATATAGTCTTGTATATTCTCCGACCTTCATAACAATCTATATAATTGAATACTCTTTTTTTATCAATAGTAAAATTAAAATCAGAAAAAACCTTCAATAGAAATTCCCCTTCCCATATAAAACTCTAATCTCTTATCTCATTATAATAGCTTTAAAAGGAAATATCAGTTGTGTCTAACTTATTTTGCGCAATCGCAACATACTTCTCCTTTTACAATACTCTTCCAATCACTAATTACATCATGAGTCCAACAGTCATCTGCCCCTGCAGCTTCTCGCATAACTAATGCCAAAATGTATGACAATTCCTTTTCAGTTGCTCCTGCATCTATAGCTTCCTTAAAGTGTTTTAAAACACAAGGCTTTGATCTTCCTTTTATTGATAGGGCGAAACAAATAAATTGATATGTTTTTTCATCAATCATTCTTTTTTCCGTATATAATTGATCAATTTCATCTAATTTTTCTGTGAATTCTGGAAAAAATTCTTTTAAAAATCTCATTTATAACTCTCCTTTAGAATCAGTGTTCACAATACCCGTCATTCTTGTTTATATTTTTAACTTTGTGTCAATCTACTATATGTATTTAATACTGCATCTAGTTTTTGACTTGTTTCTATAACTTGTGATTCAATAAGTTTTGTTTTTTCGCTAATCAAACTATTCAATTCTCTTCTGAGTTCTTCTAATTCATATATGATTTCTTCCACTTGCTTCATATTTTCTGCGCTCCTTTGTTGTCAGATAATTTTTTCATATTTAAGTTATAGCAAAATCAATATATCTATTTAAAAAATTACACAACTCAAGTTATTAAAATATTATAGGATCTCTATATTAGTTTCAAATTTTTCAAACCAACTTGCTTTTATTTTTTCCTTTATTACATCTCGACTCGGACCTAATACTACTAGAAAATCTTCTTCTTTATCATAATTTAATTTTTCTATATGAATTTGACTTTGAACGGCCTCTACTAAATAACTCTCTCCATTTATCTTACAAAATCCTTTTACGCGGTATACTTCTTCTGCCCATTCTTCTAGCCATTCTTTTAACAGATTCAAGTTATTACAATGAAACTTTAAGATATATTTACTAATTCCTAGTGTTTTCTTTATTAAGATACCTTTCATATCAGGCTTGTGCCACTGAAGTTTAATAATTTCATCAAAATCGTCTATTTTTGAAAAATTCGTTTTTATTATACGGGCATGATTATTTAATTCTCTAATGGTTTTCTCAACTGACTGAATTTCTTCATCTGTAGCAATATCTGTTTTATTCATAAATATAAGGTCTGCTCCCTGTACTTGATGTTCTATAGCTACAGCTGTTTCATATACTTTATAGAAATTTTTACTATCAACTACACAAATAGAGCCACTATAATGAAATTCATTAGGAGCTAACTTTTCAAGGATAGTCATGATTTTTGGCATTCCAAAAGGATCAGCAAGTCCAGAACTTTCTACTATGAGATTTTCCACACCTAAATCTGCTGATTTAAGTATGGCATCTATAAACAGGTCTGAGCGGCACACACAAAATATAGAACCATTATTAATTTCTTCTATAAGCATGCCTTCTTTTTCTAATAGATTTCCATCTACCCCTTCTTTTCCAAACTCATTTACAATAATAGCGGTCTTATTACCTTCGAATCCGTTTAAAAGATTTCTCATTAATGTAGTTTTACCTGCTCCTAAGAAACCTGTAATTAAGTAAATATCAATCATATTGCCCTTCCTTTCACTCTGAAAATATTAGGTTAGATAAAAAGGATTCTTCCGAATCCTTTTATCTAGTAATAACTTAATTATTTAAAGCAACAGTGCATTCATTAATTTTATCAATAAATTCTTGTCTACTTGGAATTATTGAGCTATATACTAATTCACCATTTATATAGATACTTGGTAAGTTAGTAACTCCCATAGCTTTACAACGAGCTATACTTTCCTTTTCCGTATACTTATACTCTACTACATCTATCTTATCTCCAAAATGTTCTTTTGCATCGTTTGCAGCTCCCATCATGTAAGTACAAGCAGCACAAGCAATTGAGTCTAATGTAAATACTTCTACAAATGGCTTTTCAAGAGCATCGTAATCTGGTAATTCTATATGAATATCTTCCTCTACAGCAGTGTAGTTTTTAAGCATTTCTCTAACTTCTTCTGTGTGACGAATAGCCTGTTGTACAGCTATTGAATTTTCAATAGGTAAATCATATGGCATATCACACCCTGGTGCTACAATTAATCTATCATGAGATACTGAATCTAGTATATCTACTACACATTTCATGTTATCTTGTTGAGTTCCGTGAAGCATAACTGTTGTTAATGGAATATTTCCTCCAATTACAATGTCATACTTATCAGTAATTTCCTTAGCCTTAGCCATATCAATATTTTCGTCTATAGATACAGAATCTGGGTTTGTTTTACACATAGGTTCTATGTTCTTTGTAGCATCTCCACATACGAAGAATGAAGATAAAGCTCCCTTTTCACGGATGAAATCGAAAACTTCTGCAAATGGTTCATGTAACATTTTCTTAAAGTGTCTTGGAGAAATTTGAGATACTAGTGGATCAACTACTGCTATAACGTCCATACCTGCTTCTATGAAATATTCACTCATTGCATTTGCAACCTTAGTTGTAAATTTCATTAGGTTTTTAACGTACTCTGGATCTTCTACCATATCCATAAACATGTTAACTCCTCTTAAGTGAGATGCTAATGTAAATGGCCCTGTGATTAATCCATATAAAGCTGTATCATCTCCAACTTTTTCTTTCATCTCTCTCATAGCTTCTAAAATCATAGGAATTCTTCCATCTTCTTTGGAAGGTATAGTACAATCACAAGGGATTTCTTTTGTTTCTGCTAATGGATGAGTTCTTACAGAAGGTGGGTTATCTTCTGCCCATAATAATTCACAACCTAATATTTCTGCTTCTATTTGTAAGTCAAAAACTACTGGCATACCATCTGGTTGGTATAATTTCTTTACTTCTAATAAAGATTCTACTAATTTATCTTTATCTTGTAGTACGTCTCTAGCCGTATATCCCTTAAGCTTTCCTGCATGTACTCCTGAAAATGGTACCCATGGTACTTGATCTACTTTTTCCTTTTTTAATAGTTTTATAATTCGTTCTTTTCCTGTCATATTATCCTCCTTATAATTATCAGTATGTTTAATATTCATTGATTTCCCATTTAACTCTTATCTTAATTATAAATTTTACTTAATAATTTTTCTCGTTTAAAAGTACACATTGTTGTAATATGTCGTGAAAACGTTTCTATGTTTTTTCTAATACCATTATCATTGGTATTAGAGGCATATACCCTATAACAAATATTAATATATGGATAAATTTATTTTCTTTCTTTTAATTTTACATGTCACAATCATACATATGGATCGAATATTTTATATTTGTAATTTTTCTTGTTCAAAAGTATGATTTTTTGTAATTTTTCCTTATATTTATTCTTACATGGAATTATTCATGATAAAATACATGTATCTTATCATTTATGGAGGTATTATATGATTTTTGATGTTCATGGGAATTTAGATGAAAATATTTTGGCAAGTATTCTTGATACGTTTTATGAATCTACATATATTTCCATAAAATATATTAATAGTAGTGGAAAAACAATATTAACTCGTGGAAATGAGAAATCCTTCTGTAGTCTTTTTCATGAAATCATTACTGATTCAGGAGTATGTGAACAAACCCATTTATATACTAGTCGACAGGCTTTTAACTTAGGTGAATCTTTCATCTTCTTTTGTCCTGCTGGATTAACTGAATTTTCTTATCCTATTATTCATGAGGGGGTATTTAGTGGTGCTCTTATTGGTGGCCCTGTTCTCATGAATTACCCAGACGAAATAATGGTTGATGATATTTTATGTAAAAATCATATCCATTTAAAACATAAAGGTAAAATTCACTCTCATCTACGTAGCATCCCTGTAGTAGACCCAAAGCGTGTGAGATTTCTTAGTAAACTTATTGAAATAATAGGGAAGCAAATTACTCAAGAAAATAAGCAACAATTAAAAGAACAACATTCTAAAATGCTGCAACAATCTCGTATTGGAGAAATGATTCATTCTATAAAGTCACAGGATACATTAAATTCTATTTATCCCTATGAAAAGGAAAAGGAGCTATTAATGAGAGTAAAACAAGGAGATATTAATGGTGCAAAAGTTGTACTTAACGAATTACTTGGATACGTTTTTTATACTACAGGAGTTTCCATTGAAGTTACCAAAGCTAGATCTTTAGAAATATGCTCCTTAATCTCTAGAGCTGCCGTAGAAGGTGGTGCAGAACTTTCAAAAATATTTAGTATGAATTATCAATTTATTCATGAACTAAATAGTATTAATAATATGGATGATTTATCCTATTGTATCCTAAAGGTTCTTAATCATTTTACTGAAAGTGTTATTCACCTTCATGAATCTAAAAATCCTGTAAAATTTAAAGAAGCACTTACATTTATTAACTCTCACTATATGGAATCCATATCCTTAGAACATGTCTCTAATAAAATCGGCTTAAGCCCAAAGTATTTTTCTTCTCTTTTTAAAAAGGAACAGGGCATATCCTTTACTAAATATGTAAATAAACTACGAATTGATGAGGCAAAACGATTATTAGTTTTAACTAACCGTACTATACTTGATATTGGTTTAACTGTAGGCTTTGAAGATGTAAGCTACTTTTCAAAGGTTTTTAAAAAAATAACAAATCTGTCCCCTAATCAATACAGAAAGCTAAATGCATAATATCATATTCATTCTATAAAAATTATGCATTAATTAGTAATTCAAATATAAATGAGCCATAATTAATCAAAATTGATTAGTTATGGCTCATTTATATTTTCCTCCTACACATGGTAAGATAATCATTTTTAGTAGACTTAAATACCTACATGCATATTATTTGATTTCTTCCTTTTAATTTTGCATCATAAAGTGCCTTATCTGCCCTATTTATTAAAGATTCTAAAGTATCTCCATGAATGTCATATTGTACAATGCCCATGGAAAAGGTTAGAGAAATTTCTTTTCCTAAATATATAAATGGTGAGCCTTTAAGATTATCTTCTAATCCCTTAGCTATCATATTAGCTTCACGTATATGGCTGTCTCTAAATATACAAATGAATTCATCCCCTCCCGTTCTACCAATGGTGTGACAAGAGTCTAGATTATTTTTGAAAATATTAATAATATGCTTCAAAGCATTATCTCCACCGTCATGGCCTAGGGAATCATTTATATCCTTAAAAAAATCAATGTCTATCATACCAATACTAAGAGGTCTATTATATAATTGAGCTTCTTCTATTAATAATTCTAATTCTATTAAAACGCCCCTTCTATTTTTTATATTAGTCAACTCATCCGTATAAGATAGTTCTGTTAATTTTTCATTTAACCAATCTACCTCAATAGACTTTTTAATCATTCTAAAATGTTGAGTACAATACAAAGTTGCTAGAATTATACCTCCTAAAATAATATATAGGTGCAATAAATCATGCTCCTTTGAGCGTTTATCAATATATGTCATTTCAATAGTCCACTGTCCATTTGGTACCACAATTGGATAGGAAGCCTCCCACTTTTCTATCTTTGTAGAAGATGATATTATTACAGGTTTCTCTTGTCTATCTGGATCATTTCCTAAAATTCTATAGGCTAATCCCTTTTCTTCTACATACTTAAGTTCTGGAATTAAAATATTTTCAATGTTTATTAACACAATAGTAAATCCCCAAAATTCGTCTACACCATTATCTAACTTAAAAATTGGTTTCCTAGCTATTACAGCCATTTTACCATTTTGTATAAGCTTAACAGGGCCTATAAATGTTATGGCCTTATCTTTAATTGCTTTAATAGCCCCATCATCTCTATTTACATCTTTTAGCAAATTATGTCCTATTGCCTTTTCGTTCCCTTCTAGAGGATATATATATTGAACAATTCCATTAGGTGCTAATTGAATTGATGTTATATTAGGGTTTGATTCTAGTATAGGTGGCCCCCATTTATAAAAGGATTCCACATCATAATCTGTTAATTTCAACATTACCTCAAGAGTGTTTACCACATATATTTCATTAATCAAGTTCTCTTGAATTCTCTGAGAATATTGATTTGCCAAACTAAATAGATTTTCACGAATTGCCTTTTCCTGATTATTCATATAAAAATTATAGGTAAGCTCCGCAAACCCAATGAATGCTATAAAAGTCAATAAGGAATATATGATAAACATTTTTATTATTCCTTTATCATTACATGAAATATCTTTATAGTTGAAGAAACTTTTTTTATATTTATTTAAAAATAATTTATTTAACATGTTCATTTACCACCTAGTTTAAATCTATGAATAGTATATTTATGAAAATCCTACTTTTAATGGGAATCGATTTATATTATATCATGTCCATTCTAAAGAATAAATTAATAATAGCCTAAAGATATATACCTTTAGGCTATTATTTTTACGCACCCATATTTAATATGAATTTCTCTATAACATGGGCAACTCCATGATTATCATTAGATAAGGTTACATAATTTGCAATTTCTTTCACTTCATCAAAGGCATTGTCCATGGCAACCCCTAGCCCTGCATATTTAACCATCCCTAAATCATTTCCTGCATCTCCCACACATATGATCTCTTCTTGTTTTATATTTAAGTTTTCAGCAATAGTCTTAACTCCAAAGGCCTTATCAACCCTCTTATCTAAGAATTCCAAGAATATAGGGTATGTTCTAACCACCGTATATTTTTCTTTTATATGTTCAGGAATTTTATCTGTTATGTCATCTAATTTTTTAGGATCATCTATGAACATGACCTTTATTATGGTCTCATTCTCATCTATGTCACTGACTTCCTCTACCATTAGGGGTATTTCATTTATAGTAGCTTCCACTTCCGTATACTCATTATACTTAGGTGTTGTAACCCCCTTCTCTGTAAGGGCATGTATATTTACTTCTAACTCCTTACTAAGTTCATATAATTCTTTATAACAGTCTAAGTTTAAAGGTATCTTACTTATTATATCTCCACTCTTACCATTTTGTATTACTGCTCCATTATAGGCAGCCACATATTCTTCATCACTTACCATATCTAGTTCTTCTAGATATTTTTTCACTCCATCTACAGGCCTTCCTGTGGCTAATACCACCTTTACCCCATTTTCTCTAGCCTTTTTAATAGCTTCATAATTTTCTTTAGAAATTTCCTTATTAGAATTTAATAACGTTCCATCCATATCTAATGCTATAAGTTTGTACATAATACTTCCTCCAAATTTTATTCTATATAGATTGTATTTTAATATATTATCATTTCTTTTACAAACTACAATTTTTACAATATATTTAACAGATTCGGAAGATGTGAAGCATTAGTATGGATTCTTATTAAAAATTTTATTTAAACTCTTTTTCAAATAAAATCAAATATTCTTCATATCCTTCTTCTTTCATTTTATCCTTTGGAACAAATCTAAGAGATGCACTATTTATACAATATCTCATGCCACCTCTGTCTAAGGGGCCATCGTTAAACACATGGCCTAGATGTGAGTCTCCGTTTTTGCTTCTAACTTCTATTCTGTTCATATTGTGACTAAAGTCTGCCTTTTCCTTTATATATGACCTATCTACTGGCTTAGTAAAACTAGGCCAACCGCAACCTGAATCAAACTTATCATTTGAAGAAAATAAGGGTTCCCCAGATACTATGTCTACGTATATTCCTTCTTTTTTGTGATCCCAAAATTCATTTTGAAAGGGCCTTTCCGTATTATCTTCTTGAGTCACTGCATATTGTATAGGATTTAATTTTCTTCCTATTTCTTCATCACTAGGCTTTTTATATTTCTTATCCATAAAACTCTTCCTCCATCATAATAATTTTATAATTATATATACCCTAATATGATTATTGTCTTCATAAAATATATTTTTAATAATCATTTCTACATATATGTATTTATGCTACAATACAATAGTATAAAGATAGAATCCTATAAGGACAGGAGTTAATGTATGAAATCATATTTTGATTATAAGGAACACGTTTTACCTAATGGACTTAATTTAATAACAGTAAAGAAGAACACTAATTTTACATCTGTACAAATAGGCTTAAAAGTAGGCGCTCTATACGAAACATTAAATGAGAAGGGTCTTAGTCATCTTATAGAGCACATGTTATTTAAAGGAACTAACAAAAGAACTAATCATAATATTAATGATGATTTAGAAGAAAGAGCTGGTTCTTATGATGCTTATACTAATTATTCATCTACTGTTTTAGCAATAACGGCCCTTAAAGATGAATTTGAAAATTCTATGGAATTATTATCTGATATGATTATGAATTCTACCTTTCCTAAGGACGAATTAGAAAAGGAAAAAAAGGTAGTAATATCAGAAATCAAATCTTCTTTGGATGATGTGGAGGAGTATAGTTTTAGGAAAATTAATTCCATAGCATTTAAAGACCATCCCCTTCGCTATGATATCTTAGGAACCAAGAAAAATATCAATAAATTTTCAAGAAAAGATATTATAAAATTTTATAATAAATACTATGTACCAAACAACTGTGTAGTAAGTGTAGCATCGCCTTACAGTCATGAGGAAGCAAAAGCTATGGTAGAAAAGTATTTTGGTATATGGAAAGAAGGGAATTCCATAAAATCTCCCCTCTTTGCAGAAAAAAATAAACCTACAAAAAAAATATCCTATAAAGATAATATATCTCAAAATACACTTATATTCCTATACACCTTCCACAATCTTACCCGCAGGGAGGAACTAGTTTTAGAGACTCTAAATTATAAGTTTGGAGAAAGTGCAAACTCCATACTATTTAAATGTCTTAGGGAAGATAATGGTTTTTCCTATGACGTGTATTCTGAAGTGGATACTACCAAATCCATAAAGACTTTATGTATCTACACTACAGCTTCTGATTCAGACATAGTAGATGCACAAAAGGTAATAGAAAAATCTATTACTGATATAAAAAATGGCACTATAGTATTTGATGAAAAAACCATAAACCATATGAAAAAGTTAGTTAAAACATCCCTATTGTCTTTAGTTGAAGACTGTGGTGGATTAGCTCACTTCTTGTTGACCCAAAGAATAATGGAGCACTCAATAGAGTCCTTTGAGGAAGAATTAAAGATATTAGATGAAATAACAAAAGAAGAATTTTTACATGTGGCAAATAAAGTATTTAACAATCCTACAATACATACCTTAATGAGCAAATAAGAAAAGGGCGGCTATTTTTAATAGCAGCCCTTTTATAATATATTTTAATTTATATTAGAAACACATGTGAGAAGTTGAAAATTCATTCTTCATTTACTCGTAAGTTTACTTGATTTTTTTATACAGGACTTCATAGCAGAAATTACAGAAGATCTAAAGCCCATTTCTTCAAGAACTGCCGCTGCTTCAATGGTCGTTCCTCCTGGCGAGCAAACCATATCCTTAAGTGCTGCAGGATGAATTCCCGTATCAAGAACCATCTTAGCTGATCCCATTATGGATTGGGCGGCAAATTTATATGCCTTATCTCTAGGCATACCTGCCAGAACCGCTACATCAGCCATAGCTTCAATGAACATATATACATATGCAGGAGAGGATCCACTAACTCCAACAACACAATCCATTAGTTTCTCACTTACAATCTCAGCAATCCCAAAGCTAGAATAGATTTTAAGTACTTCTTCTTTTTCAACTTCAGAAACCTTATTGCTAATACATATGGCAGACATACCTTCATTGACTAGAGCAGGAGTATTAGGCATTGTTCTAATAACTTTTTTATCAGAACCTATAACATCCTCAATAGACTTGATTGATATACCTGGAGCTATACTAATAACAATAGTATCATGAGAAATTTTATCCTTTATTTCATTTAGAATAATATTATAAATATTAGGTTTAACAGATAGAATAATAATTCTAGAATTCTCAGCTAAGTAAAGAGTATCTCTAGTAGTATTTATTCCAAACACACCTTTCACTTCAGATAAAAGGCATTCATTTAAATCTAAAGCTATTATCTCGTCAGCCTTATATATTCTTGAATTAATTATTCCACCAATCATTGCCTTTCCCATATTTCCGCAACCAATAAATCCTATTTTGTACATGGTAACCCTCCTAATTCTTTTCCATTAAAGAAATAAGAGCAAAATTAGTTTAGCTATTCGAGAGTAATTTTATCAAGGGCCATTTCAAGGCCCGCATCTAAATGATCTTCCTTAAGTATACTCATAGCCAATTCAAATTTTTTATTACGAATAGATTCAATGAACTCAACTAAGCGAGCATTAACTTCTTTAATATGAGCGCTACTTTTACCAGATATTAGACCAATACGAATCAATTCATTTTGATTATTTTCATAGATTCTATTAATTCTATCATTTTGAAAAATACTCACAAGCTCTTTATGCATTTCTGTATCAGCAACTTCCCAATCATATAGATCGTTCTGAGCAGCTCTCATATTCACAACTTTCCCTTCAAGACGATGTGAATATTCCCAAGTCTTATCAGAATCAAATATCATCTTAAGAGCATTTTTTTCAAGAAGACTTCTAAGTTGATATATCTCTAAAACATCTTTACGAGTAACTTCCTTAACTCTTATCTTCTTTCTATAACCTGCAATTAATAGTCCTTCGTTTTCAAGTCTTCGAATGGCCATTCTAATTGGCATTCTGCTACTTTTCAGTTCTTTAGCTAAGCCTGATTCTGTTAAAGCTGTACCTGGTGGATAAGTTAAGTTAAGAATTTTATTCTTGATATCTATATAAGCTAAATCCATTAGGGATTGATTCGATTGTTCATCTTTCATTTAATCACCTCAAAATTTGATACTAAATAATATTTAGATAATATCATTTGGAAATTAAATAGTCAAATTAGTTGAACTACCTGAAACCCCTACATTTGCTCGTATTTCCAAGTTGGATTTTCTTTCTTTTAAAAGGGAATCCATTCTTATAATGTGATCATTTGATGGAGTACTTAATTTCTTAAGTTCATATTCAATATCAAGTGAATTATAAGTATCAATGCCATATCTGTGATAGGGTAAGAGTTCTATGGAGCTAATCTTATTTCTATTACTACAAAACTCCAGAGTGGCTAATAAATTAGCCTCAGAATCATTCAAACCAGGAATAATAGGAATCCTTACTCGAATATCAAAATTAAACTTTGACTCATCAAGTTTAACAATATTATCTAAAATCATGTGATTTTTCACACCCGTTAATACTTTGTGACAATGAGAGTCCATATGTTTTATATCAACAAAAAACGTATCAATAAATGGAAGTACCATTTCTATATCTTCATATTTAGCAAGGAGACTTGTTTCAATAGCCGTATTAATTCCATTCATTTTACATCCTTGAAGAATATCCCTTAAAAATTCCATCTGCATTAGACACTCACCGCCACTAATAGTAACTCCACCCTTTGAATGAAAGTAAAAAAGTTCGTCCTTACTTATTTCATTTACTACCTCATCTACAGACATACTAATACCATACTTTCTTAGTGCGCCAAAGGGACATGTATCAATACATTTAAAACACCTAGTACACTTTGATCTATCAATATGAATTTTTCCATCTTCACTAGATAAGGACAATGCATTTTCAGGACAATGGCTCACACATCTTTCACATCTAGTACATTTTTTCTCCATATAGGCCAGTTCTTCATAAGTTTTTTGAGATTCTGGGGTAGAACACCATTTACATTTCAAAGGACACCCCTTGAAATATACCACAGTTCTAATACCATCTCCATCATGGATAGAAGCCCTTTCAATTCTAAGAATAGATCCCTTTCTATTTGGTTTTTCTATCAAAGTATCACCCCACAGAAATGCCAGTTTGAACAGTTCTACCTATTATTTCATCTTGAATATCTTTGCCTAATTCCGTGAAATATGCAGTATAACCAGCAACTCTAACTAAAAGTCCTTTGTATTTTTCAGGATCCTTTTGAGCCTTAATAAGCTTTTCTTGGTCGATTACATTGAACTGAACATGATACACACCAAGTGTGCACATACTCTTAAGTAGGGACATCATTTGAATTTTGCCCCCTTCATTAGATATCATGGAAGGTTCAACCTTCATGTTAAGTAAAGTTCCTTGAGTAAATCTATCATGAGGAATATTGGCAACAGACTTAAGAACGGCAGTAGGCCCATTCATATCAGAACCCCCAGAAGGACTAACACCATCTGCTAAAGGAGTCCAGGCCTTTCTGCCAGAAGGTAATGCCCCAACCTCTAAACCAAAAGGTGTATTACCTGAAACCGGTAAAATACCTGGAGACATTTTACCAAACTTACTATTGTAACTCTCTATTTCATCAGCAATAAAAGTATATATTTCTCCTGCAATATCATCTACTAGAGGATCATCATTTCCATACTTAGGAGCATCCATACACATTTTATGAAGAATATCATAGCCTTCAAAATTATTTTCTAAAGCTTTAAGCAGTTCACTCATGGAAGTACTTTTTTCATTATATATAATGTGGCGAACAGTAGCCAAACTATTAATCAAATCAGCAACACCAATAAGAATAATACCATTGCCCACATTGTATTTAGCACCACCCCAAGCATAATCTTTAGCACTTTCAATACACTCTTTAAAAGTAAGAGATAAAGCAGGACAAGTTCTATCCATACAAATCTCATCTATTACGTGGCTTCCCATTACGCAAGCTCTAACAGAATATCTAATTTGGTCCTTAACTGCTTCTAAAAACTTTCCATAAGTATGAAATTCAAGAGGGTCACCCGACCTAACAGAAATAACTTTATTATTTTTTCTCATCTTTCCATTTAGAAGAGCAAATTCCACCATGCTTCCTAAATTAATATCTGCAAGGGCCGTATATTGTTTAGTTCTGCCTTCAAGATTTGTTTCAACGCATCCACAAGGATTCCAGTTAAAAGCTTCCTTTAAAGGAATTCCCTTGTTCATAAGCATTCTTATACCAATATCATCATTATGAAAAGCTGGGAATCCAGTACCCAAACTCATAAGATCCACTACCTTTTTTAAAAATGAATTAGGGTTCTTAGCTACGCTATATCTAACGGATAAGGAAGGTTGATATAACTTTACATCCATAGTAGCTTGTAAAATCATATAAGATAAATCATTTACAGCGTCTCTTCCACAATCATCTACTCCACCAACACAAACATTTTGAAACATTGGATATCCAGCTGCAAATTCAGCAGTAACTTCATCTTGGAATAAACATGGTTCACTAAACTTAATCCAAAGGCAATCCAAAAGTTCCTGAGCTTCATCGACAGTTATAATTCCCTTTTCTAAATCATTTTCATAATATTTCCATAAATATTGATCCATTCTGCCTGGGTTATAGCTGGCAGCATTTTGCTCCATGAAAATGCATGTTTGATAGAAATAAAAAAGTTGAAGGGCTTCTCTAAAACTTCTTACAGGATTCCATGAAATAGAATCACAAATGGAAGCAATCTGATTAAGTTCTTCTTTTCTAATTAAATCATCCGTCTCATTGGCATATTTACGAGCTAATTCAGCATGCCTCTCAATCAAAATCTTAATACCATCAGCAGCAATTAATTGGGATTTTAAATAATAATCCTTTTGGTAATCACCTGGAACAGTAATATCAAGTTTTGCTCTACTTTTTTCGATTTCTTTTACAATACCAGAAATTCCAACATTAAGAAGCCATTCATATCCTGCAGTAGTTTCACCAAAACCTCTAACAGCCTTTCTGTTAATATAAAGAATTCCGTTATCTGTAAGCTCTTTAGTTTCTTCAGGAACCTGAGCTAGCCACTTTTCATAGTTTGATCTGCCTTTCCAGTAAGGTTTAATTACCTCTTGAAAAATAGCTCTATCTTCATCACGAAGATAAAAAGGATCATATTTTCTGTTACTTATAGTATCCAGTTCAGCATCAAGTACAGACCAGCAAGTATCTGCACATAGAATACCTCCACGTTTTTTACTACCAGAACAACCTACGATTAGTTCATCTTCCCAAATATTAATGGTCTTTTCACTACACTGTTTATGAAAGGCCTTAGCTTTCCTAAGAACATGTGGAAGTCCTTCTGTCTCCATAAAACTCTCAGTTAAAATTCTGGCATTTTCCAAATCCATCTCTGGTCTAACCTCTAGAAGCTTTGATTTAAGTCTTTCAATTCGTTCTAAGCACCCTTTGTTTTTCTTACTCATATTATAATCCCTCCTTGTAATTTTGTATCCTATATTCGTTTTAGGATCCTAAAACGAATATATCATATTAAAATTATCTTTGTCAAACGGGTTATTAATTGTCTAAAACCTATAAACCTTTATAATCACTATATCCATTCTTTTCCTTAAAATTTATAATATAAAATTTTTAGCATCTACTATAGGATGTTTCCAAATAATGTTATAATCTTTATATGAATTTAATTAGGAGGAACGTAATATGGACAAAAAAATCGACCCTAAACTTATCATTTTGATTGGTGTTATATTTGTATCCTTTAGTTCTGTACTTACTAAAATGTGTTCAGCACCTGCTTTGATAATTGGCACCTATAGATTAGGGTTTACTTCTTTTATATTACTACCCTATGTACTTGCTAAGAATACTCATGAACTGAAGAATGTATCTAGAAAAACCCTTGTTCAGTGTATATGTAGTGGAGTCTTTTTAGCACTTCACTTTGCAACTTGGTTAGAATCCATAAAGTATACATCCATAGCCAGTTCAACCGTATTAGTAAATACCCATCCCATATTTATAGTTTTAGGTAGTATATTTATATTAAAAGAAAAAGTCTCTAGAAAATCCCTTGCCAGTATATTTATTGCTTTAATTGGAAGTGCCATTATTTCAATGGGTGATTCCTCTTTAGGAAAAAATATATTATACGGAGATATGTTGGCAATATTAGGAGGATTGACTGTAGCTTGTTACATGCTCATAGGTAGGATTGCCAGACAAAAACTTTCTGTAAATGCATACACATTCATCGTTTACACAAGTTGTACTATTACTCTGTTGTTATTTGATTTTATAACTGGTACTCCCCTTTATCCATATCCTAAGCTAGATTGGATAATCTTCATAAGCTTAGCTGTATGTTGTACTATATTAGGTCATAGTATATTTAATTGGGCTCTAGAGTATTTATCACCATCATTTGTGTCTACAGCAATTTTAGGTGAACCTATTTTTGCCACTATCTGGGCCATATTTTTATTTAATCAAATACCAACTTTATGGCAAATAAGCGGAGGACTAATAGTAATCTTTGGAATTTACAGGTTCATACAAGTAACAGAAAATAGTAGTACTGAGAATTAAAAAAACTTCATTAAAACTACTAATAAAAGGGCTTGTACTTTGTTTATATGTGAACAGAGCACAAGCTCTTTAACTTTAAAACATCTAAGATTCTAACAAATATTACATACTTTACCTGTAAAAATGACAGAATATAAATGCTATAATCTAATTAGATATTTAGATAATTATCTAAATATCTAATTATCTAAAGGAAGTGTGCCTATGAATAAAACATTTAAAGCTCTTTCAGATCCTACAAGAAGAAAAATTCTAGAACTTCTAAGGGATAAAGATATGACGGCAGGAGAAATTGCAGATTATTTTCATATTAGTAAACCATCCATAAGTCACCATTTAAGTACATTAAAAAATGCTGACTTAATACTTGGTGATAAGCAAGGGCAAAATATCTACTATTCCCTTAATTCTACCGTATTACAAGAAATCACTAAATGGTTCTTTGATTTTAGAGAAAGGAATGATGAAAATGAAACTAAATAAAATAATTCTATTTCTAATTTTCATATCAATTCTTGGTACTCTTTTAGTTTATAATCAATTACCTGATACTATACCTAAACATTGGAATATGCATGGTGAAATAGATGCTTATGGAAGTAAGTCTTTCATTTTTGTACTTGCCCTACTTCCCCTTGGAATGTATCTATTAAAAGAATTTTTACCTAAAATAGATCCTAAAAGACAATCCTACACTAAACATGCTAAGGCATTTAATATTACTATGGCAGCAACTATAATATTCTTTTTACTCCTTACTTGGAGTACAATTTTAATTTCCCTAGGATTTAATATTAATATGGGAGTTACTATAAAAATTTTCGTCGGTATATTGTTTATGATAATAGGAAATTATATGAGCCAAATTAGGCCCAATTATTTCTTTGGTGTAAAAACACCTTGGACTTTAGCTAATGAAACCGTATGGAAAAAAACTCATAGATTAAGTGGTTTTACTTTTGCCATTGGAGGATTAATACTTGTATTCACAAGTTTTCTATCTGGTGTAGCCAGTCTTTATATACTCATAGGAGTTATAGCTATAACAGTTCTAATTCCAACTATCTATTCTTATATGGAATACAAAAAAATAAGCTAATCTCCTGGAGATTAGCTTATTTTTTATACTTAACCATTTCATAAGATCCTTGAGTTGATCCATTTTTAAACCTTTGCCTTTCAAATTGTCTTTTAATCTTAAAACCTAGTTTTTTATAACAATTTATAGCATTAGAATTATGGGCTCTCACATATAGATAGACTTTCTTAAGACTCAACTCTTCAAAGGCTATATTTACTAGGGTATCTACCACAATAGTGCCTATGCCCTTCTTTCTGTATTCTTTCTCACCTATGTATATGGTAAGTTTAGCATCCATATTAGTTATACTTTCAAGCCAGGTAGCACCTATTATTACCTCTTCATATTCAATAATATAAAATCTAGTAGCTTCCTTTATCTCTTTAAAATTTTTTCTTAAGTATTTTGGTCTTAAATTAGTAAGGTATTCATATATTTCCTTTTGTTCTTCCCATTTCTTTATATATCCTAAATACTCTTTATCATATTCTATAAGTTTTATATTCATACTCTTCTCCCTTAATTATATAAAAACTATACTAATCATTATAATATTAAATAAAAGGTGACTCAATATACAACTTTCTAATCCAAATTTTTCATACATCCATCCTAAGCCTATACCCATAGGGAATATTTGAAAAAACTTAATTCCCCTTGGAACAATATCATTTCCTAAATGGGCTAATGCCCAAATAAATGACATGGCTATTATAACTTTATAGTAATTTTTTCTCTCTATATTAAAAGATTTCATTAAAAAGTTTTGACCAACTAATCTAAACACTATTTCTTCTTGTATGGCAGCTCCTGATATTAGTCCATATATGGCTAATTCAGAGGATTCTAATTCTACCTTATCTAATATATATGCAAAATCTATATGTGCAATTTTAAATAAAATAGTAGAATATATAATTGATCCTATAACAAATATAATCACCCACTTTAATGCCTCTTTCAAATTTACAGATTCCTCAATTATATTACTCTCATCATATTTTTCTTCAGTAATTTCTGTCATTATGTCTTCATCTTCTATTTCTTCTTTAATATCTTCAGTTACTTCTTCTTTAATTAAAATCCTTTCTTCATAGACCCTCTGTGAATCAAACTTTTTACATATGAAGGGCATACTTCTTATTTTAATAAGCTCAGAATAATGCATCCCCATAGCCACAAATACTATTATCTCTAAGAATTGTATTATGATTCTAAGGCCTATCATCTTTCCCCTCATGTCTAATACATTCATCGAAACCATATTAAGGACTAATAATATTAAAGCAAAAGCCACTCCATATTTAATATTCTTCTTTACAATTTTCTTCTTTTGAAAAAATTGTACAATAATGCTTATTACTACACCTATAATAATAAAAGCTATCATTATTAAAATGGCGCCCATATTATTCCCTCCTTCTCCTTTTAAAAGGTCATTTATATTTTAACATATTTTTCCATGTCCCTTTTTTAAAAAAAGCCAACTTATACAAGTTGGCTTTTGTCTATTCCATTTGACCATACATTCCCATTATTTCTCCAAAATAAAAAGTATGTTCCACATTTTGGTCATTTTTATCTGTATCGTATTTTAATTTTATAATAGATTCTTCTAATGCATTTAAATCCATCTCATCCTTATATACGGTGCGACATTCCATATTAATAAAGGCCTCATCTATAACGGTCCCATTCACGAATTTCCCATCTATAGGAGTTAATCCAGTCTCTTTCCACTTGTCAAAGTCTCTACCCGATTTACTTCCACAAAAGCCTAGGGCTTCCTTGTAGTCTTTAGATAAAAAATTTACTGTAAAATCATTATTTTCTTCCATATGTTTATATGTATATCTACTACTTCTAACCATAGCTACAAATAGTGGTCTATTCCAAGCATACATAATACTTCCCCAAGCAATGGTCATAGGATTGGATTTGCCATCCTTATCCTTTCCAACTAATAAAACTCTTCCTTCTTTTAATATTTGTAACATTTCTGTACTATAATTTGGAAATTCAAATTCTTTTTTAATCATATTTAATTTCTCCTTTTTTATAGATCATAGTTTAATATTAATAGTTTTCTTTCATAATGTAATTTTACTATATTTTAACATATTTTATTACAATTTTAGTAAAAGGAAATAAGGCATACTACGTATGCTTCGCTATGGAACCCTATGGTTCCCTTCGACGCAACTAAAGTTGCTGAGCACCCTTCTTTAACGAGGCAGGGGAATCCTTCCCCCACACCCCCTTATTTTTTACTTATCTACAGTTTTGAAAATCTATAATTTCCTAGTAAGTAAATAAGGGATGATTATATAGGTTTAATCATCCCTTATAATTATTTATCTATTATAATTCTATTTTTTTCACCATACCAGAAAACCCTTTTTCCAGCCTTCTCTGATATATATCTTATTGGAATATATATTTTTCCATTGTACACTATAGGTCCATAATATTTTTCACTCTCACATAAGTTTACCTGTTTTTCATCCAAATATACTTTCATATTTAAATCCATATAAGGATCTTTATCTTTTTCAATTTCTATTGGCTCTACAATACAGCTTTTAGTAGAATATAATATTTCTTTACACTCATAATCATAATCTAGCCCCAATCTAATCATGTGGCTTATATTTTCTATAGATAAATAGACCCTATCCTCATATATAAAGGGATGAATTATAGTAGTATATCCATTATTATATTCTGTTGGTATATAAAGCCTTTTTCCAACAAATATATCTACTTGTGGAGTAATTATTATATCTACATTCCTAGTATTTGCTTGTCCAAGACTTATTCCAATAAAGGAAATAATTATTATTGTAAATAGAACTCCTATTAAAAATATTTTTCTCATATTCCCACCTCCTAAGGCCATGATCAATAATAATAATTAGCAGGCTTTATTACATTCATTTTCAATACATAATATGGAAGGTTTATGTGTTTGGTTAACAAGTACTTAAATAATTAAAATCTTTTCCATATAATAAGGGATAGTTATTTTTCATAACTATCCCAATAATTCTATGCTTATCTATTTTAATTCTCTTCCCGTTTCCCTTAATTCTGATGTGGGTACTTGAATTAATTCATCCGTTTCTAAGACTTTTACAGTAGCTTCCTCTTGTGATGAACTCACATCTTCTACCCATACACTAGTACCCCTATAAAGTACTTCTAAATTTTCATCAGCATCCATAATATCCTTTACTCTATTTTTATCCATGTAAAAAATCCTCCTTAGTATAAATGTGTAGTAAATTAAATTTGTCTATTTATTATTTTTCCTAATCTACTATTTTTTATTTCATTATTTTCTACTCCAATTTTTGAATATTATTTTAATGACTAAAGGCAAATATTAATATAATTACAAATCTTAAGTTTTTCATATAGTCATCTCAAAGGCTTTGTCATATTATGGATTATCCTTTATAATATACCTAGACTAATTATCATGTATCCTAGAAAAAAAGAAAGGATTTGTATTTTATGAGCGAAGTTCTAATTTCAGTAATATTAGGTATAGTGGAAGGACTTACTGAGTTCTTGCCCGTATCTTCTACAGGTCACTTAATCATAGTGAACCAATTTATAAGTTTCTCTGAGGAATTTACGAAGATGTTTGACGTAGTAATTCAGCTTGGAGCAATCTTATCTGTAATTGTATACTTTTGGGATAAGTTATCTCCCTTTGGAAGAAAAAGTGTATTAGCCAAGAGAAGAATTATTAACTTATGGCAAAAGACTATAATAGGTGTAATTCCAGCTTTAGTTATAGGTGCATTAGCTGCAGATTACATAGAAGAATTATTATTTAATCCAACAACAGTTGCCATAGCCCTTATTGTTGGAGGAATAGTACTAATATTAGTTGATAAAGATAACAAAAGAGGTTCAATAAATTCTATAGATATGCTTGATTGTAAGACTGCATTCATAATAGGTATAATTCAATGTTTAGCCATGATACCTGGAACTTCTAGATCTGCTTCTACTATTATAGGAGCCATGTTCTTAGGTGCTTCTAGAGTAGTTGCTGCTGAATTTTCATTTTTCTTAGCCATACCTACTATGGTAGCTGCTTCTGGTTATTCTTTATTAAAGGTAGGATTTAATTTAACTCCAAATGAACTAAAGATATTAGGAATTGGTTTTGGAGTATCATTTATAGTAGCTTTAATAGTTATATCCGTATTTATGAATTACATAAAGAGAAAGAGCTTTAAGGTCTTTGGCTATTATAGAATAGTATTAGGATCACTAGTACTAGGATATTTTGCTTATTTTAAGTAAAGAAAACACCCTTAACCGAAATGGTTAGGGGTGTTTCATTTTTAGAATAATATATGCATTGCCAGCGCTACTAGTGGAATTGCTATTAGAGTTCTTTGTAAGAAACATACTACTAATTCCCATAGTTTTACTGGTAAACGTGTGGCTATCATTACAACAATAGTTTCTGAGAAAAATATTATTTGGACCATTGACACGGCTGTTACGAAATATCTAGCTCCTATGTCTAGTACATCTACTTTATCTGCTATTAATAATACAGGCAAAAACATTTCTGCTATTCCCACAGGAACGGATGGAGCTATTTCAGCTGCATTTGGAACCTTTAACAATACTAATAGGGGTACAAAAACCTTTCCTATTATCCTGAAAAAAGGAGTATATTCTGCTACTATTAACCCAGTTATTCCAACGGCAGATAATAGGGATAATACCTTTGGCATTACTGAATATCCATCAATTAAGCTAGACTTTATCTCTGAGAATATACTATTTGCCGTATAAGCTCTTTTTGCAGCTCGATCTATACCTCTTTTAAATATACCCTTTTCAAATTTAGCTTCACCAACTCTATCTTCTTCCGTTTGAATTCTACCATTATGATATATATCTTCTTTCTTAGAAAGAGGTGGTATTCTAACCATAAAGAAAGTTATTACAAAGGCTATAAAGAATGAAGAAAAATATACCTTTATAAAATGTTCTCCCAATCCTGCAGTCTTTACTACTAACATGGCAAAACCAACACTCACAGCACTAAAGCATGTAGCTATAATAGTGGCTTCTCTCTTAGTATATGTATTAGTTCTATAGAGCTTACTAGTAATAATAACTGCCATTGAAGATGAACTTACAAAGGATGCAATAGCATCTACTGCACTTTTTCCAGGAACTCTAAATACAGGTCTCATAAATGGTTCTAGTATTGACCCTATAAAATCTATACCACCATAGCTAAGTAGAAAAGGCATAAAGAAGGCCCCTACCTGTATAATCCAAGCAACCCCCACTACTATGGCTGGTATTACCGTTCCTCCTGTGGAACCTCCTACTATAATATCCGGTCCTGTGAATTGTTCAAAGCTTACATGGAGAGTATATATAACTGCATACACTGCACCTAATAAATAGAAAAAAGGATGAAGTATGGAATCATGCCCATAGTATTCATAAAGGAAACTATCCTTTTTAGCCATGAACTTGCCATAAAAACTTACTACCGAATTGGCCACTATAACTCCTGTTATTAACCATAGTCCAAAATTCCCTAATAAGTTTTTAAAAAAGTTATAGATGAATCCAAATAGTACATCCGATTTTCCACCTATTGTTACAGGCATAAAAAACACTGCTACGGCAATAGATGTAAAAATTATAGATTTTGTTAAGCCTTTACTATAACTGCTTTTATCCAATTGAATTTTATCTAGATTGTTCGGATCGCTCAGGTCTAAATTTTCAATATTTACTTTTGTTGTAATAGCCATTATTTTATCCCTCCAGATTTTTTATTCGTCTCTTATTTTCTTCTTTGTAGCTAACATTGAAATAAATTCAAAAGCTACATTAGCGGCCATAAATGCCGTCATCTCCGTTGGGTCATATTGTGGTGCAACTTCCACTATGTCACATCCTACAAAGTTTAAGTCCTTTAATGCTCTTACTATTGTTAAAGTCTCATGGGATGTAAATCCTCCCACCTCTGGTGTTCCCGTTCCCGGTGCATAAGCTGGATCTACAAAATCTATATCAAAAGTTAAGAATACCTTTTTATCTCCTACCCTATCCTTAATTTCTTCTATTAAATTATCTATTCCCATTTCCCTAATTTTGTGAGCTGCTATTAATCTAAATCCTAATTCTTCCTCTGCTATTTTGTGCTCATCTGGGTCATATAACGATCCTCTCATTCCCACTTGTATTACATGGTCAGGATCAATTAATTTTTCCTCAAAGGCTCTTCTAAATGGAGTTCCATGATTGTGTTTTTCACCAAATACAGTATCATTTATATCCGCATGGGAATCAAAGTGAACTAATGCCACAGGTCCATGTTTTTTAGCTATGGCTCTTAAATGGGGTAATGATATGGAGTGGTCTCCTCCTAATATGATGGGAATAACATTGGCATCAAGTAAAGGTTGTAATCCCTCTTCTATATTTTCAAAAGATTTTTCTATGTATCCTGGAACTATGTTTAAATCTCCATAATCTGCACCCTTTAAGCTATCTAATACATTAACTTCAAGATGTACATTGTTAGGTTTTATAAGGGCTGATATATTTCTAATAGCTCCAGGGCCAAATCTAGATCCAGTTCTAAATGAACTTGCTGTATCAAAAGGTACTCCCACTACTGCAAAATCTAATTCCTCTAAGTTAGTTGCAGCTGGCAGTCTCATAAAGTTTCCTCTATTACAAAATCTTGGTGAGCTCAATGCACTTGCTGGTTGATTAATTTTTTCTTGTTTCATAATAATCCCTCCTCGTTTTGTTATTTCCTTAACATTGCAAATTCCGTTCCAAGTTTTCTTAAGCAATTTTCAACATTCTTCATAAAGTTTCAAAATGTAAGAAGGCAAAATTGCCTTGGTACATTCACTAGAATTTACGCATATACCCTAAATTCCGAGGAAAAATGTCAAAAGGCAAATTTGCCTTTCGATGCAAATTTGCCTTATTCAAAATCTATTTTAATATGATGTTTTTTTAATTTTCTTCTAACAGTGCTAGGATCTATCTTTAAAATTTCAGCCATTTCAATGGTACTATTAGATTTTTTCTTTATTTCCATTAAAAGGCTCCTTTCAAATTTATCCATAGAATCCTTATATGATTTAATATTATCCATATTAAAACACCTTTTGTTTTGAACACTTTCCCCTATAGTACTAGGCAAATCCTCTGGCATGATTTCTTCAAAGGAAGTAGTAACTATTAGTCTCTCTGTAATATTCTCTAACTCCCTTACATTTCCTGGCCAAGTATATTTTACTAACATTTCTAGGGTATCTACATTAAATCGCTTTGTAAAATTATATTTTTTATTTAACTTATTTAAAGCTGAGTTTATAAGGGGCCTTATATCTTCCTTTCGCTCCCTTAAAGGTGGAATAGATATGGGAATTACATTTAATCTATAGTATAGATCTTGTCTAAAATTTTTTTCATCTATCATCTTCCTAAGACTTCTATTAGTTGCAGCTATCACCCTTATGTCAACAGATATGGGATTCTTTCCACCAACTCTTATAAACTCCCTATCCTGTATAAACCTAAGTAATTTAGCCTGTAAACCTAAAGGCATTTCACCTATTTCGTCTAAAAATAAAGTACCCTTATTGGCCAGTTCTATTAATCCAATTTTCCCCCTATTATTAGCTCCTGTGAAGGCCCCCTTCTCATACCCAAATAGTTCTGATTCTAGTAAATTTTCAGGTATGGCAGAGCAATCAATCTTTATAAAAGGGCCCTTTCTTCTATTGCTATTTTTATGTATAAAACTACTTATAACGCCCTTTCCCACTCCCGATTCTCCTTGAATTAACACGGTAGAATCTACTTTAGCCACACTTTCTGCCAACTTTATAATTCTCTTCATGGAAATACTTTCTGCCACCACATTCCTTTCACTTGTTTCCCTTTGTCTCAAGAACTCTAGCTCCCGTTCAGCCTTTTCCTTCATAGTATAGGCATCATTTAATTCTCTTTTTAATTTATTTAACTCCGTTATATCTCTAGAATTTATTACTACCCTATTTATTCTTCCATCCTTAAATACGGGAGTTCCCGTGGCCATTACTTCCTTTCCATTAACATGTTGAAGTAATGTTACTGACCTTTTACTTTCTAACACTTCTACAGTGACAGATTTAGAATAGATACCTGCTTTAACCATATCCCTCATGTTCTTTCCAATCATTTCTTTTCTACTAATATCTTCAATTCTTTCGCAAGCCCTATTAAATCTTAGGGTAGTTCCCTCTCCATCTGTTACATGGATTCCATCAGAAGATGACTCAATTATAGTATTAAACTCACTTTCAAGTTCCTTATAATATTCAATCTCTCTTTTATTTTCTTCATAAATTTTTTTGAAAACACATATGACATCTTCCACATTGTTTTTATCCATATTTATGAAAAATTCACTTTCTACCTTCGATCCCTTATTCACCCTAATCAGCCCCATATTATTTTATAGAATATTCTATCCTTTTCTACATTATTGTACAAATTCCTTTTTTGCAATAAATAAAACTCCAACTATTTAATTTGGAGTTTCATAAAAGGTAGTTATTCATCTATTTATTATTGGACTATTTTTCCTTACATATTAAGAAACTTGCCGCAAAGGCTGTAATAGGAATAGTCATAATCAATCCTATACTTCCTGATAGTGCTCTAATTATCTCTACTACTATCAATTCTAAATCTAATATATTTGGGACAGTATTGCCATGAGCCATTAGTAATAATAATAGGGGTATATTACTTCCTACATAAGCTAATATTAAAGTATTACTCATGGTACCCATAACATCTTTTCCTACGTTCATACCTGATAAAAATAGTTTTCTATGGCTAGTTTCTTTGTTTGCTTTATATACTTCTTCTACAGATGAGGCAATGGACATTCCCACATCCATTATAGCCCCTAGTGCTCCCATTATTATTCCAGAAAATAAAATATATTTAAAATTAAATTCTACTTCTTGAGGTATGAACATGAGCATAGATGCGGACTCACTACTCATTCCTGTCACATGGCCTTTATTACCTACTATTATAGCTATTGATCCACCTATTATTATTCCTACTATGGTTCCAATAATTGCTGATATACTCTTATAATTTATTCCCCCCACCATAAACATGGTTATTATAGTTATAAAACTACACATGGCAACAGTAATAAATATGGGATTATAACCCTTTAATATGGCTGGTAGCAATATTTTAAATATGGCCAATATAGTAAGACCAAGACTTATTGTAGACTTTATTCCCTTTTTCTTGCCTATGACAAGTAATAAGAGTATGAAAATTATACTTATGTAATATACATATTCTCTTCTCCCATAATTAGATATGTATATATTGACTATCTTATCTCTTTTATCTATTGATAAAATAACCCTATCACCTTTTTTAACTTCTCTTACCAAAGTTGTCTCTTCCCCAATAATATGTTTTACTTTCACAATTTTATTTTCATATTTTCCCTCAAGTATTTTTAATTTCACCAGCTGAATCCTTTCTCCATTTTTCTCGGTAGGATCATTAGCCTTTATTACTAAGGCCCTTGCTTCCGAATATTCATCTTTATTCACCACTTGTCCATAAGATATGTTAGATAAAAAAGTAATAAAAATCATTACTATTAGGATTTTTTTCATATAATTCTCACCCTTTCATTAATAATAATTATTATCTTTACTGTAATCTTATTCCAAAAAAATTGAATACTTGTCTCAAAAATATAATACAATTATGTATAGAAGGGGGAATTGTTTTATGAATAAAGATTTAATTTTAAATTTGTCTAATAACATAAAGGAAGAACTAATTAAAATTAGAAGAGAAATCCATGCCTATCCAGAGCCGGCCCTTGAAGAAGTAAAAACTGCCAAATTAGTAGGAGACAAATTAGAAAAGTTAGGACTAGAAGTAAAGAGAAATATTGGTATTACAGGAGTTACAGGATTATTAAAGGGACACAAGCCAGGTAAAACCATATTACTTAGAGCTGATATGGATTGTCTTAAAATGAAAGAATTAAATGATGTGGAGTATAAGTCTACTAGGGAGGGTCTTATGCATGCCTGTGGCCATGATGCCCATACTACCTGGTTGCTTGGTGCTGCCATGATACTTTCTCAGATGAAAGAAAAAATCAGTGGTAATATTCTATTTTTATTCCAACCGGCAGAAGAAGGTCCTGGTGGAGCAGATAGAATGATAAAAGAAGGTGTACTAGATAATCCTAAGGTAGACGCAGCCATAGGAGCCCATGTATGGCCGAATTTAGAATCTGGAAAAATAGGCCTAACATATGATTCTATGATGGCAGCTCCAGATAAGTTTAGTATAAAAATTTATGGTAAGGGTGGTCATGGTGCACAACCTCATAGCACAGTGGACCCCATATCTATAGGTTGCCAAATATACATGAGTTTACAAACTATAATAAGTCGTCAAATAAATCCAGTAGAACCTGCCGTTTTATCTGTTACTCAATTTAATGGTGGATCTGCTCACAATATAATTCCTGATCATGTGGAAATGGTGGGAACCGTTAGAAGTCTTACTAATGAAATGAGAGAGTTTATTCCAGCTTCTATGGAAAAGCTTATTAAGGGTATTACTGAGGCTAATGGTGGGACTTATGAGTTTCAATATGATCCTTACTACCCTCCAGTTATCAACGATACCTATATGGTAGATATAGTTAAGGAAGCTGGGGAAATTATGTTGGGAGAAGATAATATTCATATAGAGAATGTTCCTAGTATGGGTGGTGAAGATTTTTCTTATTTCCAACAAAAGGTTCCTGGAGGATTTTTCGTAGTTGGTACTGGTAACGAAGAAAAGGGTACTACAAACGGCCTACATAATCCATACTTCAATATAGATGAGGATATACTACCTCAAGCATCAGCAGTACTGAGTGAAGCTGCTTTATTATATTTAGATAAAAATAAACCAGAATAAATTGTTTAATAACATAGTAAAGGCCCTAAATGTAAATTTTAGGGCTTTTTTCATTCTATCTTATATATTTCTAATTTAACTTTTACAGTATTTCCCGGTAAATACTATTGAATTATTGTAAATTTATCATTCCTAATATTTCTTCATCACTAAAACTATATAATTTTAATAATTCAATATATGGATTTCCTTCAAGGTTTACACACTTAGCAAAGGCAGGTTCAGTCTTCACTCCGTCTTCTTTTAGTTTTAATATTTCATTTTTAAAATCCACTCCAGCAATCTTTAATATTCGATCCTCAATTATCATATGTACATATGCATTTTGCTTGTGAGTTTCTAAGGATTGGGCAAATATTTCAATTTCAAATCCATCATATTTAAAATTCACTACTAAATTCATATCTTCTTTATGAATCTTAAATCCTTCCATATACTTAAATTTAGCTATAACAAGCTCTTCAAATTCATGAAAATCATATACTTCACAAATAATATCTAAATCACTATTTTCAGTGTCAATTTCTATGGGAATAGTTCCTACTAATATGGGATGATATTTTTCTAATATATTAAATATTTTTATATTATTCAGTACCTCGTAAGCCTTCTGTTGTTTATTATTTCCATTCAATAAATAGGATATATCCTTCCATCTATTTAGCATTTAGCTTCTCCTTTAAAATTTTTTATTTAAATTAATATACTTTAAGACAAAAAATGAGCTGGCCAATAGGCTAACTCATTTTAGCATAACATAATTATTCCAACAATATTAATTGTTCATTTTATTTTCTATTTTTTCTAATCTTTTTTCAATAGTCATTAGGGTATTCATTATCATGTCTAAAGACGTATCTCTCTTGTCCTTCTTTTCTTTTTCCCATTTTTCCCTTTCTTTAAATTCCCCTATTCCATAAGGATCATGGTTATAATTCATATTATATTCCCCCTCATTTACTATTTTATATATATTAATTACTATTGTTACTCATCTTCCATTTTTATTTTTAAGTCATTATATAGATTTTCTTAATTTACTTTCCTGTGGAAACCAATGGGCCGTACTATTTACTATTTTTACAAGAGTTAACATTAATGGAACTTCCACTAGGACACCTACTACAGTTGCTAAAGTAGCACCTGACTTTAATCCAAACAAGGATATGGCTACGGCAACTGACAATTCAAAGAAGTTGCTTGCTCCAATCATGGAACCTGGGGCTGCTATATTGTGAGGAAGTTTCCAAACCTTAGCCCATCCATATGCCACAGTAAATATGAAAAATGTTTGTATTATTAATGGAATGGCAATTAAGCCAATATGCACTGGATTATCCATTATTACATCTCCTTGGAAAGAAAATATTATAATAAGTGTAAGTAAAAGGCCCAATTCAGTAATGCCATTAAATTTCTTTAAAAAAGTATTTTCAAAATAATCTTTGCCCTTATTTTTGATTACATATTTTCTTGATAAATAACCTCCTGATAATGGAATTACTACAAATAGTATTACTGATAAAAACAATGTATCATACGGAACTACCACATTACTCACATCTAATAATATGGCTACTATGGGAGTAAATCCTATTAATAAAATCAAGTCATTTACAGCTACCTGGACTAGTGTATACGCAGGATCTCCATTTGTTAGATGACTCCAAACAAATACCATGGCCGTACATGGTGCAGCACCTAATAAAACGGCCCCTGCTAAATATTCTGTTCCTAACTGTGCTGGTATAAAGGCTTTAAAGATTACTTTTAAAAAAAGCCATGCAAAGAAATACATTGTAAATGGCTTTATTAGCCAGTTTGTAGCACATGTGATAGTTAAACCTTTTGGTTTTTTAGTAGCTTCAACAATACTTGAAAAATCTATTTTTAACATCATAGGATAAATCATAAGCCATATGAGTATGGCCACGGGTATAGAAACTTGTGCATATTCAAATTTGCTTAATATCTTTGGAAACTGTGGAAATAATTGACCAATCATAATTCCAGCTATAATGCATAGCGTAACCCAAATAGTTAGATAATTCCCAAAGAATCCTAAGGCTTCTTTTGCTCTTCTTTTGTTCTTCACAATAACACTCCTTCATATTTTTCTTATTATATTTCCGTATCTATTTTTACATTTTATTTCTGTAACTTTTGGTTAAAATACATCTATATTTTCATTAGATTTTTTATTTCTTCAGTTTTAGCTACCTTTCCCACTATCTTTACTTTTTCATTAATGACTAATGCAGGTGTTTTCATTACACCGTATTTCATGATTTGGCGTATATCTTCTACTTTCTCAATAGTTATATTTGCTAAACCTAATTCCTCAACAGCTTTTTTTGCATTAGCCTCTAATTTCTTACAATTAGTACATCCTGTTCCTAAAATTTTAATATTCATATAAAACACTCCCTTTATAATAAAAAATTTATATTAGTAAATGGGCTATAGCATTAAATAGATATCCCACAAGAATTATTCCTATCCCTGTAATAATTACAAATGCTTTTATTAGTTTAGGTTTAATAACCTTTCTTAAAAGAATCATCTCTGGTAATGATAATGCTGTAACTGCCATCATAAATGATAGAGCTGTTCCTATGCCTACCCCTTTATTGATTAGTGCCTCAGCAATAGGAATAGTTCCTAAAGCATTTGAATATAGGGGAATTCCAAGTACTACTGCCACAAATACTGCAAATGGATTATCTGGACCTGCATATTTAGCAAGAAGTGGCGCTGGTGCCCATCCGTGAATGGCCGCTCCTATACCAATACCAATTACCAAATATATCCATATCCTCTTAATAATTTCCTTCACATTATCTACTGCGAAACTAATCCTATCTTTCTTACTTAATTTTTCTATTTCTACCTCACCCATCTGTATTTCATAGACATATTCTTCAACTTCCTTTTCTAAATGAAGTGCCCCTATTAATAAGCCCCCTACAACTCCCACAATTACACCTGTTATAACATAAACTACTGCTATCTTTACCCCGAATGAAGCTAGCAATATGGCAAATGCAGCTTCATTTACTATTGGTGACGTTATTAGAAATGAAAAAGTTAATCCTAGTGGAACTCCAGCTTCAACAAAACCTATGAAGATTGGTACAGATGAACAGGAACAAAATGGAGTCACTATCCCTAAAAGTGATGCCATTATATTTCCTTTAACTCCTTTGAATCTACTTAATATTTTCTTTGTCTTCTCAGGTGGAAAGTAACTTCTAACATATGAAATTACAAAAATCATAATTCCAAGTAAAATAATAATTTTAATTGTGTCGTAAATAAAAAAATGTATACTAGAACCTAACTGAGTGGTCACAGAAATACCAAAAACATTTTCAATTAACTTCTCAACTAACTTACTAAGCCATGAAAATTTGAATATTTCATTGATCCATTTTAACAATTTAATCCCTCCCTTATTCGCTTTGCAATATTACTGATTTTTTTGAACTCATATTTACCATATGATTATATGAGTATATGCGAATATTCTAATTTACTATCATGATATTCTTATTTTTTCTATTTGTCAACATGATAACGAAAATATTTTTTATAGTTTATATTTCATACATCTCACTTCTTTTTTGTATAACAAAACACCAATAAAGCTGTTATTTTCAAGTATTAACAAGATTTCATACTACTTCATTCCCATTGATTTTTAGACAAAAAAAATAGATCATAATAGAAAACTTTGATCCATTTATCTAAACCTATAAGGATTTATTATACAAAATTAATCCCTACAGTACTCATATTATATTTTCAAGTGTGACCCAATTTAAATATTTTAACTATTATAATTCAATATTACCTACCTTTTCATGTTTTTTAAATCCTAACCTCTTATATAACTCAATGGCCCTTTTGTTCTCAATATTAACAAATAGTACAAATTCATTTTTACTATAGTCCTTTAATATTGATTTTAGTAATTTTGTACCTATTCCAATATTTCTCATATGAGGTGCAGTATAAAAATTAGATAACACCCATATTTTACTGTCTACCTTTTCTAAACAGATATTACAAATAGGGTCTTCTTTATCATATACAACTAGCCATTTCATATTTTGTGGCTGAAAATCTGTAAATTCAATATTGTATTTTTCATAATATAATTGAGATATTTTATTCCATTCCTCTTTATAAACTGATTTGTAGTCAATAGTTTCTCCATTTGAGATTGATCTATTAGAATTACATGTCATAATCAGATAATATAAAATCTTTTTTTCAAATAAATTACAACTATCTTTTCCCATGAGATCATAAATTAAGCTTTCTTCTAAATCATAGAAATCATATTTATCACAAAGTTTATTAAACCATTTTCTGCAAAATCCCCTTTTTCCTCTTAGAGTTACAGCTTTATCCTCTTCCCAAATGGATGCAATTCCCTTTATATTATTATTCTTATCTAATTGAACTTCATAATGAAAGTTTGATATATGATTGAAGATAGCACTTATTATATAGGCATTTACATATTTATCATAATTTAAATAATCTAATAGGCTACTTCTCATTTCACTATTGATTCTTTTAACCATCTTTTCTCCATTGACCTCCACTTAACTGCTCCATACAAGGTCCCAATTAAAATACCATATATAATGCCTATCATTATGCAGCTAGCTATACTTATCCAGTCATTTAATACCTGGAAACCTTTGTCTCTAATAGTGTTTAACAATACTATGATTGGCCCAAGAGGCATTCCCCAATATAAAATACCGTATAACAAAATGTATTTCATCTGCCCCTTTTTCCTAATATCTGACCATCTTTTAAAATCTTCTCTTCTCATATTATTCCTCATTCCATTTCCCTAATGTTATTTTAATCCATTTTCTTAACTATGTAATCTATAAATCCTTGTCTAATTCTTTCACCTTCATATATTCTCTCTAAGACCCTATCTTCCTTATATAAAATTTTCATGTCCTGAAAAAATCTATCTGCTTCCTGTTCTTCAAAATATGAATGTATCACAGGTATATCATCGTCCATTTGTTCATATTCATTTTCCCCAACACAAGGACCTTCACCACATCGGAAATCTTTTGTGGTGAGGAAATTTACAAATAGTAATCCATTTGGCTTTAAAACACGCTTCATTTCATTTATAGATTTTAAAACATCTGCCTTTGTCATATGGAATACAGAATTATAAGAATAGACATAACTCATAGAGTCATCTTCAAAATCTAATTTTCTCATATCTCCCTTTATTATATTTAATTTTTGATTTTTAATTTTTCCGTACACATTGGCTTTCTTCATTTGTTCATCACTAAATTCAATTCCATAGGTTGAATATCCATATTCTGAAAATAGACTTAAAGGTGGGCAATCGCCCCCAGCTCCACAGTCTAATACTACTTTGTCCATATTTTCTTCATTACAGAACTTTAGAAATCTGTATAAGGGTATTTGCTTAAATATTTCTTTCATTTACAACACTCCTTTATATTTTTATTACCGCCTAGTTAGTGTGATTAAATATAATTTTACCATATGTTTCCTGAAATATTTTTCTCATTATAATAAAATAAAGCCTAAATCTTTTTCCTTTAAAGATTTAGGCTTCATATATTATTTCAACGCTCTATAATTTTTACAATCAACATTCTATTTTGTAGGTTTCATAAACATTTGTGTCCAATAACATACTCCATTTTTGTCTTTAGCCAAACCAACACCTATTTCAGTATAGGTCTTGCTTAAAATATTATTTCTGTGCCCAGGGGAGTTCATCCAAGCATTCATAACTGCTTGTGGCGTTCTTTGTCCTTTTGCAATATTCTCTCCAGCAGAAGAGAATCTAAGTCCAAAGGATTCCATCATTTTAAATGGAGAACCATAAGTTGGAGATTGATGACTAAAATAGTTTTTATTAATCATATCCTGTGATTTATATCTAGCACATCTAGATAATTGCCAATTGGCTTTAAGGGCAGGTAATCCATTTTTAGACCTTTCCACATTAACAAGCCTTATTACTTCATTTTCTAAGTTCTTTACATCTGCAATATTAGGAATGTTTAGTTTTTGCCCTGGATAAATTAATGCTGGATTTTTAATCTGAGGATTACTAGAGATAATTTCACTTAAACCAATTTGGTACTTTACAGCAATTTTCCACATACTATCTCCAAGCTGAACAGTATAAGTACTGGTTTCAGCTTGACCATATACTATATTTGCACTAATCATTAGAAAAAAGACGGTACATATAAGAATTATTTTTTTCATTTAATAATCTCCTATCTTTCCATTTTTGTAATTATATTTTGTAAACTTAGTACATCTATAGAAATAGTTTTAATAATAATGAACATATATATGCTGTAAATTAGTGCTATTTAAAAAATACTTAATCCTTTGTTGGTAACTTTACGAAAAATCATAACTTAATTGGATATAAGTAAGGAATAAATCAATCTTTATAAAGGTCTATATATAAACTTCCATTTGTAGCTACTGCTGCAAATGCCACTTCCTTTATATGCTTAATTCCTCTTTTATGTAGTTCTTTGTTGAGGCTCTCTTTGGTTAAATTATTTAACTTAAGATTATTTTCTATTAACTTTCCATCTAGGATTATTTCCGTAGCAAGACCTTCATAGTTAGTCTTTATATTAAGATCCTTTGGAGTTAAAGGGCGATTTTCAGATTTTAACTGAACACTTAACTCTCCATTAGGTTCTAATATGGCAAATTCAACATGGCTAATATCAAAAACATCTTCTTGGCGAAGTTGTTGAATCAGATAGTCATAAGAATATTGTAATTTATACATATTATTTTCTAATATCTTTCCATTCCTAATTAAAATAGTAGGTTCTCCAGCCAAATGTTTACGTAATGACCTGGATTTTAAAGAAATATAGCTTGCTAAAAAAACAACTACTGTAGTTACAGTCATAGCAATAATAAAATATATAATCTTTATCTTCACATTAAATGCTAGATTGCCACCTAAAGTTCCTAAAGTAAACATGGCAATATGGTCAAAATAAGTTAACTTAGATAAGCTTCTTTTAGTCAATATTTTTGTAGATATAAAAAGAAGAATAAGTGCCAAAATTGTTCTAATTACAATCATTAAAGGTTCAGCCAAAATATTCACCCAACTTTCCGTTTATATAAAAATAAATTATATTATTATTGTTATTTTTAAAATAATATATATTCAAAAATAAAAATTATTTCCTCTTTTATAAGTAGTTTTATGAGTTCATATGTTTTTTCTCAAAGGATTAATGAAATTTTAACATCTATTTAATTTACATATATACACTTAATTTTAGTATGAAAAAAACTCCTTTCTGGTTTTAATATTCTTTTTAATTATCACCAGAAAGAAGTTATTATTTTCATTTGAGCATAGATTTTTTTACATTTCCCACATAATAAGCCTTAGTTTATAAGTAATTATATCCTCTTCTTATTTCGTTTCTGATATGACAATAAAAAAAGTGGCTATAGGTCCCAATATTAAAGAAAGGAGAAACCAATTAAGACCTGATCTATTTTTTCCTTGGGCTAATCCAGCATTAATTAAAGCCAATGTTCCAAATCCAACAAAAAATTGTTTATCCATATTCTTGCCCTCCATCTTCTGTGAAATTTTTCTTTTTTATCTCGACTTAATCCGCTACAACTGTAATTTTCTCATATAAGTGACAATAGCTGCTATTATAATTAGCCTATATACTATACTAAAAATAGAATATTTAAGTTTCACATTTTCCTCTTTATACTCTATACTGAAGTATTTCATAGGATTTGCCCATGGGTTAAACCCAAATTGATTTCTTTTATCTTTTCAATAATTTGTTTGAGCTTATTTCATATATTCTTTTATATTTTGTGAAGTTTTTAATATAATATTTTATAAGAATTACAAAATAGTTTAGGAGAGGATATTATGTCAATTAAGTATATATGCTGTGAATGTGATAAAAAGTATGACCCTAAAACACTAGTTTTTAGATGTGAATGTGGAGGGTTATTAGACCTTGAAAAATTTGATTTTATATTTTCAAAGGAAGATATTTTAAGTAATGAATGGAACTTATTTAGATATTTGAAAACGCTTCCTTTTGATGATAGTTTTAATTTATGGAAAGACCTTACTATGGGTGAAGGTTTAACGCCTATTATACCTCTTGAAAAAGACAATCCTAATTTACTAGTAAAGGTTGATTATTTAATGCCCACCTTATCTTTTAAAGATAGAGGTGCTGTAGTATTAATTTCTAAAGCTAAGGAACTTGGTATAAAAAAAGTTATTCAAGATAGCAGTGGAAATGCTGGAAATTCAATAGCAGCTTATGCAAGTAGAGTAGGAATAGAATGTGATATTTATGTTCCTGAGGGCACTTCTTCTAAAAAGATTAAGCAAATTTCTTCCCATGGTGCAAAAGTTCATATAGTTAAGGGAACTAGAGAAGATACTGCAAAGGCCGCCTTAAATGCAGTAGAAAATGGAGAAGGCTTTTATGCCAGTCATGTTTATAATCCATTTTTCTACCAGGGTACAAAGACCTATGCCTATGAAATCTATGAACAGCTAAATGGAGATTTGCCTGGTTCATTAGTAATTCCAGTAGGAAACGGTACTCTTTTATTAGGTTGTTATTATGGATTTAAAGAATTATTGGATTTAGGTTTAATAGAAAAAATACCAAAAATTATTGCAGTTCAAGCTAAGGGCTGTGCTCCTATATATAGAGCTTTTAAAGAAGGAAAAGATTCTGTTGATGAGGTTACAAATACAGGAACTTTAGCTGAGGGAATCGCCATTGCTAAACCAATGAGAGGAAAACAAATATTAGAAGCTATTAGAGCTACAGAAGGTGAAATCATTACAGCTCCAGAAAATAAAATTGTTGAAGCAAGAAAATACCTAGCTGAAAAAGGATTCTATGTAGAACCTACTACTGCAGCAACCTTTGCCGGATTCATAAATTATTACAATGCAAATAATAGCGAATTAGATGGTAAAGTGATACTTCCTTTATGTGGAGCTGGATTGAAAAAAGATTAGTATAGATTGAATAAAACAATCAAACCAAACTCTAATAGGTAGTTTCCTATTAGAGTTTTTTCATATCATTATTTATATATTAAAATGACTATTCCATTTCTTCATTACGTAAAACCATATGTATGTGATCTTCCCATTTCCCATTGATTTTTAAATATTTCTTTGCTAACCCCTCACTGTAAAAACCAAGTTTTTCAACAACTCTTAAAGACGCCTTGTTACGTGGCATTATATTAGCCTCTATCCTATGTAACTCTAATTCACTAAAAGCATGATCAATTACTGCCTTTATGGCCTCTGTCATGTACCCCTTATTCTTTTTATGTTCATCTATCTTATAACCTAAAAAGCACGAATGAAAACAACCTCTCACAATATTATTTAGTGCTATTGATCCAATAACATTCTCAAATTCTTTATCTTCCTTTTCAAAAATCCATACCTTAAATAATCTACCTTCAATAATTTCTTTTATTTCACTCTCAAGTTGTCTTTTTTGAAATTCTAAGCGAAAAAATTCTTCGTCTCTTCTAGGTTCCCATACCTGAAAAAATTCTTTATTTCTTAAGTAGAAATCTAATACCTTAACTCCATATGATTCATCTAAAATCCTTAAAGCTAATCTATTTGTTTCAATTAATTTATGAAATAGCATAAATAATTCATTCCTTTCTCCTACATTCTCTAATCAGTTTTATTTATATAATAAATTCATACAATATTAACTTATTTCGTACAAAGGAAAAACATAATATTTGTCGAATCATAATAGAAACATAATATTTTTCGACCTGCAGAAAGGGGTAAGCCATGTTACAGTATGAGACTGAATATGCTAAAATTGAACCACTTAATAATAAAATACTAAAAATTACTCTAATTAACAATCCTATAATTGATATTGATGAGGCCAAGCATCTTTGCGACTATGTTAGAAAAAATGTTATTAAAAGTTGTCTTTTTGTAGATCTTAGAGAAATAAAATTCTGCACTAAAGAAGCAATGGAATATCTACTCACTGCAGATGTTCATAGTCGGTTTAAAGCCACTGCTGTTCTAGCAAAGGGCACTATTGGCTTAGACACCTTTTATACAAACTTGTATTTTAGACTTAAATCTCATTCTTCTAATATTAGACTCTTCACCTCTGAATTCAAAGGAACTAATTGGTTAAAAGAATACTTTTAGATCATTATATTTTCAAGCTACTCTAAATACTACATTTCTATAAAATCTTCTTAAATATAAAGTCATAATCAATATTTTACCATATGATTCATATTTTTATTAAAATAAAGCCTCAATCTATTTTTTTATAGATTGAGGCTTTAAAAATTAATTTTTAGAAGTTTTTAATCTTCTTTATTATTTTTACTAAAACTAATTTCTTTTATATAAAATTTACAAAAATAAAAAATAACAGCTTCTCTCCAAATTTTTACATTTTTTTCATGTTAAATAGTGTAAAATGTTACCCTAAGCCAATATTTCCCAGAAAGGTAGTGTTTAAGTATGCTTGTACTATATAAAGTTGCATTCTTCACAGGTGTATTATATACCATTGTTTCATTAATATTGGGTCAATTGTTTAATTCTACTAATCTAGAGGGAGGGATTGAAGGAGATATAGATTTATTTAACCTGATTATTTTTCCACTAAAACCTATTACAGTGATAATATTCATTACTGTATTTGGTGGTGTAGGTATTATGAACACCTACAAAAATTTGTCTACCATGTACACATTGGCACTATCATTTTTATTTGCTTATATAATATCAGCACTTGTCTACAGGCTTATTATTGTACCACTGCATAAGTCACAAAATACTAGTGCACCTTCAAAGGATGAAATCATGCAATTAACTGGAAAAGTTAAATCATCCATTGTTGAAAATGGTTTTGGAGAGATTACATATACGATAAACGGTAATAATTATAACGCTCCTGCTAAACATGTGAATGGTAAATATATTAAATCAGGTACAGAGGTATACATAATAGATATTAAGGAAAATATCTTTTATGTGGAGTTTAAAAACTTTTATTATTAGGAGGATTTAAAATGAATTTAGTTACTTATGGAGTTCCAGCTGCAATAGTGGCTGTAATCATTCTTTTAGTTGCTGGTATTGTGACTATGTGGAAGAAGGTTCCACAGGATAAGGCCTATATTGTTACAGGTCTAAAAAAGAGAGTTATTTCTGGTGGTGGTGGTCTTGTTATTCCATTACTAGAAAGATACGATATGATTTCTTTAGAAAACATGAAAATTGATGTAAGAACAGAAAGAGCATTAACAGAACAAGGTGTAGATATTATTGTAGATGGTGTTACTGTTATTAAGGTTAAATCTGATCAAGCTTCTATTTATTCTGCAGTAGAGCAGTTCAATACAGGTAACGAAAGTAACACTGTAGATTTTATAAAATCAACTGCAAAGGATGTTTTAGAGGGAAAACTACGTGAAATCATCTCAAAAATGACTGTGGAAGAAATTCATAAAGATCGAGAAAAATTTGCATCCCAAGTTCAAGAGGTAGCTGCTGTTGATCTTGCTGGTATGGGTCTTGAAATAAAGGCATTCACAATTAAAGATATTTCTGACTCTAATGGTTATTTACAAGCATTAGGTAAAAAGAGAATTGCAGAAGTAAAAAGAGATGCAGAAATATCAGAAGCCAAGGCTACTTCAGAAACAAAAATCCAAACGGCTGAAGCACAGAAAAATTCAAAGATTGAAACATCTAAGGCCTTCAAATTTGGAGAGCAAGCAAGACTTGAAGCAGAAACTGAGATTTCAGAATTTGCTAAAGAAAAAGAACTTAAGGTTCAAGCATACAGAAAAGAGCAAGAGACAGAAAAAGCCAAGGCTGACCTTGCTTACGAAATAGAACAAAACAAAGTTAAAAAAGAAGTAACAGAGACAGAGATGGCTGTAGAACTTCTTAAGAAAGAGAGAGAAATTCAACTTGCCGAAAGAGAAGCTGCTAAGAAGGAAAGAGAACTAGAAGCTAGCGTTAAGAAACAAGCAGAGGCAAAAAAGTATAAGGATATTCAAGAGGCAGAAGCTAGGGCTCAAGCTATGAAACTAGAATCTGAGGCTAAGAGATATAAGGATATTCAAGAGGCAGAGGCTAGAGCTCAAGCCATAAGGCTTGAAGGTGAGGCAAAAGCGGAAGCCATTAGATTAGAAGGTCAGGCAGAAGCTAGTATCATAGAAGAAAAGGGTAAAGCAGAAGCAGAAGCAATGTTCCAAAAGGCAGAGGCCTTCAAACAATACAATGAAGCCGCAGTTATCCAAATGCTTGTTGAGAAACTACCTGAAATTGCCAACAGTATTTCTGCACCACTTGCAAAAACAGAGAAAATTGTTATTGTAGATAATGGTGGAGATGGAAATAACACAGGTGCAGCTAAGGTTTCTAATTATGTGACTACCATGATGAGTCAGCTACCGGAAACTATAGAGGCTACTACTGGAATCAATTTATTAAACTTACTTAAAAATAAAGTAAGTACGGATGATGCCATAGAAGAAGCTATTACAGAGGATTCTTTTAATGAGGAGTAATTCTACTGTCATATATTTATAATAAGAATTTCTAATTAAATAAAAAGCATTTTTGGTCATAATCAATAATTAGAGTTGAACCAGAAATGCTTTTTTTATTTTAAATTATTCTACTTTAATTTTTTCTCTTTTCTTCTTTATTTCAGCTACAATAAGTATAGAAATAGGTATGATAACTTGAAATGGAAAAGCATAATATCTCCAGGTTGCAATAGTCCATCTAATTACTTCTAAAAAACTTTTATGCATTATTATGGATAAATTCAACATGAACAAAGTAGTAATAATTGCAATATACCTATAATTATCACACTCAAATACTTTTTCAATTCCTTTGCAGGCAACTAACAAACAGACGCTTATTTTAATAAATCCTCCAAAGAAAAAGCCTATTGCTACAATTATCTCAATCCTTTGTATGAAATCTAGCACATCTATTCTAGTAGCAGCAGCATATGTGGGAAATAACTCTGCCTTATATCCATCAAATCCTAAAATCACAAAGGTAGCCTGTGAAATAATAAATATCAAAATTCCTCCAATTATTAATCCTAGTAAATAAATTTTATATGGTGATTTATTATTTTTTAACCTTGAAAAAACTCCACAAAATAAAATTGTTTCACCAAAGGGGAATGAAAACACTGCAAAAGCTCCATTCACAATAGGATTAATACCTTTATTAAATATAGGTTCAATATGTTTAAACTCCATATTTGGAATTGATAGGCTTACACCTACCACAGTTAAAGATACTACTATTGGAAGCATAAATTCTCCACTTCTACCTAATACCTCTATACCTTCTTTTATTGCCCAACAACATAAAAAAGAAATACATACCATAGGTACTATACGAGGAGTTTTTGGTATTGAAACAATAGTAGGAAATTCTCCAAAATCTCTTAAAACCAATCCCCCTAAGTGAAGGGCAAACCACACATATAACATACTAATTATCTTTCCTAAAATTTTACCAAATACTAATTCTAAAATATCAAATATATCTTTTTCCTGAAAAAGTGAAAGAATTCTAGCATAAATCATTAATATTGGAAGTGAAAATAGGATCGAAATGATTATAGCTATCCATGCGTCATTTTCTGCATCTGCTCCTATACCAAATAATACAGAACTCCCTGTTATGAATAAGATCACAATGCATATGCCTTGTTTATCTGAAATAACTTCTTTACCCATGAATCACTCCTCCAACATAGTATAAAATTAGTATTTCATTTACATTGTAAAATATTCCAGTTGAATTATTTCCATAAAAATAAAACCCCAATCTCTACTCATTAAGATTAAGGCTTTATATACTAATTATTATTTGCTATCTTCTTTACTTCTAATGATTTCTTATTTTAATCCTTATTTTCTGACTGGACGTGCTCTTTTCATATTGTCTAGTTCACTTAGCAAAGTTCTAAGGCCATTTATAATGCATCCTTCATAATCGTCAGCATAAACAAATTGGTAGTCTTCCATTGAAGAGCCGAACTCATATCTCTTTTTTCGTGGAACTGCTAAATGGATTTTTCTACCCATTTGAAGTTTCCAGCCTAAACGTAGTTTTTCTAATTCATTTTCATCAACATGAACATTTTTGAAATGCTCTGGTAATCTATGGGATAATTCACCCTTAATCTCTTCAATTTTACTTTTAATTTCATCTATGGTAATTTCATTATAATTCTTATTAATTATCTTCATATGAAATAAACTACCGGCAAAAACTATACCCGCATAAGTACACCAGCTGGTTGCATAAATAAAAATATTTTTTCTAGTTAAACCATCTTCACCTACATCATTGGCAGGTATGCCTACTCCAAGGGCTGCACAGAAATAGTTATCCGCTATATATACTTCCCTCCACTTTTGTTCCATAGCTACATCTATAATCATTCGCATCCAAACTTCTCCCAATTTATCTTCCTTAAGATCATAGGGTAAAGATACAATCATAGATGAACCTAGTATATTGGTTCCTAAATTTTTATATGCATATTTAAATATTTGCCTGAGGATTTCAAAATCCCCCCAGTATTTCAAGCTTGAGAATATATCCTTCTGTTTCTGTGATTTAAATTCTGGTGGCATCTTATTATAAAAGTTCTCCATAGTTTCATTAATATATATTCCCTTTTTTAATTCCACAGCTTTCAAAGGTTGGTCAAATAGATCAATCCCTACTTTCTTTCTACGAATACTTTCAATTATAGATTCATACATTAAAGTTCCTCCTTGGTTCTATCATGTAGATATATTTTGCCCAAGGTTATAAAAAATTACGATAAGTTCATTATATACAAACAAAATGCACCTTAATCAAGGTGCATTTTTTATTAGTTCATATGTAAATACAATATTTTTTTAATTATAACATCTGAAGCATTGTTGCAACACCGATTCCACTAAACGTCCCAACAATTACCCCTATCAGCGCCATAAGTATTGCTACAGGAACTAATGACTGGCTATAGGCTGCTGCTAATACTGGAGAAGAAGCAACTCCACCAATGTTAGCAAGTGATGCAATACCACAAGTAAATAAATCTAACTTAAAGATTTTTGCAAGTACTGTCATTATTACTCCATGTACAACAAGTATTACAAATCCAGCAAGAATATATGCAGGAGCTTGAGTAAGCTCACCAAAGTTTGCATTTGCTGCTATTAATGCAACTAACGTATACAATAAAACATTTGATAGTTGAGGAGAACCAGGTATCTTTCCTAAAGGCGTCATTGCAGCAATCACACCAGCCAATGTAACAATGATAATAGACCATGTAGAAGTTGTTAAAATTGCATTAGTTGGAAGGAATTTTGCTACAAACATAGAACATGAAGCCATACCAAAGGCTACCCCTAGTAATAACATCATATCAGGGAACGTAATTTCTTTTCTAATATTCCCAAATTTAACATTTAATTTTTTATTCAGTTCATCTATTTGAGATGTATCAGTTTTTGTCCATGCATTAAACTTAGAAGCAAAAGGGACTAATCCTAAAAGAAACATAATCCACATAGAATAGTCAATTGAATCTATAAGTAATGTATATCCCATACCTGCATCATTTAATCCTAGAGCCTGTTGAACAGCAACCATATTTTGTGTACCACCAATCCAACTTCCAGCAAGTGCCCCAAAAGTTAATGCTGCATTTTCAGCAAGATAACCTTTAAATAAAATAAATGAAATTACAAATCCCAATACAATACTTGTAGTAGCTGCAAAAAAAGTTCCTATTAACTTAGGTCCAAGTTTAAAAATATCTCTTAAGTCTGCTCTTAAAAGCATTAGAAATATCATAGTAGGTAAAATTGCACTTTTAATTGAACCTCTAGCCGCTTTAACAGAATCTGTCATTTCCCATACATGGAATGTTGACATTAGCATTACTGAAAAATAGATAATTATTATAGCAGGTACATATTTAAAGAAATTATTATCTTTATACTTATTTTCATACCATATAACTACACCTGCAAATAATAAAAGAAATGAAATAAACGAAAAACCATTTTGTATCATTTTTATCCCTCCTAGTATAATTTGGTATTTCCAAAGATTAAAAAACAATCTTAGGAAATCGTTTTCAACGCATGTTAATTATATGTCATCGTTTTATTTTTGTCAATTTTTACTAGTCATGGAATTGTATTCCTTACTTAGACATCAGGTAAACCTCTTTATTTTGAACAAAAAAACTAGAGATATTTAATCCCTAGTTCTAAATTATAGACTATATTTTCCAATTTACTTATTAAAATATTTTAATAAAGTTCTTTTGATCCTTTCTATTAATAAATCCACATTTTTCATAAAAATCATGGGCACCTTTCCTATCCCAACCAGAAACTAACCTAATTCCTTTAAAGTTATTTTCTCTTGCCCATAATTCAATTTCATTAATTAATTTTTTTCCAACACCTAATCTGCGACAATTTTTATCTACTACCAATCCCACTATGTTAATAACACTATCATAATACAATAATTCATAGGGAGACCCGTGGATATATCCAATAACTTTGTTATTGATTTCTGCAACTATTATTCTATCCTTTGTATTTTCTAGTATATATTTTATACGTTCCTTCACCATACTCTCAGATAAATCATAACCTAATTGTTCATTAAGTGATGATATATATTTAAAATCCTTCTCACAAATATCTCTAAACTTCATTTATATCCTCCAGGCAATTATAGTTTTACATAATATTGTGACATTTTAATTCAATATTATTTAACCTCAGGATATAATCTGTAATAGTAGAACGGTTTTTCTTCTATTTCCCCCTCGTTTAATATCATCCTTGTTTCAACCTTAGTAAAGCCACATTTCTCAACTACCCTTTGTGAAGAGTAATTATCTAACTCCATAATAGCCATTAAATAATCTAGATTTAAATTATTAAATGCCCATTTTGCCATAGCCCTTGCTGCCTCACTTATATATCCTTTATTACTATATTCCCGGGAAATAAAATAAGCTATTTCCATCTCATTATTAACTTCCTCTTTATTGCCTATGCTAACCATACCAATTAACTGTCCACTATCTTTAAGATTTACGGCAAGCATTACTCTAGCTTTTTCCTTTGTTGCTAAAGGATACTGTTCATTAACCCAATTTATCCACCATATTCTTTTATCCATGCCACCTTCCCAATCAGGCATCCATTTTAATATGTATGGTTCATTACAGATCTTATTTAGTGCTACTGCATCATCTAAATTAAATTGTCTAATTTCTAATCTCTCAGTTTGAAAATTAATACTCATTATTCTATCCCCCATTTTATATGTTCTGATTCTCAATAGTTTCTTTTAAAAAACTATCTGTCTTATCTTTATCCTCTGCATTTATACTCATACTAATTGATTTTTTCCCTTCCCAAGAATACTATCCATTACTAAACACATCCTTATCCTAATACTAGAAATTTAACGTAAAATTCTTTATTAATATTTTTCTACATAATTATATTCCAGATAATCTTTATTCCTAAATACTCTAACCCTACTATGGCAACACAACAAAACATGAACATTCCAAATCTCATTTGTGAAGCAATATCATCCCAATATTCGCCTCCAATAAAGGATATCCAATTAGGAATAAAACAATATCTAATACATTCTAGAAAATCTTCTATGCCAAAAAAGAATTTGTCATACAAATATTTATAAATAGGTATATTAATTATTATTAAAGCAAAAATTATTGTTAATTGCATGGAATCCCCCTTAATGTCCCATATCTATTCATTAATACGAGCCATAGTATATGAATCCACATATTCATTCCCTATACGATGGTCTTCCTTTAATGTTCCTTCTATTTCAAATCCAAACTTCTTATATAACCCTATGGCCTTATGATTTTTAGATACAACTTGGAGATCTATCCTTCTTATACTATTCTCTTTAGTCCAATCTATCATAGTTCCAATTAAACTACTGCCTATCCCCTTCCCCCAATGTTCCTTTAATACTCCCATGCCAAATCCACATACATGCTTATTTCTATATAGGTTACTTCCACTAAGACCTAATGTTCCTACTATTTTTTCATTAATTGTAGCTACTAAAAACAAATCATTTTTACTCTCTAATTTTCTTTTTATAATACTTTCTTCTTCTTCTAATGTACATTTAAATTCACCCTCTATTCTAATCATATAATCAGTCTCCCTATCAATTATGGGAACTATATTGATTAAGTCATTAGCATCATTTATTTCTGCACTTCTAACTATAATTTTAATATTATTCTTTAAAAATTCTCTAGGTTCAATTCTAGCCATTTGAAACACTCCAATCCTACTATCAATCTATATTTCACATTCCATTATACATATTTTACCATTGACTTTTTAAAAAATATACTCCAATTGAATTCAAATGGAGTATTTTCTAATAAATCTACTATATAGTTAATAACCTTTCATTGTCTTTTAGTATACCAGTTAATCCTTCTCCCCAATATTTTATCTCTACCCCTAAATCTTCTAACTCTTGTGATACACCTAACTGATCTGCACAAGCTTTACATGCTGAGACTTTAACTCCAATATTGATTGCCTGTTTAATTTTTTCCTGTATGCCTTCATTTTCTGCTGCTAGTTTTGCCGTTGCTCCCCATATTATTATTGTCACATGATCCCACCAATTTTGTAGCTTACTGTTTATACCGTACATCATAACCATTTTTTCAGATGTAATTACATCAGCATTAGTCCAAAGGATATATAATTTCTTTTCTTCACTCATTTTATTCCCTCCCAATTATTATCTAATCTATTCCAACTACTTTACTACGTCTCTCTAGAAACACTACATTTCTCCAAAGGCCATTTTGTGATTTACCTATCTTTTCTCTAAGTCCAAGCATCCTAAACCCACATTTTTCATGTAACATGATGCTTGCATAATTTTCTTCAAGAATTCCAGCTTGAATAGTCCATATGTCTTCCTTTTCCGATTCTTCTATTACAGTGTTTAATAACCTATAGCCAATTCCATGCCCCCTATGTTCTAAGTCTATATATACACTCACTTCTACTACCCCACGATAGACCCATCTACTACTAGTGGGGCTGAGTGCTATCCATCCTAATATTTTATTATCTAATTTAGCAATAAATCTACAACTGTCCAGATGACTTTTATCCCATTCTTCCCAGGTTGGCACCTCACTTTGAAAGGTTGCATTTCCCGTTTTAATTCCTTCATAATAAATACGACTCACTTGTTCCCAATCATCTTTTGTCATCCTCTTAATTTCATAGTTCATCCCACTATTCACCTCAACAAATAAAGTATTATTATTTAATTAGTTCACTCTCAATCTTAAATTACATTTTAGTAAAACCCTATTTCTAGACCCACTGCCTTTGTTCCCTTATATCTAGGTTCAATAATCTGACTTCTAAAATAAACTACAAAATATGTATTAACATACTTATCATCTTCATATGAAAATGTCATACTAAATTCATACTTATTTTCATTAATAATACATCCAAAGTTAGTTTCAAATAAATACCATTTACCACTTATGTTCAAAAAAGTTTCCATAAAATCTATTGCCATATTCTTATACATGTCTATATCTGAAATAATTACTCTAGCTAATTCTAAATATTTTATATTTGGTAATACACTATCACCTCTTACTAAAATGTCACAATCACCATCAGTGAATTGCCACCGCTTTTTCATATTATTATACAATATTTCATCTAAATCTTGTAAACTTAAATCCACAATAATTTCCCCTTTACTTATGTACATTTTATAGAAAGTTCTCCCTAGTTTCTTCTTATGATTAATTCAAAATATGTTTCTCCTAGCATTTACGAAATGTTAAATCTTCTTCTATTACGCCATAGGTAATTAATTGACCATATTGAAAAGAAGGCAAATGGAAGAAATATAATATCACCAGGAGTTAGTACACCCGTATATATATCACGAGCCCATAATGAAGTTAAGGAATATATCCATAATATATTTGCCATCTGACCAAAGGTCCATCCCCAGGACCTTAATTTTAAAAGACCTGGTATACTAATTATTAATATGGGTACCGCCAATACTAAATCTGAAATTAAAAATCCCAAAGTAGATGCCTTAGATGCCATATCCATTGCAATATCATTGTTTTGTTGTATAAAAATTTTAAACATTACTAGTATCCAAAAAATAGAAGTAATAACTGCAGCAATACTATTAACCCAAACTATTGTTTTAATACCTCTTGATAATCTTTCTTTACTCATACTACCTCCTTAATAATTAAATTTTGTAATGAATCATTTTCATAGAAACAACAATATAATTAACTGGTACTTTTTCTTTGAAAAATATACTCTCCTATGGGTATATCCACTGAGAGCATGTAATTAAATCCAATTATATTGTCATCTATTGTCAACACTAATATATGTTAAGTAATAAAGTACTATGTAAGTCAAAATTAAAAATATACTAAACATACTAGTAAACATAACAGTTTCCATATTTAAAGTTTGTATTATAGACCTTACAACGGATAATGGATCTGTTACAATATGCCAGCTATTTAATCTTGGAAATCTACCAAGATAAATACCATAGCTAGATATGAACTGAACTCCTAATACATATATCCATCCTGTAAACTTACCGAGTCTCCTCTCTACTAATCTATGAACTATATATAATGAAATGAATCCTACTAAAAATCCAACTGAAATAAATATCAAATTTAATAGAAAGTCAAACCATATATTTAAATTTGTATTGACGCCACCGCTTTTATAAAAATTAATTTTACTTATATGAACAAGATCTGTAATCATATAGGGTGCATTTGGATAAAATACCAGCCATACTCCCCCTAAAAGAAAACCTAATATATTCCCATCACCTTTTCTGCGTTTTTCATATATGAAAGCTAATAACAGTGACACTATTAATGATATCCATGCTAATAATAAATTCCAAATCAAATATACATAAGTAATGCTAGAGCTATATACTACACGTGAAATTACAAGAGCACTTCCTAATACAGATAATAGAAAAATAATTCCTATTAATATTTTAGTATGCTTATGTATAATAGTTCTATCTAATAAGGCCATTGCCTTACCTCCTCCTAAGTTATTGTATTGACGTTGTTCACTTCTATATGTATATTTACCTTAATGTGTAATATCCATACTAAATATATTAATCATCACGACTATATACATATTTTACCATTTAAGTTATAAAAAAAATACTCACCTATAGTCTCAACTATTGGGAGTATAATATTAGTTAAATATATTTATTAGACTTTTATAAAGAATCTAATCGAAGAATTTTAATTCTTTTCTATTATTCTTATAAAAATTTATTCGGTCCTGTCTTCCCTTTGTATGGAACTCAAATAAATGTCCATCTATATCTCTAAAGTATATTGATTTTCCTTCTTCTTCATGTCTTGGTCTACCTTCTTTAATATCCACATTTAAAGCCCTAAGCCTTCCTAACATTTCATCATATTCCTCTTCCTCAATGGAAAAACTTATATGGGTGTAGGAATCATAAATCTCATTCCTTTTAATATCCTTCTCTACATTTAATGCAATCCATAGACTACCAAAATCAAAGTATGCAAGATTCTCTCCCTCAACTAATAATTCTGCTCCAAAGACTTTTTTATAAAATTCAACGGATTTCTCTAAATCTGATACTGAAAAAGTAATATGATTTATTCTCTTTAGCTTCATATTCAAACCTCCATTATACAATAACTATACTACTCTCTTAATGGCAAGTAGTATAGTTATTAATGAAAAATACTTATTATATTTTTTTATTACAACATATAAGTTACTTCCTCTTCATTTAACAAATCTCCTTTATAATATATTCTATCCTTTGAATAGATAGTAGCTTTATTTTAAATTCATTCTAAGTACATCATAGTTTTCAAATCCATAATCCAACATATGCCTAGTTTCTTCAAAACGAATTTTAGACTTGGAAGTTCCCAATGTGACTGCAATTAATTGAAATCCTTCTCTCTCTGCAGTTCCAACCATACAGTAGTCTGCACCTGCACTATATCCTGTTATTAGTCCTGTAGCACCCTCATATGAATTTAATAATCTATTCAAATTCTGTAAATAAAAAGTAAGTTCTCCTAATTCTTTTGACTTGCGTGTAATTTTTTCTTTCTTCATAGATGTGAATTCAAATATTTTAGGATATTTCACGATTAACTCTCTTGCCATAATGCCTATATCATAGGCTGATGTAAATTGATCTTCAAAATCAAATCCTACCACATTGGCAAAATGAGTATCTTTCATTCCTAGATCTTTAGCTTTTTTATTCATCAATACAAGAAACTCTTCTTTACTTCCTGCTATATGTTCTGCCATGGCTATAGCCGAATCATTGGCCCCCATCATAGTAATAGACTTTACTAAAGTTTCTACTGTTTCCTTATCACCAGTTTCCATGAAAAGTTGGGCCCCTTGACCTTTAGAAGCTTCTTCACTAATTGTTACCACATCATCTAGTGCAATTTCTTTATTCTCTATTGCTTCAAAAATCAAAAGTAAGTTCATAATCTTAGCTACATTTCCCACTTTTAATTTTTCATGGGCATTGTGTTCTAACAAAATTAATCCCGATTTTGGTTCTACTAAAATATTAGCTTTTCCAGTGAGGGGAAAGCCACAGATAGAATCGTATATAATAATCGTATTATTCTCTTTATCTACTTCATACTTTAGAGAAAACACTTCACTTATAAAAGTTAGGGGCAGAACTGCATTTCCATTTACTATTTTTACAGGAACATCAAGGAGTATTTCTCTTTCACCTATTTTTGCCTTTTGACTATTAACTTGTAACCATATATTTTCCTCACTTTTTGTGACTAAAATAGACTGATCAGAAGAATTCCATTTTACCTGAGCTCCAGCAGCTTCAAAAACATTCCTAATTGGAATTAAGGTTGCATTTTCCTCTACTAAAATAGGCGTAGAAAGATTTACTTCCTGTCCATTAAATCTAACCATCATTGACTCCTGACAATAAGCTATATTCCATATTCCAAGAGTTAATAAGAGTAGAAGTATCACAAAATATTTCTTCATAGAAATCATCTCCTCATTTAATAACTTGTACTCTATAATAGATTATTTACTATTTAGTGAAAATATATCATTTAACCAAAAATAAAAGACATGGCAAGCCATGTCTTAATTAAAAATATATAAGTATTGTAAAAATATGCCCCTTCCATTTAAGAACCATCGTCATCAAACTTCTTACACCAAGGCTTTCTATTCCCTTTCATACAACATCTCTTAGTAATAACGCATAAAACGTCATTTGAACCACATTTAGGACATACATGCTCTTCCTTTTCATAAGCTTCATCAAAGTTATTTCCACAATTTTCACATTCATATTTGCAAATATTCATTGTATAATTTCCACCTTGAATATGGATAGCCATTCCATTAGTTATAGCCTGAGCTACCTTTCTTCTAGCTTCATCTAAAATAAGCTGGAATGTCTGTCTTGAGACCTGCATCTCTTTTGCACATTCCTCTTGAGACAATTTTTCTATATCCTTTAGGCGCATAGCTTCTACTTCTTCAAGCTTTAATTGTATTTCTTCTATGGAACATTTTGATTTTCCTACAGGAACAAAATATCTATTTTCAGGCATAAAAGCAATTTTTCTTAGCTTTGTGGGTCTAGGCATTATGTTCCCTCCCTACAATTTTCACAAGTACCATTTAATATCATCTTAAGATTATTTACTTCCACTTTATATTCATCTTCCACTAGATTTCTTAAATTAATCAAATCTAAAATCACATTAGTTTTATCATAATCATAGATTTTACAGCATTTATCACATTGAAAATGAATATGCAAACGCTTTTCACTAAACAATTTCAATTCGTAATATCTGTTTTTTCCAACATAGATTTCTTCTATTATGTCATTGTTTTTTAAAATTTCTATGGTTCTATATACGGTGGCTAAACCAATTTTTTTATTTTTTACCAATTGGTGGATCTCTTCTGCTCTAAAATGTCCTGTATGATTTAAAAAGATTTCAATTATTTCTCTTCTTTGATTGGTCATATGAATTTGTTTTTCATTTAGTAAATCTTGAATAATTTCAAACTTATTTTTCATTATAACGCCTCCATACACAAATAGGGACTATATAGTCCCTATCTCTTAATGACCGCATTCTCCTTCATGTGCATGTTCTGTACATACACTTCCTGTTGATTTAACTTCACCATCTAAGTATCTTTTAATTACATCTTCTAAATTTCCAGATGCTCCAACTACCACATTAACTCCATTTTCTGCAAATAGTTCTTGAGCAGTAGCACCCATGCCACCAGCAATAATAACATCCATTCCCTTTTCACCTAAATATCTTGGTAAAAATCCAGGTTTATGTCCTGGGTTTTGTAAAAACTCTCTACCTTTAATTTCTTTTCCATCCACATTAAATACTTCAAACCCTTCACAGTGGCCAAAGTGACCTGATACCATATTTCCATCCTTTGCAATTGCTATCTTCATAATATACCCTCCTTATATTTTTTATAAATGTTTTCCCATATATTTTTAATTTCTTTTCCTGCAATACTATCTTCATAACAGATAACAGGCTTTAATTCATTAACCGCCTTTTGAACAATAGGGTCAAATGGAATTTTCCCTAAAACTTCAACTGATTCATTCTCACAATATTTTTGTATTTCTAAAGTCATATCTTCATTAATATCATATTTATTTATGCAAGCAAGAGGTTTTACTCCAAAATGATCAATTAAAGAAAGAATTCTCTTAAAATCATTCAGTCCAGATTGAGTTGGCTCTATTACTATTAAAGCAACGTCACATCCTGTGATAGAAGCCATCACTGCACATCCAATCCCTGGGGTACCGTCAAGGATCATTAATTCATTGTTTTTTCGGTACTCCATAGCATTTTTTCTAACCTCAGTAACTAATTTTCCAGAGCCTTCAGCTCCAACAACCATTTCTGCCCTAGATAATATGCCTGCATCCGTTTTAGTAATGATAGTTTCTCCTGTAACTTCATCTTCTAAAGTAATTGCATCCACAGGACAAACTGCCTTACATGCGGCACATCCTTCACATTTAAGTTCTATAATTTTGTTATTCTTTATTGCACCAAATCTACATACCTCACTGCATTTTCCACATTCTATACATTTGTTTTTATCTATCTTAGCAATTTTAGCCCCAATAAATTGAGAAGAAGCTATATTCTCTCCTTGTAGAACAATATTAAGATTAGAGGCATCCACATCACAATCAACTTTAATACTTTCTTTATTCAAATATGCAAAGGAAGCTGCAACAGTAGTTTTACCCGTACCGCCTTTTCCACTTATTACAACAAGCTGCATGCTATTTCCCCCTCTACTTTTTTTCCTATGTGTAAAAATAGTTCCTTATATTTCTCATGTTCTACAAGTAATTTACCTTTTGAATACAGTACAGCAACATCTTTATCAAACATTACTTTTCCTATTATATTTATTTTTTCTTTTTCACAATGTTCTTCTATTAGATCTTTTTCATGGCTTCCTCTGTTTATGATAATTCCAAATGGAATATTCATAGTTCTTACGAGTTCTATAGCAATTTTTAAATCATGAAGGCCAAATGCTGTAGGTTCCGTTACTAAAACAGCATAATCTACCCCTTCAATGGCAGCTACTACAGAACATGTACTTCCTGGAGAACAATCTATAATGGTTTTTTCATTTCCAATCATTTTCTTTAAATCACGAATGATTGGAACGGCCATAGGTTCTCCAATATTTAAAGTTCCTCTCATACATGTTATTTGTTCATCATTTCCTACATCAATATGACCAATTTCTCTATCTACTTCAGAAATGGCACCATATCCACAAACTAAGCTGCATGCTCCACATCCATGACATAATTTGTCAAATAATAAAACATCCTTATTTGCCCATGCCAAAGCATTAAACTGACATATGTTTACACATTTTTGGCATCCTATGCACTTAGATGGGTCGATTTCAGGGACAGGTATACTGACTTGTTCAGTTTTTATAACCTTGGGATTTAAAAATATAAATCCATTTGGTTCTTCCACATCACAGTCCACATAATTCCATCCCATTGCTTTAGCTAAGTTGGTAGAAATGGTAGTTTTTCCTGTTCCGCCCTTTCCACTTAACACTGCAATTTTCATTTTCTATGCCCTTCCATGTCTGTTTCTCATTCCAGAATGAGGAGGAACTGCATTATTTATATTTTCTAACTTATTGTCTAATAATAAATCTATTTCTTCTTTAATGTTTTTTCCGCTACATTTATAAATAGATACATTACCACTTTGTAATATTTTCATTGCATTTGGTCCCACATGACCTGTTATAAGAGCCTCTACTCCATGATCAAGTAGTTGTTGTCCTGCAGCAATCCCAGCTCCTTGTGCAGAAGTTACACCTTTATTTTCAACATGTTCAAAGGATTTGCTTTCTGTATCATAGATTGTGAAATAATTACACCTTCCAAATCTTTCATCTATCATTGAATCTTTATCTTTTTTAACACATGTAATAGCTATTTTCATTATTCAATTCCCCCTATTCTTTCTTCTAATTTTTCCGCTAAGTTTTCACATAGTCCAAAATATGTTTTACCAAATACTTCTACTCTTCCCTCATCACATAAGGTTACAAAGTCTTGATTAATAGGAAGCTTTTCTAATACGTGTATATCCATATCCTTTGCAACTTCTTCAATTTTGCTTTCTCCAAATAAGTAATGTTTCTTATTACAGTCTGGACACTCAAAATAGCTCATATTTTCTACAAGTCCATAAATAGGAGTAGCCATCATCTTAGCCATATTTACAGATTTTTTTACGATTAATTGTACTAAATCCTGAGGAGAAGAAACTACCACTATACCATCAACTGGTAATGACTGCATGATTGTTAGGGGAACATCTCCTGTCCCTGGAGGTAAATCAATTAAAAGATAATCTAACTCTTCCCAGGCTACATCTGTATAAAATTGTTTTACCATAGACCCAATTAAAGGTCCTCGCCATACTACTGGTGCATCTTCTTGGTCAATCATTAAATTAACAGAAATCACTTTTATACCTGTTGTTGTTTCTACTGGTTGAATTACTTGATTAATTGCAATGGCTCTTTTTTCACCTATTCCAAATACTTTAGGAATACTTGGTCCTGTAATATCAGCATCCAATATTCCCACTTTATACCCTTTATTTTGTAAAGATACTGCCATTAAAGAAGTAACTGAAGACTTTCCCACGCCTCCTTTTCCACTCATAATAGCAACAACCTTTTTAATATTTGTTCCTTCTTGTGGTTTTTCTTTTTCTATATGCATTTGTATCCCTCCGATTTTATTATTGGCATTTGCTAATTACATTATACTCCAATTTTGGTTTTTGTCAAATGCCAATAATCATTTAGATAAATATATTCTATGGTCATTTCTTTGCATATTTTCTCATTTTTTATTTTAAATGCATATTTTAAGCAAGTAATCTTATTAATGCTCCAACATTTCACATATAGCTATAAAAAATAAAGGATAGTAATCTATCTATAGATTACTATCCTTTATTTTAAAAGAATCTCCCTCAAGTCCTTATGGATTAGAATACTCAGTAATTATTCTCGAAGATTCCACTACATACATGTCCCATATCTAAGTTTAACATTTTGAATCATTTTAATGTATTAATAAATATACTATAGTATTAAAAATAAAAATCAATATTTTATGATTATATAATCTTGTTTGTTCTGGAAAGGAGAATTATAATGGCAGTTCAACAATTTGCTTATGTTGCCAATCAGTTTGATAACACTGTGTCGGTAGTACGAACATTAGACAACACAGTGGTTGATATTATAGCAGTGGAAGATGGTCCCTCTGAAATAGCAATAACTCCAAATGGAGAGTTTGTATATGTTACCAATGAGTTTAATGCCAGTGTATCAGTAATACGAATATCAGACAATGCAGTGGTTGATACTATCACTGTTGGAAATGATCCATTTGGAATAGCAATAACTCCAAATGGCGAGTTTGCATATGTTGCGAATCAGTGTGATGACACTGTATCAGTAATACGAATATCAGACAATACAGTGGTTGATACTATCTCTGTTAAAAATTTTCCCGTAGGAGTAGCAATAACTCCTAATGGCGAGTTTGCATATGTTACCAATGAGTTTGATGCCAGTGTATCAGTAATACGAATATTAGACAATAGAGTGGTTGATACTATCGCTGTTGGAAATGATCCTGTAGGAGTAGCAATAACTCCAAATGGAGAGTTAGCTTATGTTACAAATTTTTGCGATGACAGTGTATCAGTAATACGAATATCAGACAATAGAGTAATTGATATTATAACTTCTGTAGATAGACCATTTGGAATAGCAATAACTCCAAATGGAGAGTTGGCTTATATTACGAATTTTCTAGATGCCAGTGTATCAGTAATACGAATATTAGACAATAGAGTGGTTGATACTATCGCTGTTGGAAATGATCCTGTAGGAGTAGCAATAACTCCAAATGGAGAGTTAGCTTATGTTACAAATTTTTGCGATGACAGTGTATCAGTAATACGAATATCAGACAATAGAGTAATTGATATTATAACTTCTGTAGATAGACCATTTGGAATAGCAATAACTCCAAATGGAGAGTTGGCTTATATTACGAATTTTCTAGATGCCAGTGTATCAGTAATACGAATATCAGACAATAGAATGATTGATACTATCACTGTTAGATCTAGACCTGTAGGAGTAGCAATAACTCCAAATGGAGAGTTTGCTTATGTTACGAATTTTCGCGATGCCAGTGTATCAGTAATAAGAATATCAGATAATACAGTAATTGATACTATCACTGTTGGAAATGGTCCTACAGGAATAGCCATAACTCCAGCAAAACCTATACTTCCTCAGATTATAATAACTAATTTTGATTCAAATGATGTATCAAAGATTAAAATGTCAGATGATTCAGTTACTAATATAACTGTTGAATGTAATCCTCGTGCAATAGGAATAACTCCAGATGGAAAATTTGCTTATGCTGCTAATTATGNAGCAATAACTCCAAATGGAGAGTTTGCTTATGTTACGAATTTTCGCGATGCCAGTGTATCAGTAATAAGAATATCAGATAATACAGTAATTGATACTATCACTGTTGGAAATGGTCCTACAGGAATAGCCATAACTCCAGCAAAACCTATACTTCCTCAGATTATAATAACTAATTTTGATTCAAATGATGTATCAAAGATTAAAATGTCAGATGATTCAGTTACTAATATAACTGTTGAATGTAATCCTCGTGCAATAGGAATAACTCCAGATGGAAAATTTGCTTATGCTGCTAATTATGGTTCAAATAATGTATCAAAGATAAATATATCAGCTAACTCTGTAGTTGCTACTATATGTGTTGGATGTAATCCTCGTGCAATAGGAATAACTCCAGATGGAAAATTTGTATATGTTGTTAATTGTGGTTCTAATAATGTATCAAAGATAAATGTATCAGATAATTCTGTAGTTGCTACTATATGTGTTGGAAGCAACCCTTGTGCAATAGAAATAAGTCCAGATGGAAAATTTGCTTATATTGCTAATTGTGGTTCTAATAATGTATCAAAGATAAAAGTATTAGATAACTCTNCTGTAGTTGCTACTATATGTGTTGGAAGCAACCCTTGTGCAATAGAAATAAGTCCAGATGGAAAATTTGCTTATATTGCTAATTGTGGTTCTAATAATGTATCAAAGATAAAAGTATTAGATAACTCTGTTACTAATATAACTGTTGGAACTGCTCCTATTGCAATAGTAATAACTCCAATTACTAAATCTTAACTTCCTCAGGTAAGAATAACTAATTAAACTATTACTCCTATAGTTTTTGATAAAGGTTTAAATTAAAGAAAAAGTAAATCTCTTTCTATCTTCCAGCTAACAGTAAGAAATTTGTTTTAGTAATATTGTGAAAACTAACAAACATAAAAGTAACATTTTTGATAATAAATTGCACTAATAAAAGACTAATAAAAAAGATGATTGCTTGAATCATCTTTTTTATTTGCTATATCAATGTATTTATCTATTTATATAACTTAATGGCAAGCTACACCGCAGTTACTTATAATACGCTTCACCGTACCTATCTTAACTGCTGTTTTGTTAAGCATAGAAATAAAAACCACAGTACCCTATCACTGGAAACAAATAGAATATGTTCGGATTAAGTTTACTAAAGAATCTACTCTTCTTAGCAATGATTATGAGCCATCAACTTTGTCATAAGATGCTTGATGATCTTCATTTATAAGATTCTTTCCAGCATCAATACCATACCTAACAGACAATTCTCCATTATAACAAGAATCATTACTCATCTTTTCCATCAAACGTCTTTTCTAGCAATTTAATATACTTTTTACCCCATTCGTCCATAGCTTTTGTCACTGACAAAAACTCACGTCCTATTTCAGTTAGTGAGTATTCAACTTTAGGAGGAACTTGTTTATACACTTCTCGATGTACAAGTCCGTCTTTCTCAAGCTCTCTTAATTGTTGTGTTAAATATCCTTGTCGGATATTAGGTAGAGCTCTGCAAAGTTCTCCAAATCTCATTGTATCTTCTGAAAGAAAATGAATTATAGCGAATTTCCATTTGCCTTGCATAACCACATTGGCAATTCCCACACTACAACCCATTTTAAGTAAATCTTTATTCATAATTATAAACTCCTTTATTTTCAGTATTTCTACGAGAAAGCGTAGTATATCATAAATATTATAGTACTATTAACATACATTCCTAATAACTATAATATATTTGAAAACATATTCTATGTCAATAAGATGTCCATAACTTAAGTAAAATTTTCATTTTGTAGTCAAATCACATAAAGTATTTTTCAATAACAACTTATTTTAATAAGGGAGATGTAATATGAGAAAACACAAAATAAGAATTAAATAGGAAAAAGTGGTCAGCTGAATTTTATAGCTAACCACTTTTATTACTTTCTTTTCAATTTCATTCTTTAATGTATTGCTCATCTATTACATTGCAATCTACATATCTTTAGAATTTAATTTCCTCTATCACGTTCCCCATTCCGCCGTGAAGTGATGCTACACCATCGTAAATACAGAACAGTTCAAATCTTGGATTGTCAGGTGTTTGGTAAACTGTAGCTAGTAGAGGCTCAATTTCAAACATCTCGTTTTTAAGCTCTTGGTTGTCAGAAAACTGTACTTTGCCTCTCAGTCTTACCCACTGCATGTTATCCCCCATAACAGCGAAAGCTGCTGTCGGATTTTCTTTTAGTTCTTTGTAGACTTCTTTGTCGTTGGCCGTACCAAATATGAATTTACCGTCCTTTTCACATAGAAAATGAAATGGTCTCATAACGACCTGCCCATCTTTAATTGTTGCGAATTGACCTACTTTGTTATTGTTTAAATATTCTACTACTTTACTCATTGTAAACCTCCCATTTATTCATACTGTTTCGATTATCCTATTGGTGAGTTATATTTTTCTTACCTGTTACCAACCACTTCTGCTTCAGTTTTCTTACCTCACTGCCACCTAGCAAGGTCTTTTCATATAATGACTTCATTTGAATACCTCCTGGGTTATTCATTAACAAGTTTTAACAACTTATTTTGATGCTTAAGGCAATCCGCTGATGTGCCTCAACCTTTACAAGTAGATTGTACTTTGATTAACCGTTATTAACAAGTACTATAATTTTTCATATATAGTACGTTAAAAAAGAGTATTGTTGAAATTAGTAGTATTGCTCATTTGAAAAAGTTTCATTTTTTTGCTCTATACTTTCTATGCCAATGATTATACAAGTATTAAATTAAGTTGATATCATAATGACAAAAAAATAGTCAGCCTTTCAGTAAAGGCTGACTATTTCTTACTTAATCATCGTATGTTCTATTCAGAACCTTTTTCTTCAAATGTTTCGCGTAAAAGCTCGTTGTACTTCTTCCCCCACTTCTCCATTGCTTGGGTAACAGGTAAAAACTCACGACCAATATCAGTAAGAGAATATTCTACTCTTGGTGGAACCTCCTTGTACACCTCTCGATGCACTAGACCATAATTCTCAAGCTCTCTTAACTTCTGAGTCAAATACCCTTGTCGAATATTTGGTAATGCTCTGTGAAGCTCTCCAAATCTCATCGTTTTTTGTGATAAGAAATGAATTATTGCAAATTTCCACTTACCCTGCATCACAACATTTGCTATACCAACATTACATTTAATCTCTAGTAAGTCTTTATTCATTCAGTCCAACTCCTTTATTTTCAACATTACTACTCAAAAACATAGTATATCATAAATATTGTAGTACTTTTATTTTTCAACATCTTTAACTATAATTTAGTTGAAAACATAACCCTTGTCAATACCGCTAACTCAATTGGCGGTTATATTAAAAAAGTAAGGAGTTTTAAATATGAAAAAAATTTCATTGTTAATCGTACCACTATACTTGATAATCTTTGGTTTAAAAAAACAAGTAGACTGGAGTTTATTACAGTGGATTGTTGCCATAATCATTTCCATTGATATTCGCAATGGTATGATCACCAACATTTTTTATTCTTTTATTTTTCCTAAAGATAAAAAGATTATACAGATATTACATGCTCATACAATCGTCATAAGTATAATATTTGCTCATTCTATAACATGGGGAGTAATATGGTATGCAATATTTAACTTTTCAGTATGGTTTATAGATAAGCTACCAAAACAACATCATCGTTTTGTTTCAATTGCAATCATCATTCTTGCAATTGGTGTGAATGTCTTCATTTACACACCACCTATGTTATTTGAATGGCTCATTCCAATGCTATTTATCAATAATTTGATTCGGAAATCTAATAATACAAACTTAGGTGAAGCTTATGGTCACTAGTAAAATATAAAGGGGAAGATACTATGAAAACAGCTCTACTTTATTTTTCAGGTACAGGTAATACAAAGAGAGTAGGCGAAGTGTTTAAAGACTATTTATTAGAAAAGAAGCATAACGAAGTTGATATGATAGACATCTCTACTCACCGACAATCACTAAGCAACTATGATCTATTGATAGCAGGTACGCCAACATACACAATGACTTCATCGAGAAATATGAATGATTTTATTCAAATGTATGTTAATAAAACAAATAACCCTAAAGCCCAATTCATTACGTATGTGACACACGGTTGGGGACATTCTTATGGCCATCTAACCCTTCAAGAATTTATTACAAAACTTGGATTTCGAGTTATAGGTGCACAATCCTTTTTAGCACCAAGTAACTTCTATGTCTATAACGAAAAAGTGCAGCCAAAGCAGAATGAAGTTGAAATACGTCGTTTATATGAAAAAATAACGATTGATGTCAAGGGATTAATGGATGCTTGTCTCAATGGTTATATTCGTATCGAAAAAAAATCAACCTTTAAAAAACAGCAAGCCAAACTGATATCTGCACTATCTAGAAAGGCATTTATCAACCAGTTTTCTGCTAAAACACTTTCGGTAGATGGGGACAAATGTACCAGATGTCTTGTTTGTGTTAAGAAATGTCCAAACAAAAATATCGCCTTGATAGATGGTAACATTAGATTCTCAAAAAATTGTTCAGCATGTAGTAGATGTATGCATATTTGTCCGCAAAATGCCTATGCCTATAGAGGTAAAACCTTTGAACAATATAACATGAATCAGCAATCAATCAGCGAACAATTGAAGTAACCCTAAAAAAAGTTAAAACTTTTTTAATCCATATAACCCAGCAAAATCAATATTACTACTTTTTTCCGTAGTATGTCAGATTAATTACAGTACTATTCATTTTCAATTTTAAGTACTATACTAAGTTTATCAAAACAACGATCTATTTTTTTAGATGAAAGGAGCAATGCAATGATTCAAAAAATATTAAAGACACCTGAGCATCGTTTTTCAAATTTAAAAGACTATCCATTCAAACCAAACTATATGGATGTGGGCGGCGTTAATATGCACTATGTAGATGAAGGGGATAAAAATAATAAAGTCATCTTCTTATTCCATGGGCAACCTTCCTGGAGTTATCTATACAGACATATGATTCCTCAATTAGTCAATGAAGGCTACCGTGTTATCGCCCCTGATTTAATTGGCTTTGGTAAATCTGATAAGCCAACTCACTCCCGTGACCACTCGTACAGCGCCCATGTAAAATGGATGTCGACTTTTATAGAAAAACTGGGCATTAAACATGCAGCAGCGTTTATGCAAGACTGGGGTGGTATGATTGGTCTTCGTGTTTTAGCAAACAACCCAGAATGGTTAGATAGATTAGTGGTTGCTAACACAGCACTTGCTGAGTCAAAAGGCTTCGAAAGATGGATCACTCCTACGATGTTAAAAGTCATTCGCTCAACAAGTTTGAACCCAACGATTGAAAGTCTTGAAAAGAAAATGAATTATGCTAACTGGGCTGGCTACTTCAGTCGTTCTAAGAAACTTGAAATCGGTAAAATTATGCAGTTATTAACAACTAAAAACCTTTCAAAAGATGAAATGGAAGCATATGATGCACCATTCCCGACACCAGATTATTACGCAGGACCACGTAAAATGCCTGAAATTGTTGTTTCAGATTTAGATAAAGCTTATGAGGATTGGCAAAAATTAAAGCAATGGACAAATCCTGTGTTAACACTGTTTAGTGATAAAGACCCATTCCTTGCAGATCAAGGATACGACAAATTATTTCAACAAAACTTTCCTGGTGCAAAAGGGCAACCTCATATTACAGTGACGGATGCCTCACACTTCTTACAAGAAGATCAATCTTCAGAACTAGTAAGCAGAATATTGAAGTGGCTTAACCAGACAAAGTTTTAATTATAAAAACAAAAAATTATAAAAGAAAAGGATGATATAATATGAAAATTTTAGTAGTTGGCGGAACAGGAACACTTGGAAGTGCACTCGTTTCATTATTAAGAAAAGAGCATGAGGTTATTGCAGTTGGTAGATCAACGGGTGATTATCAAGTAGATATAGAAAGCAAAGATTCTATAAAAAAAATGTTTGAAGATATCGGTCCAGTTGATGGTATTATTTCAACAGCTGGTGATGGTAAAATGGCACCTTTCCAAATTCAAAGCGATGAAGACCTTGATCTTGCTATCAATAGTAAATTAAGAGGTCAAATTGATCTTATAAGATATGGTATACATTCTGTTAAAGAAAATGGCTTTATTATTGTTACTACAGGTACTGCAAGTCACACTTATATGCCAGGTGCTTCTTCAATCACAATGGCAAATGTTGGCCTTGAAGGCTACATTCGTGCAATTAACGTTGAACAGTTCAATGGTGTGAGAGTGAACGCTGTAAGTCCATTCTTTATCAAAGAAACAGTTGAAATGATGGGATTTGATGTTCCAAATGCAGTTCCAGCAGCAGATACTGCAAGTGTTTATAAAATGGTAATGGACTCCGATGTATCAGGTATCATTGCTGACGTAAATGAGTATTTGAATCGTGGATAGTAAATGTAAAGCAACATATGAATTCTAAATGTGAAAAAGAAAAGACCACTTGCAAGTGGTCTTTTCTCATTGTTATGATGAACATTAGATACAGTCCATAGTAACCAATGTAACTGCGGATTTCTTCTTCATGATATGTGGACTCATCACACATAAAATAAGGGCAACCTCAATACCTAAATGAGATAGCCCTACATATACTAGAATAAAATTTATTTTACAAAATTAACAGAATCTATTTATCCTCGTTACTCTTGTATATTTGTGAATTTGCATTTCAATTATTCATCAGAAATAATATTTTCAAGAGTGCGGTCTAATAAGTTATATAGTTGATGCTTCTCTTCTTCTGAAAATCCATTCTGCACATGCTCATTTAAAGAGTTCCAAACAATGTTTGCTCTGTCCATAAGATCATCAGCTTTGTCAGTTGATTCTACATAATAGACTCTTCTGTCCTCTTCTGATTGATATTTTACTAAGAATCCCTTTTTTTCTAGTGAATTGACATTTTCTGTAACGGTGGATTTTTTCTTCTCCATCTGAGTAACAATATCCTTAATAGTGACTTTTCCACCTTTTGTTATAACAAAGTCCAGTATTAGCATTTGAGGACATTTCATATTAATATTTTCAGCTAACAGTCCGTTATTCAGATTATTAGTTATATGTTCAAATATGCTCATAAACCTTCTCAATATATCATTCATAGAGTACCTCCCTAAACTATTCGTAACTAAAACAATTCAATAATGAATTTGTCTTTATTTTATGTGAAATAAAAATAATTGTCAACGGCTGTCAGGAGAGTACCTTGAAGTAATACTTATAATTCCAGCTGCTCCATTATTGGTTTTTTGATTCCTTCATATTGTTCGAATTTTTCACCTGAAACCATGTATGCATTTTTAGGACAAACATGAATACAACGACCACATGCTAAACATTGATTTGAAAATTCAATCTTCCCATCTCTTAAAGAAATATTTTCACCTGGGCATTGTTTAACGCACACTTTGCATTTCGTGCACTTGTCAGCATCCACTTTCATCATGAATTTAGCAAGTCTTGACACCATTGTACTACTGCTCATCAGTTTCGCTTTCGTATATGCTAAGTTTTTTTTGAGTGTTGGGCGTTCATCAATTTGAACTGATCCTTTTACGTAAGAATCCATTAAACTCCAAACACCTTTATGAATATTCTGTAGAGCCTGCTTTACTTCGTTGTCACTGAACTTAGGTTCATCTTTTCTATACATATACCAATTATTAGGTGCTATAAATGCTCTAGCTCCAACAACTTTAAATCCTTTTTTTCTTGCAAAATCTTTAAGAGTCAAGTGCCCAAATGCGGTCCCCCAGCTGTGAGTTACATAGGTGATAAATCGAGCATTAGGATTATTCTTCTTAGAAATATGCTTTCCAATAAAATCATGCATATTGAACGTAGATGTACTATTTTGAGTTGGTGTACCCACCACAAATAAGTCATACCCCTTAAGATCGCTACTATGTTTAGTAATGTCGATCATTTCCACTTCATAATCGATAGTTTCTAAATATGCTTTAAAAACTTCACCTACTCTAAATGTATTGCCAGTGCCTGAAAAATATACGATAGCTGCCTTCATAATAAACCTCCTGAATCATAATAAATCCTATAATTAGCTTTTATAATTAGTTCGGATCCGAACTTTGATTCAAGTATAGTTCATGCCCGAACTATTGTCAACTACTTTTTAGTATTACCTTATGATTTTGTATAAGTAATCATTACTTAGATATTATTAAAATTGAGAATAGATATATCCAAGTGATATATGTCCGTAAGCCTCTAATATTATCAAAATAAAAGCCCAGTTTCATATTAGCAACTGGGCTTTTGTTTTTGGATGAAGATATGCAATTTAAAAACTGTACTTATTTATGATACGGCTCACCATCCTGTGTGCAACGGCAGTTTTTTTAAGTTCTATTCAATAAAGTACAACTTACAAATCCATTGACTAGGATTATTTTTATTATAATAGTTTACGATTCCAATGCTTTTTCATATGTTTTGGAGCAGTATATCTTATCTAAAAACATAAATAAAGACCCTCCAAATATAATCAAATATCCAATTACACTCAAGAAGTCGGCATATTCTTCAAATATAACCATACTAAATATTGCTGAAAATATAACACCAAAATAGCTATAAATAGATATCTCCTTTGCAGGTGCATATTTATATGCAACAGTTAAACCATATTGACCCACACACGCCCCAACACCAGAAAGTATTGAATAAACAATTTGTATTCCACTCATTGCTACAAAATTAAAAATTACATATGGCAGTAGAACAAGAGTAGAAAAAGTTGAAAAATACATAACAATAGACAAATAATGTTCTTTTTGTCCAACAACTCTAAGCACCGTATAAGCTAATGCAGCTGCTACGGATCCCAAAATAGCCACTATATACGCCGGTTGAATTGTTAATTGAGGCTTAACGATAAATAGTACCCCAATAAAAGCTGCAATAATAGCCCCTACTTGTTTAAAATTAACTTTCTCTTTTAAAAAAATAAAACAAAAAATAACAACAAGAAATGTACTTAATCTAGCTATAATATTGGCATCAGATAAAATCAAATTATCTAACGCATAATAGTTAAGTAGAATACCTATGGTACCTAAACTAGAACGTAATAATAGAAGTTTGTGATGTTTAATTTCTCTAATATCTACTTTAGAATATATGATTATAATAAGTGTGATAATCATTGTAACTCCATTTCTAAATAAAGATTTTTGTATTACTGGTATGTCTCCTATTAACTTGACTAATCCCCCCATTATTGCAAAACCAAATGCAGAAATTATCATAGCCATAATACCTTTATTTTTATCAGTCATTGTTTTCCTCCTGTATATTTAGGTTATACACTGTTTTGAACTCATTTATTATCGCATAATTGATAATCATTTTCAAGTTCCTTATTACCCCAGTGTATCTTTTGAGTACATATTAATCACTACTCTTGATATTTCTTCTATGGAATACTTATGCCTATTATTAATCCCAAAGCAAATGACACCTATAGGTCATGGGGTCAGGTATTCAACGTAGATTTTTCTATTGTCAACATTTCTCTCTTCAGCTTTTAATGGTACAAATTTATCTACCCCTTCATTAAGATGATTCTTTGCAAAAACTTGACAAATTAGAATCTTGGTGTTAGCATGTAAGTATCACTTGCATAGCAGAGGAGGAATTTCGATGGACTCAAGATCATCTAAGGAAAAGATTCTTCACGCAAGTATGGATTTGTTTGTTAAAAACGGTTACAAGAAGACAACGACAAAATTAATTGCAAATGAAGCTGGAGTCAATGAAGTAACCATATTTAGGTTATTTGGAAAGAAAAAAGCAATCATAGAAGAAATTATCAAATACAAAATGAGTAATATAGATCCTTTAACAAGCTATTTTAAAAATGACGCAAAATTTAACTTGAGTGAAGATCTTTACAAGTCAAGTGTACTGTATTTCAACTCAATGTCGAAAAATCTACCTCTTATGCTGACTTTGATAGAAGAATTGGGTGAAGATTTTGAACGTATTTTCTCAAAACTACCTATGCGCATTAAGGAAGCATATAAATCATACTTTGATGAAATGCATAAACGTGGAGTAATCATTGAACCGGATACTGAATTTCTAGCATTGTCATTTAGCACTTTAATTGTAGGGTTAGCAGTAACAAAAACAATGACAAACAAAACCATCATAGAATTATCAAATGAAGAATTCATAAGAAGGAATGCAGAAATTTTTGCAAGAGGAATATCAAAATAATTTTTTTTACGCCTCATGCAAGTAACACTTGCACAATGTGAAAAATATAGAGTGAAGGGGAGAATTAGTATGAGTAGACCAGAACAAATAGAAAAAAAAATCAAAGTAGACTTTAACATGGAGGAATACGTGGAAAAGGATACAGTTCTATTCATCCATTCAGAGGAGTCTAAAGTATCACACAATATTGCTGCTTTGGCTAGAAAATATGGTGAAGGACCACCAAAGTTCTATCCTAAGACTTTTGAAGTAATGATCGATACTGGACAGCAGACAAAAATAAGTTATGAAAGTGTTTCAGAGAATCCATCAGAGGCGAAAACTACCATTTCCTCAGAAGAATTATCAGACATAATTGAGTATGCAAAATCACTAGGTGTTAATGATATAGGCTTTACGAAGATTCCCTCAAAACTCATTTTCAAAAACCATGCAATACTTCATGATAATGCAATAGTACTTACCATGGAAATGGATCCTGAAAAAATCGCATTAGCACCTTCACGAGATACGGGGCATGAAGTGCATTTCACTTACAATAAATTAGGACGTATCTCAAATAAAATTGCTCATTATCTCAGGACAAAAGGTTTTAGCGCTCAAGCAGGTCCGGCTATGGGTGGTGATGTTGACTATAAGCATCTGGCAGAAGAAGCAGCTATGGGCGCCATAGGAAATCATGGGCTTTTAATATCTCCAGTTGTTGGACCAAGACAAAGAATAACAGCTGTCTATACAAGTATTGAAAACTTACCATTCCCAGAGATAAATCCTCATAATTGGATTAAGGATTTTTGTAGCACTTGTCAGATTTGTTCTAAGCGTTGTCCAGCAGACGGGATAGTAGGTATTGAAAAGGCTAGTATGACCAACGAGTATATTGACTTACCTAAATGTGCAAGATCATTTGCAACCTCATTCGGATGTTCAGTATGCATTAAGGAATGTATTTTTAATAAGTCAGATTATCATAAGGTTCATGAAGTCCATTTAAAAAGAACTAAAACAGTTGGTTAGTATGCAAATTATTTTTAAGTTCTAGCAACTTTTTAATAATGCCAGTATATCTTGAGAGTATATATTAATCACTATTCTTGATAATTCTTCAATGGAATACTTATGCCTATTATTAACCCAAAAACGAATAACACCTATAATCCCTGCTGCCATGTATTCAACATAGTTTTTTCTATTGTCTATCATACTAATACAATATTACTGTAATCAATGAGAAACATCAAATATTTATAAAGAATTTAGGAGGCTATTACTATGAGTAAATTAATTGACTTTTTAAATGAAAACAAGTACGGGCAAATTGCCACAATCAAAAATAATAAACCAGTTATGAGACCTTTTCAATTTGTATTCGAAAAGGATGGTAAGTTTTATTTTTCCACATCAAATACTAAAGATGTTTATAGACAATTGAAGGAATCAGGGGTTGCAGGTTTTGCTGTCCTTGCTAAAGACCTTACCTGGGCTCGTTTAAGTGGAGAGATTCAATTTGTTGATAGTCTAGAGGTAAAAGAAGAAGCTCTTAATAACAACGAAAAAGCTCGTGCTTTCCTTAAAACTGCTGATAATCCTATTTATGTATTGTTCTACATCCATAGAGGAGTGGCAAGTCTTCATGATCGTACCGGAGCGTTAATTGAAGAAATGGAAATTTAGTATATGCTGGCATATTAAAGCCACAGCAGTAGCTGCGGCTTTAATATATGTCTCTTCCTATCAAGAAACCGTACTTATTTATGGTACGGTTCACCGCACATAGTATAACGCCGGTTTTGATGATTATGCATTTTAGATTGGTTGAATTAATTTTATTATTTAATCTCACTTGGTATTTTAGACAATATTAAATCAGTATTTGCATTATTTTATTATTACTATCAGTTTACTTTATATATATATGTTAGAATTTAAATAAATAAAAAAAACTTCAAACTAATAATCTATTTAGATTCTCAGTTTGAAGGCTAATTTACATGATTCTATTCTTATTTATGACACTTACTCTTTTTAGAACTAGAACTACAACTACAACCACCACATTTATTATTTTTTATATTAATACTAGTTTTTATAAAAGCTACTATTAGCACTCCAGCAAAAACAGTTCCAACAATTATATTAGCTAACATTATATCTCAACTCCTATATTTAAAATTTTTGTATCTAATTCCATTCTAACGATAAAAAGTTAAACTTTTAAATTACATATTCTTTATAGCTTCATTTATTAATATGTATAATCATTTTCAATATAACACTAAATATAATTTTATGTTTTTTTAATTACATAACATCAAGTAAATATACTTTTTTTACCATTAATTTATACTTCAAGTACAATTATTTTGGCAATATTTGGCTCAATTGCATACCTACTATCTTTAATGTTAACTACAAAATTTCCCGAAAGTTTAGAAATAAGAGTTATTTGTTCTCCTTCAAAACAACCTAATGTAAGAAGGAATTTTTTTGTCTTTTCTTTACCTTCAACTCTTTTCACTTTAAAAGTTTGTCCTATCTTAGCTTCTGTTAATACCATAGAATTTCTTTTCATAATAAAACCTCCTTGCGACTAAATATTTTGTACTGATGTAAAGGGTTACAAATAAATTTACGTTCTTAGGCAGCATCGATCATTACTATGCCATAATCCTCTATACTTATACGGCTATTATCGTCTTTGTCTTTTAATAAGAAATCATCACTAAATTTATATATTGCTGTACGGTTGCTTGGTTCAAAAATGCAGATTGACTGATGTAACTCCAATCGTATTGACCTTTGTTCTACAGGTAATCTAATCCTTCTTTCATACCCGAAGCTACCTCAAAATATTCTTTAGGGATTTTTGCTAATATAAACTTCTGGATTTTTCCCTTTAAATTCATCTCTTATGTTTTTATCTAATAAAAAGTTATTACCTCTCAATATCACATAATAAAGTGAACCATGATAATGTCTTATTAATTTCTCTACCATGTATTAAATAATAATTCAAAACAAATATTTATATAAATAATTCAGGTTCACATCTATTCTCATTAAATTTAGCTACTAACATACTAGCAACTTTTTTGAATGCTTCATGGTTTATGGCCTTAGCATTTGTAGGGTATCTTTTACACTTGTTAATATCCACTTCTTTAACATTTTCAAAATTAATAGCATTCATTGGACAATGTTTAGCACAAATTCCACAGTTAATACATTCATTATTAGTTCCAGGTCCCATAGGTGGCATAGATTTCATATCTTCTTTATAAGGATAATTTCCTTTAACATGGAGGTTTATATGCAGAAACAAAATATTACATATCCTGTTGAACTTACACTAGCACTACTCAGTGACAAATGGAAGATTCTTATATTATGTAAACTTCAAAAGGGTACTAAACGATTTGGAGAAATTAATCGTTCTATTAACAACATAAACCAAAAGATGTTGGCACAACAACTTCGCAGCTTGGAACGTGATGGCTTCATTACAAGAAAAGTCTATGCAGAGGTTCCACCTAAAGTTGAATATTCTTTAACACCACTAGGCCAAAGCTTAGAACCTGTTATTAAGACTATGTTTGACTGGTCAATGGAGCATAAAGATTTTTTTAAATCAAGATATAATATCAATATTGACCCTAGTATTAAATTGCATAAATATGGTAAATGGACTTTCTTATGAAAAAGGAGAAAAGAACACTCTTTAACATAGGTTCTTTTCTCCTTTAGTCAACGCTTCTGATAATCTATTTATTATGCTATACTAAATTAATACTCTCCCTGCACCTGTCCTATTTTTTTATATCGTTCACCCAAAAGTTTTCCATCACCTGCACCTATACGATTTGTTCCTGCATTTATTAAATCTAATGCCTGTTCTAAACTGCGAACACCACCACTGGCTTTTACTAAAGCAGAATCTCCAACAGTTTTCTTGATAAGCTCTATATCACCAACTGTTGCTCCACCTGTTGAGAATCCAGTTGAAGTTTTCACAAAATCTGCTCCTGCCTTTACTGATAGCTTTGATGCCATAATTTTCTCTTCATCAGATAGAAGACATGTTTCTATTATGACTTTAACAGCTGCATCTCCTGATGCTTCAACAACTGCCCTGATATCTTCTTCTACAGTTTTATAATCTTTGTCTTTCAGTGCTCCGATATTTATTACCATATCAATTTCATCTGCACCCATTTTTACACATTCAGAAGTCTCAAATGCTTTAACACTTGTAAGCATTGCTCCAAGCGGAAATCCAACTACCGCAACAATATTGATTCCACTTCCTTTCAATTCTTTTGCAATGAACGGTATATTTGCACTATTAACAACAACTGATGCGAAACCAAATTCTTTTGCTTCATCACAATATCTTAAAAGTTCTTCTTGTTTTGCATCGGCTTTAAGTATTGTGTGGTCAATTATTCCGTTGATATTCATCCAATCCCTCCTAATGTTTTTTCTTACGTTAATATTTAAGATTATAAATAGTTCAATAATGTAATATAATAATATCACAATTAATTTTATACATTTACAATATTTCAACCAATAAATCAGACTAACTATAACAATATCGTCAAAGGAGATTAAAATGGAATCTATTTCATCACAGCATCATTATTTAATTGCCAAACAAATCAACTCTTCTCAAGAGTTTCCTTTTTTATCATTGGACATACGAGACAACACATGCAATCCTCCAAGAAAGGTGTTTCAAATACTACACAAACACGAGGAACTTGAGTTTATTCTTGTTTTTAAAAACAAACTTCACATTCAAACAACTATGTCAGAAATCACTATAAATGAAGGTGAAGGTGCTTTTATACCTAAAAATGTACTTCATGTACTCAATACCTATGGAAATTGCAAATGTCATGGTTTTCTATTTCCAGATTCACTTTTAATGTCTCCAGCTTTTAAAGATATGTATTCCAGTATTTTTAAATATACAGAGAATCCATTAATGGATCTTGTTCTCATCAAACAGAATGAACAAGAAAAGCCCATAATAGACAAATTGAAACTGCTGAGAGAGGTTACTTATGGGGATTTTAATAAGGAGTTCTATCATTTTAAATTGCTTTCAGCTATTTATGATCTATGGTTCAGCTTTATTAGCAACATTGATATTGATTCAAAGTCAGTTCAGCCTTTTAAAAAAGCACAAGGAGACCGTCTTAAAAGTTACATGGAGTTTATTCAATTTAATTACGATAAATCCATCTCAATAAAAGATATTGCTGCGAATGCTTTTACAAGTGTATCTGAGTGCAACAGAACCTTTAAATCTCTGCTTAATACAACAGCTTATGAGTATTTAATACAGTACCGGATGAAAAAGAGCCTGGATTTAATAAAAAGCCAGAAATATACTATTGCAGAAGTAGCTTATAAAGTTGGCTACAACAGCCCTAGCCAATTCACCAAGTATTTTAAACACCATATGGCTGTCACTCCAACAGAATATTCAAAAGCATGGAAAAATAAGATTTGATCATCTTTAATGATGTGACAATATTATTACAGTAAGTCAAAATTTTTGATTATAAAGCTACATTAAGACTTCTTCTTTCATGATATGATTATAAAGATTCTGTTTGAAAGGAGTTGTGAAAGTCATTACACTATATTTCTCTTTATTTATTACTTTTTTTAAATGCGGCTTATTTGCTTTTGGTGGTGGTTCAGCTTCTGTTCCACTAATAGAAACCGAAGTTGTTGCTACTCTGCAACTACTAACTTACAAGGAGTTTGCAGATGCCTACGCTATTGGAAACACACTGCCGGGACCTATCACAACAAAGCTTGCTGCTTTAGTCGGCTACAGATCTGGAAGATTTTTAGGTCTTATTGCAGCCGTATGTGGATATGTTCTACCCTCAGCATTAGGGATTATTTTGCTGTTTTCAATATATCAAAAAAACAAAAACACCAAATGGGTAAATGGAATGATGCAAGGAGTTCGTCCAATCATTTGTATTTTGATTTTAAAACTCTTATGCACCTCCTCTTATTCGGCCTTTGGTTTAAATTCTTTAGAACCTAGATTTTTAGTCTTAACCTCTTTGATTGCACTGATAGGCTTCATTCTCTTGTTCATTTTTAAACTGAATCCCATTTTTCTTATTTTATTATCACTTATTTTAGGCGGTGTTTTTTTAGGTTGATTTTATTAGAAAGTATATGGAATTTTCTATTAAAACACAAAAGTCCCACCTTTGTAGTACGACTAAATCTTGATTAACTTAGAACTTCATAGTTTGCATCTATTAGTGCTCCTACAGGTTTATCTATATCATTGTTTTTACAAGAATATAGTCTGTATCATAAGTTGAAACAGCAAATATACTTATCTCTTTTTGGGCTAGTATGGAACTTATAGATGCAAATATATCAATCAAAGAAAAATTTAATAGGCCTTCTTATAAATTAAAACCACACCTATTTATGATATGTTTCACCCTACTTTATTCTAAAGGAAAAATTACTTAACCACTCTACAAAGCAGAGTGGTTAATAATAGCATCTATTTAATTAATTCCGGCACTAATAATACAATTCCTACCTTTTTCCTTAGCTTTATATAAAGCCCTATCAGCCAGTTTTATCATTTCTTCTGCAGATTCGTTTTCATATGTTTTCACTCCGCCACTCACAGTAACTTGATATGGTAACCCAAAATCCATTTTTTCAACTTCTTTGCGAAATCGTTCAGCGAATTTTTTTGCACCATCTTCATTAGTATCTATAAGTACTACAAGAAATTCCTCACCACCATAACGTCCCACATAATCAGTTTCACGACAAACCTCAGTCAACAACTTTGAAATTTTAATTATTACTTGGTCTCCCACTTGGTGACCGTAAGTATCGTTGACCTTCTTAAAATGATCAATATCAGTCATTAGTATACTAACTGGTTGTGAGCTTCGTTTTGACCTTCTGATTTCCTTCTTTAGTAAATCACATATAGTTTTATGATTAAATAGATTTGTCATTGAATCTTTCAATGCTAGTTCCTCCAAAGCCTTCTTTTCAAGAAACACTTTTAAACGTAACTTATATACAACGATTCCTAAAGCACAACAAATCACTGTTATTAAAAATGCATCTGCTATATGAAGATTAACTTCAATAAACATAGAGTCAACCGTATTTTCTACTGGAAAATTACCTGGTGAAAAATTTCCAAGCTGTATCATAATATAATCCTCAACCAAGTATTTTATCTTAAGGGCGAAGTAAATACAAAGTCCAAAGTTCGTAATCAAAGTTGCTAATGGACGTCTATAAAAAAACGCGGAAGTCCCCGTCAATGTAAGTATAAACAGTGTAATTGAACCGTGTTCATTTATATATTCAAGACTAGTATCGATAGACCAATATACAAGTACAAAACAATATAAGTATATAATAACCTGTGTTGCCATTCCATTGACGTGATTCTTTTTAAATCTTAACCAGTAGGAAATGAGAATAAACACTATATGAAAAATTATTATTAATGTGGATAACTTATCTTCATATACTGAATATACCTTTTGCACATCTGTAAAAATAATTATTATTTCAAACAATACATAAATTATGCTTATAATCATAACTCTTACTAAATTTTCTTTTACAATTCTACTATAAAACTCATCTTTTAAATCTTTAGGAATTGGAATAATTAAACTCTTAAGCTTTTGAAAAATATTATGGCGACCTGTTCCCTCCATCTTTACCTCCTCTTATTGCTGCATCTAGAATATTTTATTTTTATGATACTATAACCATGTTATGAGTTCAATAAAAAGGATAGTCACACTTAACCCTCACCTATCAAAAAATGTACTTATTTATGCTACGCTTCAGCGTAACGGGTGTAAGTGCGGTTTTCAACAAGATCGCTCAATTATGATTTATTAAGGAAGACCGTATGATCTAAAGCGTATTCAGAATACATCTTTTTCTACCAGCAGACGCACACTTGCTACAGCTGACACAACGTGATTTTTCCTGACCCTTTTTTAGACGTGTAATAAGGTCTGGTTCAGTGATAAATGGTCTAGACAATGAAACCATATCTACACCTGATGTTAATACAGTTTCCATATCATTGAAGTTTCTTACACCACCAACAACCATAGTCGCGATATTCCTATCACCTTTGATCTCAAGGGCGCGATCCAAGAAATAATTATGATCTGAATATTTCTTCGTTGCGAAATCTGAACCACTGAATTCAACCGCTTCTATACCAAGCGCCTCAAACTGAAACATCATGTAATCTAGATCGTCATTATACGTAGCAGTTTCTATCAGATCATTGGAATCGATCTTTATGAATACTGGATAAGCTTCACCACAGGCTTCTTTAATTTCTTCCAATATCTCGCGTACAATTCTAAATCTGTTTTCTGAACTTCCACCATAGTTATCCGTACGCTTATTGATAGATGGCTTCAGGAATTCGCATAAAAGATACCCATGAGCAGCGTGTAATTGCACACCATCCATTCCGGATTTTTGTGCACGCACAGCGGCTTCAACAAAATCACTTTTCACTCTAGTAATTTCATCAATCGTCATCTCTCTTGCAACTCTACCATCTTCTAGATTAAATTCAGACGGTCCGAATGGATCTTGTGAATAAGCTTCGATACCAGCATGGTTGATTTGTGCAATAACCTTCGTGTCGTTCGGCTCTACAATTTCCTTGATTTTTTTTGCATGTTTAACATGATTGTCATTAATCAGTTCATTTGAGCCCGGTGCAACAATACCGTCCTTTGAAACGAAAAACTGTCCTGCAATAATGAGCCCGATTTCATTGGATGCTAATTCATCATACATTTTAAGCTCATCTGCGCTGATGGTCCCATCAAGATTACCAAGCATACTATGCGTCGCTGATCTTACAATTCTATTCTTGATTGTCATGTTTCTTAGCTCTAGTGCTTTAAATACTTGCAGATTTTCAAAATTCATAATACTCATCTCCTTATTTGTTCACCTTTATTGGTTTAGATAATTGTTTTATTTTATTCAATGACTCGTTTCTATATTGAGCATTGCTTTGATTAATTGAAATTAATCTCCATATCTCCATTCTTCACAGACCTTAAAATGACTTCTATATCCCTAGATTTCATTACTTTAGGAACCGCATAAGACTTCATAACTTCGTTATTTGCAGCCCTCGTAATTTCACTGAAATCACTGTCTGAAAGCTCAGATATCATTACTGGAATTTCAAGTTGCTCTAGCAAATCATCCACTCGCTTAATGAACCTATCGGCTAGAACTTTAGTATCGCTTTTTCCTTTAGAAGAGCTAAGTTTTTTCTCTATTTCAGCCAGATGCCTCTCACTTACTCCCCTATTAAATCTTAAAACACGTGGAAGTAGTATTGCATTCGCCAGACCATGAGGGGTATTATATAAGCTCGTGATCTGATGTGATATTGCATGGACATACCCTAAGCTAGATTTTGCAAAGGCATAGCCAGCTAAAAAGGATCCTTTTGCAACTGCCTCACGTGCCTCTAAATTACCACCATCTACAAATGCCTTTGGTAAATTCTCAAAAATTAGCTCAATAGCATTTAAAGCGCTTTCATCAGAATCACGGAAAGTATTCTTTGATGTATATGCTTCAATGGCATGTGTGAGTGCATCTAGCCCTACTGATGCTGTTATATGTGCAGGTAACGATTGAATCAGTATTGGATCAAGTGCAACATCAGTGGGTGTATACTTAGGATCTATGAAAAAAACCTTTTTATGTGTCTCAACATCTGATATAACAGCTGCACTTGTTGCCTCCGATCCACTCCCCGATGTTGTTGGTGCAGCGAAAAAAGGAAGTGGTGGTTTCTTTACCTTTAAAGGACCAGCTAGTTTCCTAAGCCCCACTTTATTGGCCGCTGCTGCTGCAATAACCTTTGATGTATCAATTACCGATCCCCCGCCAATTGCAATAACGCAATCACACTGATGTTCCAAGCATAGTTCAAGACCACCATTGACTTCTGCAAATGTTGGATTTGGTTTAGTTCCATCATAAATGGTCACCTCACAGCCATTGGAATTCAGTCTCTTGATGAAGGAATCCAACATTCCATTATGAAGCAGGAACCTTCCCGTGACAATTAGAGGTCTCCTACATCCAGATAGAAAAACTAAATCAGCTAGTCTAAGCACTGAGTGAGGTCCAGTGTAAACCTTAGGTTTTGGTGGTGGCCAAAATGTTGAGAAAATTCTTAGACCCATTCTTTGTAGTATTGATGACATACTATCAACCTTTCTCTAGTTTATTTTCGTTATATAACAGTTTTATTGGAAAAGTAATCCGTTCATGGCTTATGCAAAGTATCCGATTATTGGTCCAAAAATCAGTATGTGCAAACCGAATAGTCGGATTCCCTTAAAGAACTGCCTTGTTTTTTTCTACCATTTAAGTAATATTTTTCGAAACTCACGTTTATTTAGACCAGTCTACTTAAAACTGTGAAAATACAACCACTTTACTTTAAGTAAAATGGTAGTACATTACTAATGAAGTTGTTGAGTGGCAACTCTGAATTCTCATATTTCATCCTCAATACTGCACCATGATAGTTATCATAAATCATATGTGTCAATCGAACAGAATCCATTTGATTTGAGATGAGTTCCAAGGTCGTTGCTCTGTCAATCCATTTTGCTATGAAACCTTTGTGCATATCCATACTGCTATGAATTAACTCGATAATGGCCTCATTTTCCACACCATCTGAAACAATATTCATCATTGGACATGTTCTAAGGTTTCCGTTATTGAAAAAGAAATCATTCGCAATAGAATAATACTTCGTAATCTTCTCAATCGGATTCAGAGTGCTATCATTATCTATCTGTTCCAAAATGAATTTTACTTTTCTGTTGTAAAGCTTTATTGCTTCGATAACAAATGTATCTTTGTTTTCAAAAAAATTGTAAAAGGATCCTTTAGGAATCCCGCAAGCTTTTAATACGTGCTGAACGCCTAACCCTGAAAACCCCTTCATCGTTAGAATTTCAACACCAGATTGCAAAATTTCCTCTCTATTGTATTTTGACATATTTCCTCCTAACTAAACATCAGACCGGTTTACTTATATACTACTTCTTCTTTCGATAATTGTCAATTAAAATCTATACAATTCTCATTGACAATGAATAAAAAATAAATTAAGATATAAGTAAACCAGTCTAATATTCGTAGTGATGTATTACCATTTTACTTATCATAAGCTGAAGTGGTTATATTTTTACACGATATAAGTAGAGCGGTCTAGTAATTGATACGTTTAATATCAATCTAAAAAATATAAATGAAAATAGGAGGCTTATAATGAGTCAATCACAAAAATATCCAATAATTGATATCAACAAACATTTACAAGAACATTGGACAGAACAAGAAACAGAAAATGCAAAGATCGTCGTGGACTTTTTTCAACATTTGATGAATGAACATGACTTTGACTACACAATGAAAAAATATGGAAATGGTTCGTACACACAACACAACAGAGCTATACCAAATGAAATGTCAGGAGTTATTGGCTATGTGAAAACAATGACCAAGAGATTCCCTGAGTATTCTTTTGATGTGAAGCGAATATATGCTGATGGTGATTTCATTCTCTTGCATAGCCATACCACAATGATGGCGAAGCACAGGGGCAATGAGAAAAAAGGATTCATTATTACTGATACATTTCGATTAAAAGATGGAAAACTGGTAGAGCACTGGGACGCAATCCAACCAATTGATATTTTCTCAAGACTGTTGTTCTTAGTAACAGGAGGAAGTATAAATAATAGCAATCCAACTTTCTAACAAACTCATGTAGATTAAAGGCCATCTCATTAAGGGATGCCTTTAATTCAAGTATATTTCATAGGATATGAACTCATGGTGTAGTTCACCATCACAAATTCGAGATAGTTCATGCTCCACAAATGATTTCATCACAAAAGCCCCATTACTTGGTACATAACATTTTTTGTACAACAAAATCCACAATCTTCTCTTCCGAAAAGTGGTGGACTTTGGAAAGCAGAGGCGAGGCTCACACTACCCCTGTCAAAAAAAACTCACTTATTTGTGGTAAGGTTCACCGCGATTTATCCTAAATCCCAAAACACTTAACCACTCTGCACAGCAGAGTGGTTAATAGTAGTCTCTATTTAATTGATTCAGGCACTAATAATACAATTTCTACCTCTTTCCTTAGCTTCATATAAAGCCCCATCAGCCAGTTTTATCATTTCTTCTGCAGACTCGTTTTCATATGTTTTCACTCCACCACTCACGGTAACTTGAGTAGGTAACCCAAAGTCCAAATTTTCAACTTCTCTGCGAAATCGTTCGCTGAAATTTTTTGCACCATCCTCATTATTATCTGTAAGTACTACAAGAAATTCTTCACCACCATAACGTCCCACATAGTCAGTTTCACGACAAATATCAGTCAACAACTTTGAAATTTTAATTATCACTTGATCATCTACTTGATGACCGTAGGTGTCATTGATTTTCTTAATATGCTATTAAAATATAGTTAAAACTACATTGTTTAGGATTTAATTATTTCATTTTCCAATCTTATTTTTCTAATGAATAACAAAAATGGTCCATGCCCTTTTTATTAAGAGCTGAACCATTCTTTAAAATCATTTTAAATATAGCAGTTTTCTAGAGTTCCTATCACATCTCATACATCTAGAAGCTTCTTGTTTTGCCTCGTCTTCTGTATATACTCTAGATACTACATTAAAGTTTCCTTTTCTTTCTAAAGGATTTATATGTTTTTCGTTAGTTTTTTCAATATCCCAAATGGTACAATTTAATGGTTTCTCAGGTATTTCTATTTCTTCACCTAAATATAACCCTTTTCCACCTAAATATTTATCTATAGATACTGCCGCTTTTTTACCTTCAGCTATGGCTTTTATAGCTATACCTGGTGTGTACATATCTCCTGCTGCAAATACTCCTTCTACATTTGTTTCAAATGTATATGGATTTACTTTTATATATCCTCTTTCATTAAGTTCAATATCTTCATCTAAATAACTATTGTCTGGTCTTTGTCCTATTGCTAATATTAGACTGTCTATTTCAAATGTTTTAACATCATCTTCATCATATACTGGGCTAAATCTTCCTTCATCATCAAATATTGATAAACACCTCTTTAAAGTTATTCCTCTTAATTTCCCATTTTCCACATGTATATCTTTTGTTCCATATCCACTGATAAATTGAACACCTTCTTCTACTGATCCATATTTTTCTTCATCACTTGCTGGCATTGTATCAAATGTTTCAAGGGAAGCTACCATTACTTTTTTAGCTCCAAGTCTAATAGAAGTTCTAGCAGCATCCATGGCTACATCTCCACCACCGATTACTAATACATTTTCTCCAATTTCTCTTCTTCCTTGTACTTTTACTTCTCTTAATAAATCCACTGCTGTTTCTATTTCTGGAGCTTCAGGACCAAATTTATTACCTATGTGGCACCCTGTTGCCAAAAGTACTGAATCAAATATTACTCTTAATCTTTTAAGAGTAATATCTACTCCAACCCTCGTATTAGTTTTAATTTTTACTCCTAAACCTTTAATCAACTTAATCTCTTTATCTATAATTTCTTGAGGTAATCTATACTCTGGAATTCCCATAGCAAGCATTCCACCCACAACTTTAGCTGCTTCATAAATAACTACTTCATATCCTGTTTTTGCTAGATAATATGCGGCTGTAAGTCCTGCTGGACCAGATCCAATAATAGCTACTTTTTTACCCTTACTATCTAATTTATCTTCTTTATACTCTCCTATTTTCAATGTCATATCACATGCATATGTCTTTAATGCTCTAACTCCTACTGTACTTTCAATTTCTCCTCTTCTGCATCTATCTTCACATGGACGAGCACATACTTTACCACATACAAATGAAAGGGGATTATTTTTTCTCATTAAATTATAAGCTTCTTCCACCTTATCATCCTTCATAAGTTCAATATATCCTGGAATATAAACTTCAGCAGGACATGCATTCATACACTGGGCTACCATCAATCCTCTACATATACCATTTTTACATTTTCTATCTATTATATGTTCCATAAATTCACTTTTAAATTCAGAAGTTATATATATAAATATTTTATGAAGTAAATCTTCTGCATTAGTTTTGCCTTCTTTATTTACTTCATTAATTAATTCTTCAAAATCAAATTTTGTACCTTTACCTTGAGCTATATTTTCTAATAATTCATTTAATTTTCTAATATGTTCATTATCAATACGAAGTTCTCTAATCATAAATCTAGTTAGAAATCTTAAATAATCTACTGGGCATAAAAGGTCACTAAAAAATGTAATCATATTTCCAGTCATATACTCTTCATAATCACTTAACTTCTTATTTAGCTCTTTTCCTTTTATGCATACTCCTAATGGTCCTCCGACTTGAACTAATTTAACTTTTCTACTATTTTTCATTCCTCCTGAATACTCTTTTAAAATGTCTTTTATTATTTTATGAGTGGGAATTTGAAACTTACCCTTTTTATTAACATCTCCCAATATGTTAATTATTTTATTCATTATGTTCACCTTCTTTTTGGGATACTAAGTACTCTTTATTAAGTTCATCTCCTTCTAAATTGTACATATAGTATTGAGGTAATGATTCCATGCACTGGTCATATCCGATCATACTAAAAGGACATACTCTTACACACTTTAAACATTCTTTTGCTGTTGTCATTAGTTCAAGACAGGTTGAAAAACGTGTTTGACGTTTTATGGCCCCTTTATATTTCTTCTCTTCTTTTGGTATTGAATGGGATGGACAAGATTTTTGACACATTCTACATCTTGAGCAGAATTCCTCAATGTTGAAATCTTTAGGTTGATCCAATGGAAGCTCTGCATCTATTAAAACAGAACAGTATTTTAATCTTGTTCCTGCCTCTGGAGTTACACAAACTCCATAAGTTGAATAATTCCCTAACCCAGCATTTACTGCATGTGGTGGATATTTTATAGAACCGTCCCAACCTCTTGCTCGACAATCATATCCCTTTAATCTAATAAAATCAGCTACTTTATGTACATTTCGTGCACATCCAGTATAAGCTCCAAAAGCTCCCAATTCACCTTTAGGATTTGGGTAATGTTCCATCACATCTTTAGGCATTTCATATCCTAGGAGTATCATGGTATCAAATATTACTTCATCATCAACGCCCATTGAAACATATCTTCTATCTACTTTTGTTACACCAACACTTGCAAACCCTAAACTCTTTGCATATTCAAAAATTTCCTTTTTCAGTTTAAATAAATCTTTTTCTTTTTCTTCATTAGGCTCAGGTATATTGATACCTTTTGCTTCATTGTTGATTCTTTCCATAGAAATCATTTGATCCTTCATATAGTACATTGGATCTCCAGTTATCTCTTTATGCATCACTCCAAAAAATTTAGCACCTCTACTCTTCTTTTTACTCTTCCCTTTGCTCATAGGCGGGGGAGCAACTGGATAAGGTTCATTTTCTATAACAAGATCAAATTCTTCAATGTCAGCTAAATTCACATAAGGGTTATTATCTGTAATAACTTTGCCTGTATTTTCATAAATCTTGTACATACAATCAGGATTCCATCTATATATTCTATCTTCTGATGTTTGTTCAATCATCTGTTTTTTTTCACTTTTCCAAGCTTTTACCAAATCATCATACTTTGGCATATTCATTATTTCACCCCATTTTTTTAAATCAAAATACATATATCTATCAATTAGTTTCATTTTTCAACTTTATTTTATCGTATATAGTTTCATTTTGCAACTATGTTGCCATAAAAATAGCAATGCATTCCTCTAGGAATCTACATTGCTATTTAATAATTTTATTTTTCATCTTTTAGTCTTACAACTTCCTTATGGATATTTTCAGACATTTCTCTTAGTAATTCTAAAATCTTTTCTTTATTTTCTTCTGAAAATCCTCTGAAAAAAATATCATTTACTTCTTTTAAAATGTTTAAAATTTTTTTTCTATTAACTCTACCTTCCTCCGTAATATATAATCTTGTTATTCTTTTATCTTCACAATCTTTAATTTTTTCTACATAGCCTTGTAAAATTAAATTTTTTACAGATTTATTAACTGTTATTTTATCTTCTTTAAGAATAGTACATATGTAATTTTGACTTAATCCTTTATTGGCATTAATTACTTTCAGAACCCTTATATCATGCTTCCCTAAATTATATTGTTTTAATTTTTTATTAATATAATAATTATAATCTCTTTCAATGGTAGATAAATACATAGTTATTGAATGATTTTCCACTATCCGTCACTCCTATATGATTCTATTATCAATATATTATATCAAAACAACTTCCTTTTAAGAAGGACCCTTATTTCCATAGTTTTCACTTAAGCCTATCATGAAATTAAAATATTAAACTCTCCATAACTATTCCTTATCTATTTCAAATCCATCTATTTAGAAGAAGGCTTCCAACAGCATATATAATAAAATAAATAACCTGTATATTACTCAATCGTAAATACAGGTTATTTCAGTTCTAAGCTACTGTTTAGCTATATCACCTTATAGTTTAGCAATTCCTTCTATTTCAATCAGTGAATTATTTGTCTTCATTGCCTCTTTCATATTCAAATATAGTATAACTATCTGTTTTTATCAGAATCTAAATTTTTTATTCGCTTGTTCAATAGTAGTGTCATAACTGTACCTAATGAATTAAGAAATTTAGCAGTAAATGGATTTATAGGCATAAAGAATGCTAATGCTCCAGTTGTCATATTATATAATTTTGAAATATTAATGTTTTGAGTTATTATCTTATATGACTTCTCAGTTAATGATATAAAATCATATAATTTACTTATGTCATCTTCAAATATAATACAATCAGAATGATATTTTATATTATCGCAGCTTGAATTTCCAAGACATACACTTATATCAGCTTTATTCATTGCAGTTATATCATTTATCCCATCCCCCACCATCATAACCTTGTTAGCTATTTTATGCTTTGATATAATCTCTAATTTATTTTCATTTGTACAATTGCTATATATATTTTCGATTCCTAGTTTTGAAGCAACATCATAATTTTTAGAATATGTATCTCCACTTAATATAGAAATATTTTTAATATTTGTTTCTTTTAATTTGTCTATTAATTCATATGACTCTTCTCTTAATGTATCTTTAAGTACAATCATACCCCTTAATTTATTATCAATACTTATAAATATAGGCGTAAACAATTTTTCCTCATACTCAATATACAAATTTAAATATTTTGATATGTTAATTGTATTTTCTTCCATAAGTTCTTTATTACCAATAATTACTCTCTGATTATCATAAACAGCTTCTATTCCTTTAGAAGGTAATAACGCAGAGCTTTCTAATTTTCTTAAATCATAGTCTTTTCCTGTTTCTTCTTGAATAGTTATAGAAATTGGATGGTAGTGATTTACTTCACATGCAGCGCATATTTTAAGAAGCTCATTTTTAGAGTATCTTTTATCAAAAGTCTCTACATCTATAATTTTCATTCTGCCATATGTTAATGTACCCGTTTTATCAAATAGTACATGATCAATATGCAACAGTTTTTCGAATGTATTTGGATTTCTTAAATATATGTTATTCTTAGCTAGTAAAGATAAGTATCTCTTTACTCCTATACTCATCGCAACTTCTGATGAAGATGGACATAGTAAAAGAACTACTGAAAATGCATTCAATAGGCTTCCCGTTATACAATAATTTATAATAGACAGTCCTACAGCTATTTTACTAATCTTTTCTTGATATTTAGTTACACTTTCATAGATATTTAAACTATTTATAGAAGTATCTATTTTACTAGAGAATTTAGGTAAATTTATTACTCTTATTTTTAATTCTCCAGATACTACTATGCTACCCTCATATATTCTATCCCCATCATCTACGTGTGTGACTAGGGTTTGTCCCGTAGTGTATAAATTGTTTATTATCCCTTTTCCTTCTACTACAATTCCTTCTACAGGTGAAATTTCACCTTTGTGAATAGAAATAACATCATCTACACGTAGATAATCAACAGGTACAAGCAACTCATTCCCCTCAGAATCTTTAATGCATGCCATTCCTGTACCTTTTCTCATACTTTTATTTAATAATCTATAACATTCAACATCTGCACTATATTTTATATAATCATTTAATGACTTAAGTCCTAAAATCAAACATCCTATTCCATCTTCTCTTAAAAAAATCAAAGATATAATAGTTAATCTTAGAATTAAATCTGATATTTTAGGAATTTTTTTGGATAAATGTTTAACTGGTCTTCTTAATAATGGATATCCTCCAATAATAGTAATAGCAGAAGCAGCAAATAATAATCTTATATTTCTACTAAATACAGCTCTTCCTAATAATGATTTTTTCAGTTTGAATAATATGTAAAGTGATCCATATATTAAAAGCTTTTTTTTAGATTTACTTCTATTTTCTATTGCATTAGCATGATTATCATACTTATTTAATAAATTATGCTCATTTCTAACTGCTAAACCTATTGCATTTTTAATATTTCTTTGTATTGATAAATTACTTGTTTTATCAGCATCATATACAATCAGTATAGTAGATGTATAATGATTTACTTTACTATGTTTTACTCCATATAAATTATCAATATATCCATTAATAAACTTTCCTATAGATTTATCATAAAGATCTGGAATTTTATATCTTACTCTTCCTGGAAGATAACTTATCTGCTCCATGAAATTTCACCTCTTTAGATCTATACTAATCATCATGTTAAGATGTCTTTTATATATAAATGTATCTAGTTATATTAATCTGTTAAATTATTATATTATATATTAATATTGTTTACAAAAATTAGAAAACTATAACAAATAACCCCCGTATTATGGGGGTTAAAATCTTTTAAATATAACAGACCTAAATATTTTTTTTCCTAAGGCTGAATTCCCACTTTTTTCTGCATAATATATAAAATAATCTCTTAAACTGTTTCCATGTTTCTTATATAAGGAAAATAATTCTTTTTCAGCATTTGGAGCCTTATTTACGGCTTCTAAACTTAATGATATTGCCTCTTTCAATTTCTCTTCTACTTCACAAAGAATATTTTCTATTGGCTCTAAATTATTTGAATTTTCTTGACTTACAGGCATGTAAAACTCCTTTTCTTTTATATTGTTTCTACACTATACTTTATACGGATAGTCTGTGTTAATATATTTAATCCATATATACCTAAAGCAAAAAATGGATTTATATTTGTTATCATGCATAAGAAAATTCCTAAAGTATTTAATCCTATAGCTAGTGCTTGAGAACGCGTTATAACTTCTTCATTGTACTTACTCAAATTTAGTAGCCATGGAAATTTATTCATTTTCTTATCTATAAAATTTATATCTCCTATAAGAATATTACCTTTATCAGTTAAATTAATACATACAACCAAATCCATATTTAAATTTCTGATTTTTTCAATTGAATCTTTAACAATAATAGCAGTTACATTTTCCTCTGTTTTTAAATCTTTTAATATTAAAATATTGTCTTTTAAAAAATATGTTTTATCAATCCCTAATGAGTATGAAATATAATCTAACAGTTCTTTGTTATTATCAGAGAAAAGAATAAGATTTGTAATACCATATTCTCTTATTTTATAAATAATTTTTTCTAACTCCGGGTCAATAGGATTATCAAGCTTTTTTAATGCAGCAAATCTTCGTATTGTTGTTGTATTTAAGTTGTTTAAAAGGGTATTTGATATATACTTTTCTTTAATTAATAAATTATCTTCTATAAAAAGAGTATCTGTCTTGCCTAATAAACCTATAAAATAATCTTTTTTCAAATAAATATCATTGAAATGAGCTTTTTTAGCAGAGTAAAAATATGCTATTGAAGATATTGCGAATAGAATTCCAGGATAACTTAGTATTAATATAGATATTAAATTTCTTAAATTAGAAGTTATGGCAAATACTATACCTCCCAATAATAGCCCTAACTTTATTATTTTCTTTGAAAGAGAGTAATCGTCTTTGTAACCTTTATTAGGATATTTCTTTTTTATTAAACTAAAAGGATTCAAAGTTTGCAAAATAATTTTTCCAATTGAATCTTTATTAATACTTTTAGATATATTATTGTGTGTTTTTTTATAATCCAAATCTTTAATCTTATTCAGTAGTTGAGATTCATCTATTTCTTCCCATCTATAAAATATGAGAATATTTCTTGTTCTTTTATTAAAGGAAGCAGAAATAATTCCATTTATACTTTTTAGTGAATTTATAATCAAATGCCCAGTTTTCTCTTTTTTTAACAGAGAATCTATATTTACTCTAACTCTTCCAGGTATAGATGATATTATTTTAAAATTTATTTCAGCAAAATAAACCACTCCTTAGCAATTATTCTCATTTAAATTCATTCTTCTTTTTTGGTTTTCATATTGAGCTTCTGCTACAATATCTTCAACGCCTTCCTTAATGCAACATGCCTTTTCTGCAGTGGCATCTGCTACACAGAAAAATGCTTCTACTGTCTTTATGGCTCCTCTTCTGAAAGCTCTTCTAATCATTCCTTTTTTTCTCATTATGGTTTTATGCATATTAGGCATTCTATTAAGTTTACCTGAGATTTCCTGTATATTCTTGTTTAATTGCTCTAATCCTTTATTTATAGTTTCAACCCTTTGTTTTAAATCATTTATTGCCTTTTCATTATTTTGGATAGCATTAATTTCTTTTGACAAACTAGAATATTGAACTTTAATTTCATTTAATTCTTCTTGTATTTTCTGTTGATCTATTATTTTCTTTTCTTTGTTTTTATCTTCTGAATTAGTCATATTTGCTCCTCCATATTATGTTTTAGATACATTAATATTATTTCCGAAAGCTAAATGAGCTATTCTTATTAGTTATATAAATTAATAAATAAAAAAAACAAGGCATTTAATTACCTTGTTCTGAAAAACTTTTTTCTTAAAACATTATATTTATATTTACTAGATCTTTTATAGAATAATTAAGCTATCGCATAACTCTTCTGTTCTTGAATGTTATGTATATTTCTGATAGCTTCCTCAATTAATTGATTTCTGATATCTACTTTAATGTTAATTAACATTCCTTCAATTTGATTATATATTTTTTCTTGTTGAAGTTTAATTTGACTCTTATAACTGTTCTTTCCCAGTACTTTTTCTCCTAAATTTACTTTTTTAAACATAAAATTTGCTGCGAAATTATTATAAATATTTTTTAAAGTTTTAGAAAATGCTATATTAATAATTTTTTCACAAGTTTTAGTTAGTTTTTGAGTTATTTTAAAAGAATTAATACTACCTTCTAATATGGTATTATGATTTTCTAAATTAAAAGTTACATACTCTATATGTCTTTCAAGCTCCATATTTAGTTTCTTAATTATTTTATTCACAATGATTTCAACTTCTTCAGAGGATATAACTAACTTTTCAAAAGTACTAAAATCATATTTGTTTATATCCTTTGCAATCATAACAGAGTATGCATATGCTGATTTTTTACATGAGTTAAAAAACATATCTAAGTCATCTTCTATTATAGAAGTACACATTATTTCTAATTTATTAATGGACCTATCTGAATATTTATATAAGCTTTGCATAATACATCTCCCTCTATTAATAATGATTATCATTCACATTAATATTTTATCATACTTTTTAATCTTTTACACTAACAAAATATTACAAATTCCTCATATATTAATCTTTATAAATTAGAATATATTTTCCCTTATGGGAAATAATTAGATAGTATGATACATACATGTAATAACATTTTAATTTTACTAAATTTACCATTAGGATAGGTGATAAAATAATGTTTCAAGCACTGAAAAATATTAATAAATATGATGATGATATTCTATATAAAAGAATACGAATTCCAATACAATCAATTTACAGAAATGAATCTCTAGCAAAAAAAACAAGTAATTTCACCTTATCTCTAGATGGTGTGAAGTACTCAAAGGCAAATCCCCTAACAAGTAAAATACTTATTGTATTTGATGAGGAATTAACAAACGAGAATTTATTGAAAAAAGAAATTTATAAGTTTATTACTAAAGCAACTGCAGTACATAACTCTAATGTAATATCTATAGAAGTAACTAATTCTAAAAAAGAATTCCCATCTAATTCGAAATCTGACTTCATATCTACTAAAAATATTAATAATCAAACTTGTTATCATGCCTTGAGTAAGGAACATATAGAAAAAGTACTTAAATCAAATTACACTGAAGGATTAAATAACTTTTCTATAGAGCAAAAGCAAAAAGAGTTTGGTCTAAATGTAATATATGAGAAAGAAGAAAAATCATTATTTTCTAGATTCATAGAAAGCTTAAAAGACCCTATAATTAAGATATTACTAGGATCTGGTGTGGTTTCTTTACTACTTGGTCAGATACCTGAAGCTATTGCACTAGGTGGTATTATACTATTTCAATCTGCAATTGGAGCAATAGAGCAGCATAAATCTGATAATTCTTTAGATTCCTTAAAAGATATGTTAGTTCATAAAGCAAAGGTAATAAGAAACGGAAAACAGCAGGAAATAGACTCAAAATACCTTGTTCCTGGAGATATTATTATAGTGGAATCAGGTGATAAAATCCCTGCTGATGCAAGAATCATTGAATGTAAAGATTTAAAAACTTCAGAATCCTCTTTAACTGGTGAATCAACTTCTGTTATTAAATCTTCACTAATTTGTGATAAGAATACAGATTTAGGAAGCATGACTAATATACTCTTTATGGGTACAAATGTCTTATCAGGAAGGGGTAAAGCAGTAGTCATATCTACAGGTAGAAATACAGAAATCGGTAAAATAGCAAGTATGCTAGATAGTATAGAAAATGAAGAAACTCCACTTCAGCGTAAATCAGAAAAATTCATTAATAAGTTAATAAAGATATATTTAGGTTTTTTTGCTGTGGCTGGAGGAATAGCCTTATTATCTGGAATGACTTTTGCACAAGTTTTAATGATGGGAGTTACCTTCTTCTTAGGATCAATTCCTGAAGGATTTCCTGTGATGGTCACTACATGTATGGCCCTAAGTGTCCATAGAATGGCTAAGAAAAATGCAGTTGTAAGAAAACTTAATTCAGTTGAAACATTAGGATGTGCTGATGTTATATGTTGCGATAAAACAGGAACATTAACCATGAATGAAATGACAGTTCGTAAAATATATGTAGATTCCTGTCTATATAATGTATCTGGCTCTGGCTATAAACCATCTGGTGAAATCACCCCTATTAATGGAAACCCTAAAGGAAAATCCTCCTTGGAAAACCTTTTAAAGACAGGTGTACTTTGTAATAACTCATTACTATTAAAATCAGGTGATAAATGGGAAGTACAAGGTGATCCTACAGAAGGTGCATTATTAACAGCTGCGTACAAAATGAATATTAACGTTGATAATTTAAGAAATATTAATACTATGGTACAAGAAATTCCATTTGATAGTAATAGACGTTTTATGACTACAGTCATGGAATATGACATGGAAAAAGTTGCTTATTGTAAAGGTGCTTTAGATACTATTATTGAAAAGTGTACAATGATATATGAAGATGGCAAAGAAAGATTATTTACCTCAAAGGATAAAGAAAAGATTCAATCCATATGTGATAAAATGGCTGATGACGCATTAAGAGTTTTAGCTTTTGCTTATAAAAAAGTTGAGGAGGATAATTCAAATTTTGATAATGGTTTTGTTTTCATTGGCTTTGTAGGTATGGAAGATCCTCCAAGAGAAGGTGTGAATGAATCTATACAAAAATGCTTCAAAGCAGGAATCAAAGTTGTAATGATAACAGGAGATCATATGAGAACAGCAAGTGCAATAGGAAAGCAACTAGGATTGTTAACTAATGGATTAGTAGTATCTGGAGCTGAAGTTGATAACATGACAGATAGTGAATTAGACTCTAAGATAAATCATATTCAAGTCTTTGCTAGAACCACTCCAAAGCAAAAACATAGAATTGTAAAAGCACTGAAAAGATGTGGACATATAGTTGCCATGACAGGAGATGGAGTAAATGATGCTCCTGCCATAAAGGAAGCACACATCGGAATAGCTATGGGTATGAATGGAAGTGATGTTGCAAGGGATGCTGCTTGTATTACTCTTGTAGATGATAATTTTTCAACAATAGTTACAGCTATTGAAGAAGGTAGAGGAGTATCAAATAATATTGGAAGTACGATGAAATATCTCTTTTCAGGAGCAATAGGAGAGATGTTCTCAATATTTTTATCATTTGTATTTCGTACACCTGCACCACTTATTGCAATGCAAATGATTTGGATAAACTTACTTTCTGAAACACTTCTAGGGTCCTCACTAAGTGTGGAGCTACCTTCAGAAGATGTTATGAACTATCCTCCTGTTGATAAGAATGCTCCTTTAATAGATAGAACTTTGAGAAATAGTATATTAAGAAAGGGAATTGTTATAGGTGTTAGTACATTTGCTATATTTAAAGGTGCTTTACTTCTAGGAGTAGGGTTAAATAAAGCAAGAACACTAGCTTTATCTAACTTTGTCTTTAATCAAGTTGTTAACGTATATACGTGTAGAAAAAATAAGAAAAATTTTAATAATAAATATCTAAATAGAATGGCTTTAATCACTGTAGCCCTTCTTATGGGTATAATCTATATACCAGTTTTCAATAATTTCTTTGGTACTGTTCCATTAGATCCATTAAGCTGGGTAGCAGTTTTAGGAACAACAGCATTAAGTGGTATTTAGTTATATAAAAAGTGAACTACCTCTATAAAAAATATTTAATACAGAGGCAGTTCACTTTTTTATATTACTTTTTATATCTTTATTTATCATTCTTTATCTAATCTTTGCATAAAATTGATTTCTTCTCTTATTTTTATATTCTTATAATTTTTTAGAAAGGCTATTGAAACACTATTAAAAATTCTCGGGCTATTTAGATGACAAAGATGTGTTGAATTTTGAATAATGAACATAGAAGCTCCTCTTATATTCTTCACAATATTTCTTATAAGAATTTTATCTTCTTCTCCCATAATAAATAAAGTTGGAATTTCTGTGTAATCTTTGTTTTTAAATGTTCTATTAATTAAATTAAAAATAGATGCCCAATAATTTAGATTCAATGCATTTGACTTTTTTAAAAGTTTTGAATATCTTCTCATCTTCTCTTTATCAGTTTCTTTTGGAAATGTTATCTTAAAAGCTATATAATGTCCCCATTTTTTGTCAGTAAGTTTAAACATAATTATAATCTTTAATATAATCATAATTATAAAGTCAATTCTTGTAACAGCACCACCTAAAATAATAGACTTTACTCTGTCAGTATGCGTTAACGTAAGTGAATTTACAATAATAGTTCCTAAAGAAATTCCAATAAAATGTGCAGACTCAATATTTAATAAATCTAAAACTTTTATGATATCATTATTTATTTCTTCAAAGTTTGGATTAGTATTATTTCTTAAACTAATATCTTTTGATTTTCCATGTCCATGCAAATCTATAAGTAAAAGATTATAATATTTTTTTAATTCTCTAACTTGTTTAACCCATGTATTTGAACTGCTTCCTAATCCATGAATAAATACAATCCATTCAGAACTTTCAGCGTTATCATATATTGTATATTTGAGCATTATAATATTCCTTTCAGCAAATGCTAAATGAATTTTTTCTTATATAATTATATTTACTCAAATATGAAAATTTATCATAATTTTTATATTATTTTATTTGCAATTTTTTATTGATATCATTCATCTGTGATTTTATGGTTTCCAGCTGATTCCTTATGGTTTTAGTTTTATTTTTTAAATCATCCTCTAATTTCATATTTTGTCCTAAATTTATACTTATACCTTCAAGTTCATATTCATTAACACCTTTGTTCTGTTTCGTATTAGAACGTAAAATATAGCCTAAAAACCCTATCCCTAATCCATATAGCACTTTTTTTCCTGCCATTAAATTATCCTCCAATTATTGCTTTTACCATCTTTAAATATATGTAAATTACTTTTTTAAAATTTATCTTTCACGGCCCATTTTATTTAATTGGCCGTTCCTACAGACTAATCTTTTTCTTTTATTTTCATATTGAGCTTCTGCAATTAAATCCTCTAAACCTTCTCCAAATCCAGAAGTTTTTTCCATAGTATTATCTACTACGGATAAGATCGAACTTAAAGTTTTTACTGTCATTCCTCTAATATCTAAAGGTCTATTGTTATTTTCAGTATTTAAGTTATTTGTTTCAGACATTTCATTTAGAATATTTGTAATATCTTCCATATTCTTGTTAACTTCATTAAATTCATGAAAAAGTGAATCAATACTTTGTCTCAAGGAATTTATACTTTTTTCATTATTATCTAATGCCTGTACTTCTTTAACTAAACTGGTGTATTGATCTTTTAATGTTTTTAATTCTTCATATATTTTTTCTTGATTAATTTCTAATAACTTATCATCTTTTTTTTCTGCTAAATTTTCCATTTATACTCCTCCATTTTCTATTGTATATACTATATATAAGCATTGCCTATTTTCAAGAAATTATTACTAATTTAGTGCCTTTTTAAGAAAATTAATTCTTAGGGTATAATCTCTATTTTAAAATTTTTAAAAAAAACTAGATTAAAAATTATATATATAACAAAATAGGAAGAGTCCTATGGACTCTTCCTTAATATTTGTATACAGTTTTATTTATTAGTGCCAAGGTTCCATACATTATACTTTTTCATTAATGTCCAGAAAGCTAAAGCCGCTGGAGATAACCTGGTACTCTTTGAATAACTTATACAAAGAGGGCGTTTCATACTTATCTTTTTTATAGGTATTAAAAGTCCTAATTGAGATTCGTATTCAAAAGTACATTTAGACAAAAAAGCAACCCCCATATTATTAATAACACTCCGTTTAATTGCCTCAGTTGAACCTAATGTAATCTTCTTTTGTGAGGTTACATTGAAATTGGTAAATAAATCCTCTAATAGAAGATGAGTATCTGACCCTTCTTCTCTGCACAAAAAAGTTTCCTGATTTAGTTGTTCAGAGGTAATATTAGCAGTTTCTATAAAGTAATGATTTTGAGGTACTACTAAGTATAGTTCATCTTCTGCAAACATTTCATAGTACAATCCGTTAGCATGATCTTCACCTGCTACCAATCCTATATCTACCTTTCCTTCACATACCATTTCTTCAATTTGACGACTGTTATCCACTTTTAAATGGATATCTATCCCTGGATTCTTTTGCTTGTACAAAGCCATAATTGGAGGAAGCAAATAATTGGCAATAGTAGTGCTAGCTCCTAGTGTAAGATCACCGATAGTTAAGTCCTTTAATTCTAGCATTTCTTTTTTAGCCTCATTGTTAAGACTTATTATTTTTTCTGCATATGTTAGTAAACGCCTACCAGCATCTGTTAAAACTACTTGTCTATTTTGACGGGTAATGAGCTGCAAGCCTAATTCCTTTTCCAGTGATGCCACCTGTCGTGAAAGAGCAGGTTGGCTTATATATAATTCTTCAGCTGCTTTGGAAAAGCTACCACAAATCATAACCTGATAGAAAGCTTTTAAGTGAGAAATTTCCATCATAACCCCCTAATAAATATAAGTATGCTAATTTTGCATAACTCATGTATAATATATGCATTTTAATTATAGCAAACTATATATTAAAATAAAATAAAATAATAACGATTGAGGTGTTTTATGTTTCATCAAAGACCATTAGTTAATCTAACTGCTTATTCTCCTGGTTCTGGCTGAGCCTGTAAAATTGGTCCGGCGGACTTAGAACAAATTTTAAGCTGTTTGCCACCTACAACAGATAAAAATCTGGTGGGTGGATTAAAAGAAGATGCAGCAATTTATCAATTAAATTCTAACTTGGCAGTAGTTCAAACAGTGGATTTTATCACTCCTGTACTTAATGACCCTTATGCATTTGGCGTTGTTGCAGTAGCCAATGCTATGAGTGATATCTATGCAATGGGTGCCAAACCTATCTATGCATTAAACATCGTAGAGTTCCCTGTGAAAACATTGCCTTTAAGTATCCTAGAAGAAATCTTAAGAGGAGGCGCTGATAAAGCTCTTGAAGCAGGAGTAAATATCGCTGGCGGACATTCCATTGAAGATAATGCGCCCAAATATGGCCTAACCGTAACCGGATTAGTTGACCCAACTAAGATAGTGAGGAAAAAAGGTGCTCGCCCAGGTGATATATTGTTCTTAACTAAACCATTAGGTACGGGAATCATTACTAGCGCTATTGACCGAGGTCTAGTAGGTTCTGAAATAGAACAAGAAATATATGAAATTATGGCTCATCTAAATAAAGGAGCTTCTGAGGCTATGACATCTATTGGAGTACATGCTTGTACTGATATAACAGGATTTGGATTAATAGGGCACTTATACGAAATGATGGCCTCAAGTCAAGTTTCCGCCCAGATAAATCTTGACAAAATCCCCCTAATTTCCGGGGTAAGAAAATTGTTAAAAATGGGAGCTGTTTCTTCAGGTACTCACAATAATTACCGCTATTTGCGAGAAAAAATCATTTGGCAAGAAGGCATTAGCCAAGAAGACGTAATGCTTTTATGTGATGCCCAAACATCAGGTGGACTTTTAATAGCTGTTCCTCAAGAAAAAGCAAGTCAATTTCAATCTGCCCTCATGGCAGCAGGTTGCATTGTAGCAGCAGAAATAGGTTTGGTAACGGAAAAAAAAGAGAAGTTTATAGAAGTAATATGAAATGAAAGTTTACTTTAAGAATAAACAATAGAATTACTAATAATAAGGAGGGATAAAGATGAAAGTTGGATTAATTAGATGCATGCAAACAGAGGACTCATGTCCAGCTACTACAGACCTTAAAGTAATGAAAGAGAAAAAGTGTGCCTTTGAAGGAGTAGAGGGTGAAATTGAGGTTATTGGAGTAAATACATGTGGAGGATGTCCTGGAAAAAAAGCTATTACAAGGGCTGTTGAAATGGTAAAAAGAGGGGCAGATACTATAGCCTTGGCATCATGTATCACAAGAGGAAATCCTATTGGTTTTGCTTGTCCACATGCAGAAAAAATGAAGAATGCCATTGCAAAAAAACTTGGTGATACTATAAAAATCATTGACTATACACATTAAAATACACTATATATGCGGATTCTAAAAATCACCAAACATCAAAATCTACATTAGCTGAATAAAAGCTATACATATAATACATTGATTTTTTATAATCTATGTGCTATTGCTCATAAAAAATGAAAGGAGATTAGTTATATGAAATTTACACCACTGAAATTTCAAGGTTCTTTAGCGGCAGCCGGAATGGCCCTAATGCCTTTTAATTTTCTAAAATCTACAGTTTATAAAGGTGAAGGTGTATTTACTTTATCAAAAATATCTTCATGGTCTTTAAGTTCTTTTGAGTATTCAACAACTTTATTATTAATTGTATTGATGTTTGCATTTATAGCAATCCATTTAATACTTACTGTTATTTTTCTAAAGGAACTTTTTGTGTGGTTGTTTAAAACTAATGGTTTTAATGAACTAATAAAAAATCCACTAAGTAATAGCGCAATATTTTCACCTTTAATCTCAATATCAATGACTATGGTTGTAATTTTGGGTCCAGTTAGTTTTTTTGTACCTCAAATATCTGCTAATATGCACAGTTTAATGTTACCAGGCCTCATTTTCTTTATTTTTTTATGGGTGTTATTAATTTCTCTCGAGATAAAGGTTGTTAAGACTATGTTCACAGAGTTTTTTGAGTATGATAAACTAAATTTTGGTTGGTTACTTGATGTACTAGCAATTGGTGCTGTTTCACTATATGGTTCAGGTATTGCAACTTCATCAAATAATACTATTATAGGGTCAATCGCAGCATTTATGACTATTGTTTCATTATTGATTGGTATTGTAGTTTTTGCTTTAAAAATAGCATTGCTTTTTCATCAACAAATCAAGTCAAAAGTAATGCCAGATATTCATCTATTACCAGCCTATTTTTTAGTAATACCCCCAATGTGTTTATTGTGGTTTAGTTTCTATAAAGTACTAGTGTATGTTAATAAAGTTTATGTTTTTGATATAAGTACAATTTCGTTTATGATTATTGTATTTGCATATGTAACTACTATTTCATGGTGGATTTTCTTAATCGTATTACTAAATGATTATTTTAAAAACAAATTCATAACTAGCGATTTTTCTCCCGCTCAATGGGGTATGGTCTGAGGATTTGTTGGATCCCAAGTTTTGGGAACAATTGTTTACGGAAAGTATTTTCCAAGTCCTTTACTTGGAGTAGCTAATTTTATAAGTATTATTTTAGGTTCAATCGTTTTTGCAATAATACTAATGAAATTTGTGAAAGCATCTAAAATTATAAAAGTTACTGCATAGTAAAGATTCCAACTACATATAGTAAAATAGGAAGAGTCCTATGGCCTCTTCCTTAATATTTCTTTTATTTATACATTTAAAACCGTTTGTAACGACAATGAAACAGAAATAACCATTCCCTCTTTATATGGAATATGTAAAAACTTATATATTTGGTCATCATGAGTTCTCTTCCTAATAGGAGTAGATGTATAACCACTCTTTAATTTTGAAGCTTCATATGATGTTGGATCTATTTCAAAGGAATCTAACCCAAGGCCTTCTGGATCAGAGCACCCAGTAATTATTCCAGAAGACTCAACTACGTATATATCTCCAATATTAAGACTTTTAGTGAGTTTTTTCAAATCAACATTCTCTGATTTATCAAGGTGTTCCTTCACGTCTAAAGCCTTCTGATACATATATTTATCCATTGTATTCTTAGCTACACTTTGCTGCAAACTATTTGCATATTCCTTTAAATTATTTGATTCCATTACCATATCCTTAAAGGAAGTATTTATCTCTTCTATAACAGCGCTAAATTGCTGACAATCAGCCACATTTCCCTCAGAGATTCCTTGAATGGTTTCCACTGAATTAATTACGCTAGCAGTATGTCCACCCATTTCTTCCATATGCTTTCCAATTGTTGAAACTTGAGATTTTGTATCTAGAGTACTATCTGATATTTTTTTAAATGCCGTTTCTGTTTTTTGGGCTATCTGTATACCTTCTTCTATCTTATCTGTGCCCTTTGACATTTCTTCTGTCAATTTAAAAATTCTTTTCTCCATATCCTGAATAACAGTACTGATCTCTTGAGAAGCAGCCTGTGACTGGTTTGATAAGTTGCCAATCTCATTTGCTACAACGGCAAATCCCCTACCATGCTCACCTGCTCTAGCCGCTTCAATAGATGAATTTAATGCAAGTAGATTCGTCTGTTCAGTAATTCCTTTAATAATCTCTGCAAACTTTATGATCTGTGAAAAGCTCTCTATGAAATTATGAAGATTATTGCTATATTCAATCATAATATTTCTTACGATCTCGATAGATTCCTTGGTTTTACCCACATATTTATTGCCATCTTCAGTAAGTTTAACAGATATATCTGCATGATTCATAATTGTTTTTAACTGTCCTCTTATATTTTCTATATTATTTCCTACGTTTTCAATATTACTAAAAATACTGTTTATAGATTCCATTTGATTTAATGAACCTGCTACTATTTCCTCGCTTGTTGTGGCAATCTGCTCTGTTGATGTCTCCATGTCATTCACTTTATCTGCAACATTGTCGGCTACCTGAGCAAGCTCTACGGATGATTTTAATACATGCTTAGAAGCTTCTTTTGTATTATTAAATCCTTCTACAATTAATGATACATAATTATTCTCTTTTACATACTCATCTAAATCACAGTCATAGCGACTTTTAGTAACAATATCTAATATACGTTCTAATTCATTCATTTTCCCCTTATGTACATTGTTCAGCACTATATATGCATAGATCATTGTGAAAAGAACATTAATAACTACAGATATATAGTAATTTAAACTGTGTAAAATTGTCACATTCATAATAGTAATAATTATTAAATATAATAAAGAAATGCTACCTGTAATTAAATTTTTTTTCATTTTACTCTTCTCCTTCAACTTCATAAATGAATTACATATTTTACCTTTATTTCCTCATCATTCCTCCTTTTTTCTTCTCTTTTCTTTCTTTTTCTTGATTTTATGTACATCTTAAGTATAACAAGCCCTATTATAAAATTCAATTATATTGTCTAAATCTACCTTTTAAGGAAAATAGCTTTTCAATAAAAAAAGCCTAAGAAAGTAACTTTTTACCAATTACTTTCTTAGGTTAAAAACTAAGTTAAATATGCATTCGTTCTTTTAAAAACCTTTTATGACTTCTTTAACTCTTTCACTTGCTTTAGCTTTAATGGCATCAGGTCCAGGTTCTGATTGAGCAGTTCCTTCAATTAATATGGATTCAACTGAATTAACACCAATGAAACCTAATACAGTTTTAATATAACTATTTCCAAATTCAAAATTCTTAGCTGGTCCTTCTGAGTAAATTCCACCTGAAGCTTGAATGTGTACTGCTTTTTTACCTTCTAAAAGGCCAACAGGTCCATTTTCAGTATATTTAAAAGTTTTTCCTGCAATAACAAATGTATCAATATATGCCTTCATCTTTGGTGGTATTGATAAATTCCACATAGGTGTTACGAATACATACTTATCTGCTTCAATAAATTGGTCAGTGAATTGATTTATTTTACCTACTGTTTTCTTTTCATTATCTGTCAATTCATCAAACGACTTACCACTTTGAAGTTTACCCCATCCACTAAATACATCCGTATCAATGTAAGGTATATCTATATCATAAAGATTAATCTCAGTAATCTCATCCTGAGGATTATTTTGTTTATATAAGTCTATGAACTCTCTTCCTGCTTTTAAACTAAATGATTGTTCTTCTGATTTTGCATTTGCTGTAATATAAAGTACTTTTTTCATTTTATTAACATTCCTTTCTTTTTTAAATATCTTTTTTATTCTTTCAAACATTTCAACACTCTCTTTCTAAGCATTATTTATCCTATACATCCTATTGTTTCTGTGGTTAATAGTATTTTAGAATTATAAATAATTTTTACTAATGAACTCTTTAAGGACATCATATTTTAAAGCCCCTGATATTTTGTGCTCACCATTAATAATTATTGTAGGAACTGAGTTAACATGTTTTTGTCTAGATAAGTTAATATCATCTTCAACCATCTTCTTAACAGTTTCACTATTAAAATCCTTAATAAATTTTTCTTTGTTAAGTCCTACTTGCACTGCCACATCATATAAAACTTCTTCATCAGCAATATTTCTTGCTTCTGTAAGATGTGCCCTTTGTACAAGATCAAAATAATTCCAATGTGCCTCTTGTCCCCCTTGAATTTCTGCAGCCTTACACCCTAATAGTCCAGGCATTGAATATGGATAATTGAAATCTTGACATTCCATTAAGTCTGTACTTATTCTTTTATCTTCATCATTTATATTTGAAGCTCTCCAATGCTTCATAATTTCCTCTTTTGCATTTTCCATTGATCCAAATGCTCTAATTGTATCCTCTGGTGTTTTAGATAAGGCAAAGGAACGATGAATAACTTCTATTTCAGGAAACTCTTTAACTAGTTCTCTTAATCTCGGTGATAAAATATAGCACCATGAACAAAGAACATCATGAAAAAATTCTATTGTCACTTTCTTTTTCACATTAATCCCCCCTCTATAACTTTAATAACTCATTATGCCTATATATTTTTCTTGTTTATGTCTAATTATTCATTTTCATATTATATTAAGTTTTATTTTATAACTAATTAGTAGTTAAATTTCTTTTAAAAAATATACTAACAATACTTTCTCTTAGTAGAAATCCTAATCACTATAAAAATAGTCTTTTCCTCCACATGTTAATCGGCTCATTATTATCACTGACAAAGATACTATTTCCTTTCAATTACACATTATTTAACTTTAAAATTCAGTTAGCATACTAAAATATTTTATTTTACATGATATATGAAATTTGATTAAAGTTATTATATTACTAATTAGTTGTATATAGTTAAAAAAATTTATGCTTCACTCATTTTTTTAAGAAGCATTATAAGTATTTTTTTCTCTTCCTTTGTCAACCCATCAAAAATCTCTCTTATTTCTTCTACATGCTTTGGAAATAAATCATCCAACAATTTCCTACCCTTATCTGTAATGCTTATTAATGTTGCTCTTCTATCCTTAGGATCGGAGATTCTCTTAACTAAATCATTCTTTTGAAGATTGTCTATAACCACAGTCATGTTGCCACCAGTGGATAGAATCTTTTCGATTATTTCAGAAATTCGTAGATCCCCCTTATGATACAATACTTCAAGCACTCCGAACTGAGAATGCGTCAATCCTCCCTTTTTAATACTTTTCAAATTCTTTTTTTGTAAGAATTGATTAGATCTGGACAAAGCAATTACAAGATGTAAATTCAAATCATTAATTTCACCGTATGATACTTTACTATTGTTATTCATACTCAAATTATATTACTAGTTAGTAATATAGTCAAGGCATTTTTGCAATTTATTTTTCATTAATTACAATTTCATATTTATTATTTTCTCATAACTTTCACAATCACTATTTCTGGTTTATTAAATATTCTTTGTGGTGCAACACTGCTATTTCCTATTCCTCTACTTACAATCATCCTAGTATTACCCTGTTTATAAGTACCAGATGTGTATTGAGGAAATAATCCTTGATGAGGTGAAAATAATCCACCTATAAAAGGGAGTCTAACTTGTCCCCCATGAGCATGCCCTGAAAAAACTAGGTCAATATTTTGTGAACAATATAATGAAAATAGCTCTGGTCTATGACTTAGTAAAATTTTAAACTTATCAGCCTCAATTTCATTCATTAAATCTTCCACTTTAATTTTAAACTGTATATAATCTTTATATTTTCTAGAATACTTTCTAGGGTCATCAAAGCCAATAATATATATACTATCATTTCCTCTATTAATTTTATGATATTTATCATCTAATATTGTTACGTTGCACTTCTCAATCTTTTTTTTGAGCCTTCCATACTTTCCAGATCTCCATTCATGATTACCCGTTACATAATATACTGGTGCTATTTTAGTAATTTGTTCTAACAATGTAATTGCAATATGTTCATTGTAAAGTCTACTGTCGATTAAATCTCCAGTAAATACTATCAAATCCGGCTTTACCTTTTTAACAACTTCCACTAATTTATCATGACTATTCCCTAGTTTTTTATTGTGGAAATCTGACAAATGTAGAATTATGCTTCCGCAAAATTCATTGGGAACTTTAGAAGATTTTATATTTATTCTTGTTATTGATAGTTTATTATTCTGATAGTATAGAAAAGCCACTAAAAACAAAACTATACTAATGATTAACTTTACTTTTATTCTCATCATCTCCTAACTCATGTTTAGAAACAACTATTTAAAATCCTATTCATAATTATACTACATCTGTGATTTTTTGGAAAAAATATGAAAATACAATAAAAAACAAAACCCGCTCAAATAGACTATTTATTGTGTCTAATTAAGCAGGTTCAATTTAAATGTACTAGGTTTATTAAACTATATATTTATTAAGCACTTATAAGTATATCTTCCATTGTCTTAATTTTTTCTCTACACATGGGTTTAATTCCTTGTAATCTATATGGTATACCCATAATTTCATATTTATTTACCCCAAGAGTATGATAAGGAAGTAGTTCTATTTTTTCTACATTATGAAACTCACTGATTAATTCTTTTAACTCACTAATATGTTTTTCTCCATCAGTTATTCCTGGTACAACTACATGTCTAATCCATAAATTTACATTAGATTTTCTTAAAACCTCAGTAAATCTCCTAAACTCTTCAATATTCCCTCTAACAAGTTCTCTATATCCCTTTCTGTTTACATGTTTAACATCAAGAATTACCAAATCCGTATATTTTAAGATTTCTTCATAATTTCCTAAGCCAAAACCCGCCGTGTCTACAGTAGTATGCAATCCATGTTCTTTGCAAAGCTTAAGAAACTTTATTAAAAATTCCGGCTGTAAAAGTGGATCCCCTCCAGAGCATGTAATGCCCCCTCCTGATCTTTCAAAATATGGCTTAAACCTTAATGCTTTTTGTAAAAGTTCTTCGGCAGACATATCTTTTCCTTCATTTAAAATCCATGTATCTGGGTTATGACAATATGCACACCTTAGTTTACACCCCTGAAAAAATACTACAAATCTTATACCTGGACCATCCTTAAGTCCTAAAGTTTCTATAGAATGGATTTTCCCTAGCATGAATATCCCCTTCTTTCATTACATAGTTTCATGGAATGTTCTGCTTATTACTTCAAGCTGTTGAGATTTTGTTAATCTGTTGAAGTTAACAGCATATCCAGAAACTCTAATAGTTAGCGTTGGATATTTTTCTGGGTTTTCCATAGCATCCATTAGTGTTTCTCTGTTTAACACGTTAACATTTAAATGAAATGCGCTTTGAGCGAAGTATCCATCCATAATATTTACTAAGTTATTTATTCTATCCTCTTCAGTCTTTCCTAATGCATCAGGCACTATTGAGAATGTGTTAGAAATACCATCTTGACACCACTCTCTATATGGGATTTTAGCTACAGAGTTTAATGAAGCTAAAGCACCATTTTCATCTCGTCCATGCATTGGATTAGCCCCTGGTGCTAGAGGTTCTCCAGCTTTTCTTCCATCTGGTGTAGCACCAGTCTTCTTACCATAAACTACGTTAGATGTAATTGTTAAAGCAGATAGAGTATGCTCAGCATTTCTGTAAGTTTTATGCTTCTTAAGTTCAGTAGTAAACTTCTTAACAACTAATATGGCTAATTCATCAACCCTATCATCATCATTACCGTATTTAGGGAAGTCACCTATAATTTCAAAATCAACAGCTATTCCTTCTTCATTTCTTATTGGTTTAACTTTAGCGTACTTCAAAGCACTTAAACTATCAGCTACAATTGAGATGCCAGCTATACCAAATGCCATATATCTGTGTATTTCAGAATCGTGTAATGCTAATTGCCCTGCTTCATAAGCGTACTTATCATGCATATAGTGGATAGTGTTCATTGTATCAACATATAACTCAGCAATATACTCAATTACTTTCCAGAAGCTTTTCTTAACTTTATTAAAATCAAGAACTTCATCTTCCATTTTTTCTATTCCAGGAATAACAGTAATTCTGTTCCCTTCCTTATCAAGTCGAATTTCATCTACACCACCGTTAATAGCGTAAAGAAGTGCTTTAGCAAGGTTAGCCCTTGCTCCAAAAAACTGCATTTCCTTACCCACTTGCATTCCAGATACACAGCAAGCGATAGCGTAGTCGTCACCGTAAATTGGTCTCATTATATCATCATTTTCATATTGAATTGCACCTGTTTTAATAGACATATACGTACAGTACTTTTTAAATTTTTCAGGTAGGTTTTCAGACCATAGTACAGTCATGTTCGGTTCTGGAGCTGGACTTAAATTAGTTAATGTGTGTAAGAATCTGTAAGCAGTTTTGGTTACATGATGCTTACCATTGATACCTATACCACCCATAGCCTCTGTAATCCAGTTAGGATCTCCAGCGAATAAGTCATTGTATTCTGAAGTTCTTAAATGTCTTACTAACCTTAATTTGATAACAAATTGATCTATAAGCCCTTGAGCCTCTTCTTCAGTTAGAACTCCATTCTTCAGATCTCTTTCTATGAAACAGTCTAAGAATGCTGTGTTTCTACCAAGAGACATAGCAGCACCGTTGTTTTCTTTAACAGCAGCTAGATATCCCATATATAGGAATTGAACAGCTTCTTGTGCATTTTCAGCTGGCTTAGAAATATCTATACCGTAAGAAGCAGCCATTTTTTTAATTTCATTTAATGCTCTGATTTGTTCTGAAATTTCTTCCCTATGTCTAATTAACTCTTCACTAGCAGGTCCTAGAGCTTCAGATAAGTCTTTCTGTTTTTTCTGTATTAAGAAATCAATACCATAAAGGGCTATTCTTCTGTAGTCACCTATGATTCGTCCTCTACCATAAGCATCTGGAAGGCCCGTTAAAAGACCAACATTCCTTGCTAATTTTGTTTCTTTAGTATAAGCATCAAATACACCCTGGTTATGAGTTTTTCTATATTCATTAAAATGTTTAGATATATTAGGGTTAATCTCAAATCCATATGACTTTAATGAGTTTTCAACCATTCTGTATCCACCATAGGGGTTAATGATTCTCTTAAGTGGTTCATCCGTTTGAAGACCAACAATTGTTTCGTTATCTTTATCTATATACCCTGGTGCAAAGTTGTTAATTCCTGCAACTTTGTTAACCTCCACATCTATTATTCCATCTTTAATTTCTTTAATAATTAAAGCATGAGCTTTTTCCCAAACCTTATTAGTTTTTTCAGTTGGTTTCGCTAAGAAACTTTCATCTCCATCATATGGAGTGTAGTTCTTAACAATAAAGTCTCTTACGTCTATTTCCTCTTGCCAATTTCCTTCATTGAATCCTGCCCATTCTCTTTTAAACATAAAAATGCCTCCTTGATTTAAAATTATCAAGTCCGGTATTTATTCCAAAAAATAATAAAAAACCCCCCGGACATAGTTGCCCAGGCGGTCGGCATTCATTCAAATCACACTCCATGTGGTTAATTCCACTTCCGCCAGTCATGTGATTCACTACAATAAACTAAAGTAATATTTTATAGGTTTATAATAGCATCACCTTAACATTGTGTCAATTATTTATTTTTATTTTCGTCCCATTTCGTATTTTTAATAAATTTAATATCTTATAGTTCGTATATCTACAAGTTATATCTAACTATCTTTAATACAGCTAAAATAAAAGAAATCTTCATCCTGTATATGTATTTGACTAAAATTATACTTTTCACTTAATTCCTTTAAAACCACGTCAGTAGGTATTGCCTCTCTTCCTAAATTATATCCAATTCTTCTATGATGTTCTTTTAGTCCTTCTCGTGTTCTAGCATGTATTATTGAAAATTTCCCATTATTATTTAATAGGTTTGCTGCATTTTCAAACACTATATTCATATTCTCAAAATGAGGAATACTATTAAATATGATGATGTAATCAAACTTGTCATTTATTTCTACTCTTTCATCAAAATCCATACATATTGTATCTGCATCAGGAAATGTTCTTTTTAATTCTTCTAACATTTTTTCTGAAATATCTAACCCAAGATATTTTTTTAATCTTTTATCTTCTAATACATAATATAAAATTCCCGTTCCGCATCCCACATCAAGTACTGATTTATTTTCTGATATGTCCAGTAATTCTATAGACTTCTTTGCAATATTAATCCGTTCTTCACTCATGTTCTCAGCCCATTTTTTAAAATTCTTATTAAAGAATTCTTTTTGGTCCTTAATTTTCACTTTTGTCCTCCTAATTATCTTCCTTAATAATTTTCATCCAAGTTAAAATATTATTTAATTCTTGTTTTTGCCCATTCTTCTGCCTTTTTATCTATATCTTTTATAAAGTCATTCTTCCCATTACAATAGCCCTCATTATCATACCTAAACTTTATAGCTAACTCTTTTTTCAATTTTTCATAGTCTTCTGCCTCTTTTGAATGCACTAACATATAATCTCTAAAATTCAAATGCCTCTTTATTTCTGGATTTCCTATTTGAAATACATGTAAATGATGAGTTCTATTATATAGCCCTTTTAGAAAAAATCTACGACCTAATATTCCATATTCACCCTTTGCTATGTATCCTAACTTCTCCATTTCGTTATTATATTTATCAACATTTTTAATATCTTTTACACCAATCAAAATATCTATTATTGGTTTTGCATATATATTAGGAATAGATGTGCTTCCGATATGGTGAATTTCAGCTATCTCATTACCCATTATGCTATAGATTTTTTTTGCTTCTTTTTCATATTCCTCTTTCCATTCTGAATTATGTGGAACAACTTCAATTATTCTAATTTGCTTTTGTATATCCATAAAAGATCCTCCAATATAATAGCTTCACTTCAATATATGATAATTGCGAATTATCATATTCCCCTATAAAACATCACTCTAATTGCAACGGTCCACATGATTTTCGTAGCCTGTCTGTAAATATTATGTTAGTTGAAGTCCAGTGAAAGGAAACTCTAATGGAATTTAAATATTTATTTCCATATTTCAAATTACATATTAATCCCTATCTTCTACTAACACTATATTTACTTAGTGATTTCCACTAATGTTCTTAGCTTTAAAGTTTTAACTCTAAGTGTATATCTTCCGGCTCTAAATCGTGCATTTCCTTGATAAATTCTTCTGCAAGTGTACAACCTACTCCCATATAAAATCTAACTGTATTCTCAAATGGAGTTGCTGAAATATAGAGTTTTTTAGCTCCCATTTCTAGTGCCTTCTTTCGAACAAGTTTAACTAACTCTGTTCCTATCCCCTTTCCCCTATAATTCTTGCTTACATAGAGTTTATCAAACTTCAAATATTCATTATTTATACCGAAAAACTGACTATCTAAAGCTGCAATTCCACAAATCTCGGCACCCTCAAAAGCACCATAGATTGTGCCTCCTCTATCGGATATGTCATGTAATATTTCAATATAGTCTTGTAGTTCTTTTTCATGCCAGCCCTTTATATGGTAAAATTCTTCTTTAATTATTAGTTGTCCATCTTTATGGAGACATATTCTTTCCACAACTTCACTTCGATCTATTTCGCTCAATCTTATATTTTCTTCTTTTAAAAGCTTTCTAAATTCCATTTTTAGCTCCTTTCCTAGTTCAATAAATACTTTTTCTTATTATTTTAAATACCTAAATGATATAAAGGAATAAGTTCATGTTTTAATACTATTTATTTTCCTCCAGTAATTAAATCTATAAGTTTTGTTCTCATCATTCCATGTTGGATGCCATTTAGATAATAGCATTGGATTTCTATATATTTACAATTCTATCACACTTTTTTAAAAAAATTAGAGCATAGGTTTTAATCTATTTTACTTCGATTAAAACCTATGCTCTTCATTCATTTTAATTTAAATCTATTTTTTCATTTTGCATGGAATGATCCAAGTTATCTCCTTATTGAAAATTAAAAAATCTATGATTTCCCCAATATTCACTAAACCAATACTTTTTATTCTGTCCATTATGATATGTTTCTTCATAATACTTTTCATCATCAGAATATAATTGTATTATTATCCCTAAGTAATTAATATTCATTCCATATGTATCTTCATCTTCATTTTCTAATTGAGTAGCTAAATGCATTTCAACTAACTCTCTGATTTTTTGAATATCTCTATCTTTATAAACTTTCTTTCCTTTCAACTTGATTAATAGCACATTCCCTTTGTAGAGTTTTTCAAATACTACATCTTTTATCCCCCAATATTTGCCTCTAACTTTTCTTGAAAAAGTCTTCATATTTGAATTTTCTACAATTCTTGATGGTAATTCTATATGAGTATTCTCATAATAATTAGACTCTAATTTACCAGAACTAATTTGATTAAACTTGTGTTCAATAATTTTTGTTTCATTAATGAAAATTTTAAAGATTACTCTATCCCAATCTATATTCCTATTAAATACATTTGAATATGGAAATGCAGTATATTTGTATGTTCTCTTTAATATGAAAACTTTCATTATAAACTTTTTAATATTGTCAATTTCGTTTCTTTCCACGTTCTCATTAAAATATATATCAATATTCATACTTTTCTTATCTCTATAGACCTTATGCATAACTAAATTTCTTATACCAAACAATTCTTTAAACAAGATATCTGCGTTTTCATCAGTAATATAATCTATATTATTATCATCTTTATACTTTTTTTCTATATTTTTTATATGCCCATTATCTAAACTAGTAGTTTCCTCTATTGTGCAACTAATAAATATAAGAGTTAAAACTCCTACCATAACTAATAGTAACACTCTTTTCAAATCCTTACCCCCTTAAAAATTTAGTTTTTGGCATCTAATCCATTGCCACAGGAACTATCTAATATTTTTGAACCTATTTGTAGTGTATCTAATATTCTTTTATGCTCATTTATAAAAGCATCCTCTAAAACATTACTATCATAGCCTGAATATAAAATATTATAAAAAAATGACACTGAATTATATTGTTATTTTATAATATCTGTTTTCAAAACTAAAACTCCTCCCTTAAAATAATTTATCATAATCTAAAATGCTACTTGTCTGCTTTATATCCTAAAATCCATTCGTTTTTCTTTTTTTCTTTCTATATAAGTGTACTAAAAGATTTACTCCTAATATAACAAAAATAATGATTTCCTTAGTCCTACTAGTTAATTCAAAAGTTGATATTATAGCAATATATATAATTAAAGGCAAGAAGCCTGCTAACCATTTCATTCTACTCAATTTAATCCCTCCAGTATTTTCATAATGTTAAAATCCTAGGTCTTCATTCACTATAAAAAGTTTCATTCTTTCTTTGTCATATTGTCCTTCTATAGTCACTATGTTAAAACATACTCTATCCTTTGTTTTACAATCCATACATTTCTATATCTTCTAACAATTCATCGCTTAGGATTCCCTCACATATTTGTCTTACTTCTCCTGTCATTCTGATATTCCAATTATCATCTATTTCTATTTTTAATTGTCCACCAATCATTTTTATTGTTACTTCATTTTCAATTAATCCTTTTTTCCTCATTATACTGGCTACGGCGCAAGACGAACTTCCAGAAGCTAATGTAAATCCTGCTCCTCTTTCCCAAATTAACACTTCAACTTCTCTTCTATTTATAACCTTTGCAAATTGTACATTTATCCTATTAGGGAACATATGATAATTTTCAATTTTCGTTCCATACTTTTTAATTTCATCTATATCTAAGCTTTCTTTCAAAATCACACAATGAGGATTCCCTACTGAAACACAATTTATTTTATATTCCTTATCTTCCAATAAAATAACTTCACCTTGAACTTCTTCTTTTTCATATTTTGTAGGTATTAATTCAGATTTAAAGATTGCTTTTCCCATATCTACAGTGATTACATTTGCCTTACCCTTTTTTATTTCTTTAATGTTAGCCTTTACTATACCACCCTTAGTTTCAACAGTTAATTCCTTTTTATTAATTATGCCGTAATCAAAAACGTATTTACAAAATATCCTTAATCCATTTCCACTTTTTTCTGCTTCTGAACCATCAGGATTATAAATTCTTAAACCAATATCTGCATTTTTAGAACTAACTTTTAGTAAAATTCCATCTGAACCTATGCCAAAATTAACATTACATATTCTTTTTATTGCCTTTTCATTCAATTCAAATGTAATATTATCTTCATCAAGAACTATGTATTCATTTCCTAAACCATGTGACTTTATAAACCTATTTCTATTCATTTCTCTCTCCCATTTTCTTATATCTATCCTTTTCACCAAAGAATGTAACATCTGCATACCCAGCATATATTTTTGCTGAATGTTTCACTCCACTTTGAATATAGTATCTATCACCTTTCATATAAGTTCTTCTTTCTCCATTTATGGTCAATTGAATTTTCCCTTCTAATACAATACCCCATTGGCATTCGTGTGAATGCTCAGGTAGTTCAGCATCCTCACTAAACTCCATAAATAATATCTGATGATTATCGCCCTGTGATAAATGTACCTTAAGTCCTTGTAAAGGAATATCTGCTTCTGGAAGATTTATTATTTCTTTTGGAAATATTTCTGACATTTTAATTCCTCCTTGTTCATTTCTTGTGTAGATTAAGACATAAAAATACCGTAAAATTCATTTATGAATAATGCGGTATTTTTATTAATTATTAATTTTTTAATATTTACTTTTTCTCACTATTATCGTTAATAATTACAGCTTGTGCCACAATTACATCTTCTCCATTAAATGTACATGAAGGAGATCCATATAATTTATAACCTTCATCAAGTAATTTAGAAATTCTCTTACAAAAATTCGCATCATCTTTTCCAGTAATTAATCGATATTTAAGTTTCTTTTCCATAATAACTCCCCCTATTATAATCAATATATAACAACTTTAGATTAAATTATAAGAGGATTATAACATATTATTCCTGCATTCTAACTATTTTTAATATCGTATTATTCAGTTATCAAAGATCATTATTCATGATATGTCACACCATTATTGGTAAACTCATGCTATATGCAGTAGCAATACTTATATGTATTATTTCTTAAATCTTAGAATAGATAATTTATAATCTTGATCATCTGGTTTTAAAAGGTTTACTTCTTTCCATTTATCATTTACCTTAATATATTCATTTAGTAATATATCTTCACCATTTGTAAGTCTTACAAAATCAAATCTGTATTCATTCTCTTTTCCACTTGCATATATTGATACATATGAATTCTCTTTTTCTACTTTATCAATTTTATCGATAATTTTATACCAGTTACCATAAACAGCCTGTACAAGAGCCTTGCTATGCCATTGCCAAAAATGCCATGGAGCACAAAGAAAATCCTCTGGTATATAATCTACAGATTTTATTTTCCATCCTTCTTTTTTATCATATATTGTAGTAATAATTCCATAGTAATAGGCAAAATAGCCAGGTTCAGGTTTGTATTCTTCATCTTTGGAATAAGGTGGTCCTGTAATTATTTCAATTTCTGCCATGTAATATTGGATATTTAGGGGTATATTTGGAGGTTGAAATGCTAGATATAATTTTAATAAAGTAGTATGTCCTACACCTGAAAAAGAATCTTTGAATTTTTCTAAGGATATTTCTTTTTTAGTTTCACTACTTAATAACTCATAGGCGAAGGGATAAGGAGTTCTGCTCCGGCCTACAGTGCCACACCCTCCATGGTATCCTATCATATTTGCTGCATCCTTCAATATGGAATAATAGGCATGAATTACATCTTTAGGTTTATTATATTTTTGTGGATATCCTTTGGGAATATATGGAGGTTCTAATTCTTTAAATAACCCCTCATAACCTTTATACTCATACTTTAATTTCAATACTGGTTCTTTAGATGGTCTTGCAAATCTCTCCTTATAAAAATCATTATCATTTTCCTTCATAACAGACTTTGATAACTCTGTTCCGTTCCTTTGTTTTTCAAGTTTATGTATATAACCACCTACTACATAAGGTTTTGAGTTGTTATTTATATTTTTAAATAAAGTTAATGATAAAACTGTAATAACTATAGTAAATATGAATACTAGAGTAATATCCTTTTTATAAATAATCATCTAATCTCCTCCCACTTTAATCTATTCAAAATGAGAGATTACTAGAATAGATGGGTATAAAATTAAACTAAATACTCACATAAAGATATATAATAATTTGATTTTTAATTACTTCAATCCTTTATACCGGCTTGCAAACCATAATAGTTTGTTATGAGCTGTACAATACCTTTACCCGTCTTGCTTTCCAAGGTATTTCGTAGTAATTTTTTTATTTCTAAACTCTACCCAGAATTCATTATCTTTTATACCATGTGATGTGGAAAAATTGCCAAATAGTTGAGTACTATTACTCTTTGAATATTTCATTGTTTTAAGCATCATTGATTAGTTTAGTTTCTATCCAAATTTTTAAAACATCAGACAAAAACATCTTAGCTACTTTCAGTTTATATTCCTTGTTTGTTACTTTAAAAATTCTTCCATCAATAATTTCTCCTATTATATCTATATCAATAGTTTTTACTTCACGACCTACTAATTTGCAATATTTCTCTTCCGCATACTTCTCAATCGTAATTTTATCTATTTCATCTCCTTCGTGTATTAATACAATCTCTACGTCTTTAAGAATTAGCTTGTGTCTATTAATGGATTGTTCAAGTTTTTTTAATCGTTCATCCTTTGCTTCTATTGCAATGTTAAGCTTTCGTATTTCTTCATAATACTTGTCAATTCTATAACTGACTAATGCAATAATCATAGACGATCCGATTACACAACCAATTATAATACCTGCTATTGTTGAAATAAAATATTTTAGCTTTCCTGAACCTACTCGCCCCATAGAGAACCACTCTTCCATAATAGCTTAATAATTAACTGTCCTAGATTTGCTCCTATTAGGGCTGAAACAATATATGCTACTTGTTTTACTACAGATTTAATTTCTCCTTTTAATATTCCTTGTTCAATGATTTCAAAGGATGAGAATGTGCCTCCAAGGCTAACAGCTACTGCCCAAATCTTAATTGAACTGGATATATCCATCATGGTCTTAAGAGGAGGGTGATTATTAATCAAAGCTGCAATTCCCGCAAAAAAGCTAGCACCAATTATCACTCCTAATGCTATCAAAAACATATATACAAGATTGTTGATAAAAACCATACCCTTAACCACCTTTATACTTGTTATTAAAATATATAGACAAATTAAATTTACTTTATAAATATAGCAGAGATGTTCCATCTTCCCCTAATAATTAATTCTATGTATGAGAAGTCATAGGGAATAGTATTTCATCACATAAGGGGTCTTTTGTTCTTACAAATAATGTATCATCTATTCTTTCAGCAACTCCACGCATCACATTATATTTACTTTTTTTAGGTATAAAGTAAAATTGAACCCGTTCATCCTCTTCCCTTACTACTTTTTCTAGAACATCATCTAAGTTAATAGGCTTTTGGCTTATAATATCGTACAAATGTAAAGTATGATCATTTCTTCTAGCTATTACAATACTATCATCCTCCATTAGATAGTACATATCGTTCCTATATTCATACAAACAATATACCAACAAAGGCCACTGGTCATTGATGATACCTAACTTTTCAGATATAGGTTTCCTATTTTGTACAAGCCTTTTTATGTTTTCTCTATCATTTTCATTTTTTATATCAAGTCTCTTAATAGGGACAACTTTTCTCTTTATATCTTTTGCTTCCATCTCATAACTATTTTCACTAATCTTTTCAAATCCAAATTTAGGATAAAATTCTAAGACTGAATCATTGGCAAAAAGATAAATTAAGTCACATGAGTTTTCATATTTTTGAATAACATGGTTCATAAGTTTAGCTGCTAATCCCATATTTCTGTATTTAGAATCTGTCATAACAGTTCCGATCTGAATAGCTTTCTTAATTTTACCATCCATAACAAGATTCATTTTATTTACAGACACATTTGCAATGATCTTGTCATCTTGCAAATAAGAGTAGGCAATATACTTATCCCCCAAATATCCGTTCTGATACCATTCTTCAAAATTAAGGCCAAATGTGTTCTTTGCCAATTCATTAAAACTTTTTCTATAGACTTCTATATCCATATAGGAACTTATTATTTTACCGTTTTTCATATTTTTTCTCCTAACCTACTTTTGATACGCCTCAATTTTCTTATATTGGGACAGTCCACATGTCTTATGTGGACTGTTTGCAAATAGCTCATTAGTGTATATCTAACACTAAAATTACCACTCTAATTCATTAACTAAAGGCTGGACAAATTCAACTCTATCTTTCACCTTTAAACTGCTAACCCAATTATAAATATTATTTGCCCCTTCAGACGGGTTCATATCAGCATCTGATGCAGCCATATTAGTTTTTAATTTACCAGGATGTATTGCTCCTAAGTAAATACCTTTATCTCTTAGTTCTTGATCTAAACAAATAGTTAGCATATTTTGAGCTGCTTTAGCAATTCTATATGAATAAGAAAAATTTCTTCCTTTAAATTCGCCTGATGCCATCTTTGTTAAAGAACCCAATCTTGAAGAAACATTTATAATCCTAGGATTCTTTGAGTTATATAGCATCTCTAATGTGGCTTGGACTGTTCTCACAACACCTAAACAATGAATATGAAATAAATTGCTCATCTCATTTGTAGTAACTTTCATAATCTCATGCTCTTTCGCTGTAATTCCAGCGTTATTAATCAATATATCTATTTGGTCAGTGTATTTTGTCAATGTAGACTTTATAATTTTAATACTATCATCAGAACTTATGTCAGCAACAATTGGATAACAGTTTTCTTTAAATTCTTTCTCTAACTTTCCTTTTCCTTCTATACTTCTAACTACCGCAAATACCTCATATCCGTTTCTTAGAAAAACTTTTACCAATTCATACCCTAATCCTCTATTTCCACCAGTAATTAATACTTTCTCTTTTATCTTTTCCACCCCCATAATTTTAATATTGATTCCCACTAATGAGCTTACTGTGGGCTGTTTGCAAATAATATTTCAGACCAAAGTAATATCCCTATCTATCTTTTTTCAGCAGATCCAATTCCATTGGAATAAACCTTATGCCATGTATTGTGTTCTCTGAATCTACCTGTTTAAACCCTAGTTTTTTATAAATATTAGCAGCATATGGTGATGAATTCACCGTAATTTTTTCTAAATTCTGATTTCTCATTTTGCATCTTTCTATTGATATTTCATATAATTCTCTACCAATGCCATGCCCTTGATAACTTTTATCCACAAAATATAATGAAATATGACTATAATTTCTCACTTCTATAATCCCTACTATATTATTCTGGTCAGTGGCCACTACCATAAAATGATTTTTCTTTAACCTATTGGCTATATTACTAGGCTCAATGTATTTCATAAACTCATCTATACCTTCGTCTGAATACTCTGGTGAAATAAATTCATTAAAAGCCTTTCTTATTATATTAAAAACCTCGATTTCTTCACCATCTTTTATGGCTCTATATAATATACACCCTTCCATATGGCACCTCCCTGTTTAATTGAAAAATCACTAATGTCTTTTAAATACTACTTTTGTTTTGAACTACTTTTCATACCAATCTTAAATAGCTTCCCGTTAAGCCAACCAAATTTGTATGATCTATTTTTAAATTTTTCCCCACAGGAGGAGCAAACTCTTTCATACCATGAAAATTCAGTTCCACAAGCGGAACATGACCATCTGTTTTTTTCTCCTTCTAACCATGTTTCCACGCCATTAACTTTAATGCTCTCTAGGTTCCTACTCCGGTCTTTAAGATGTGGTAAAATACGTTCACCTTCTCTTTGTTTTTTATGTATGTTACAAGGATAGTCATCACAACTAGAGCAATGCTCAATTTCTCTTTCAATTGCACAATTTTTAATCTCACAACTTCTACAATTTACAAATACAGTATCCGATTTGCAACCCTTGCACTTAAGTTCCAAATCACTTTCAGTATAAGGCAATCTTTGGGAATCTTGAAATAATTTAATGGTATCCACATCCCAAAACTTTGAAAAGCTGCTCTTTTTCCCAGTTTTATATGCTCTATGAATACCACAAGCTCCACAATATAATCCGCAATAAGAATCTGTATTTTTGGACATTTTGCACCCTCCCTTATTTACTTTAATATATTTATTGTTCATATTCTTTATGTATTCGCTATTCTTGTTACTTTGCCTTTCTAAGATTTCTACTAGGCTTAAATGGTTTTTGCATGTTAGTACAAAGTATAAAGACATTTTCCCAAGTCAAAATCCATTTTTTTACTTTTTTAATAATGTTAACATATAATATAAGTGCTGTCCCCTGTATTTTAATTACTATAAAAGATACACATAATAAAAAACTATTTTTATGTTTTGGATAATTATGGTAGTATGTAACAGGAATAAAGAATTTAAGAGTGGTGAATAGAAATGAAGATAGCTGAAATAATGGAAATTACTATGGATCAACCTTTAGGATATATTGAAAAACAACTAAAAAGCAATTTTATAGGTCTTAAATGGGAAATTGAGCATACAGAAGACTTGAGAACTGAAGAAGGCCATAGGGTGAAAATCTATTTTGGGGTTACTTCACCTTATGGAGGTGTAACCTTTGCATCATTTATGAACCATGGTGGCGGATATGTTCCATACTATATTAAGCTGACAGAAGTTGGTGATGATGAAACAAAAGTACTGGTTGCAATAACAGGTACAGAAAATGTCCATGGCGATTATGGCGGTAGGAATAGGAATATTGCAGAGCAGGTATTAGAAATGTGTCAAAAAGATTGTGCTAATAAAACCTTTAAAGAAAAGGTGAAAAGTTTTTTCAAATAAGTTAAGTAGTGAAAAAAATTTTATGTCTAAATGAGAAGGTAATGCCTTCTTGATATTTAATAGTTTGCAAAATCTACTCTGACTCATATTCCTGTCTTCAGCACTAGAGTAAATTTTGTAAACTATCTCTTTTTCATCCTTCGGGTATAGACAATGTGAACTAACAAAAATGTATTGTTAGCTGAAGCTATTATAATTTATCTAAATCATTTTCTGTATACACTTCAATCCCATTTTTAATAAACAACTCAGCAGCCAAACCATTTCCTTCTTTAAGTTTACCTGAAAACGTTCCATCATATATTATTCCATAGCCACAAGTAGGACTCTTTGATTGTAATATTGCCTTTTTAATACCTATGATTTTAGCTATTTCTAAAGCCTTTTCTGCACCTTCAATAAATTCTTTCGTAAAGTCTTGTCCTTCTTTAGCAGCTATTTTTTTATTTCCGCTTTTGTTTATAACAATTTCACAACATGGTCTCGGAGTAGGTAATCCAGCTATTAGTTCAGGACAAATAGCAATAGCTTTTCCTTCTTTTACCCACTCCTTTATAACTTTGTTTTCACTATTACTTCCATTGTATCTACAATTAACTCCCGCTAAGCAAGAACTTACCAAATACATATCACTGCATCTCCTTTTGTTATATATCATAATATAATTACCTCTCTACTTTATAGTATGTCTCTCTAAGCACAAACCCCTCTGAATAAAGACACGTAGTTGTTCTTCACAATCATTTTACCTCTTCTATTTCTGTTGCATATATAAAGTATTCGGATAAAATCCAAGTTTCTTATAAAACCCTATGGTTGATTCATTCTCCTGTGATACTGTTACTCCAATAACCTCACAATTCTTTTCTTTCAACCATTCTATATGTTTACCTGCAAGTTTTTGCCCAATTCCATTTCCTCTACTATTCTCATCTACATGTATTGATTGAAGTTCTCCCTTCCCTTCAATTATGGTTGATATACAATATCCAATATATTCATCGTTATTTTTTGCCACAGTTATTTTCATTGTGTCTTTATCAAATACACTGAAAGCTTTGATTCTTTCATCAAATCTAATAGATCTATATAATTCCTTAAAATATTCGGAAGTACTCTCATGATACTTTCTGTTTTTTTCCCAAAGGTCCTTTATAACTTCAACCTCATCATAAGGAATGTCAAAAAATGTGAAAAGTATACCTCTTTTTCCAATGTGTTTAAACTCCATAGTCTCATCCCTCTCTCTAAATATAAAATATCTATATGTATTCTAGAATTAGACCTACACCTACTTCTTTTAAATTTACTACCTTAGATAACTCTATCTTCGACTTTAAATCTGTACAATGACATGCATGAACTTCCTTTATATCTGCTTGACCAAAATATTCTATAGTCCCTTTTAATTGTTCTTCCGTAGGATTAAGTAAATGGAATCCTCCAACCACATCAACAACTCTATCATCTTTACAAATCTTCTTTGCATATTCAATAATATTACAAATACCTGCATGGGAACATCCCGTTATGATTACTAATCCTTCTGATGATTTATAAACTAAAGCAGAATCATCTATTACATAATCATCTACTTTCGTTCCCTTATCTTCAACTTTCCCAATTGGTACTTTATTTTCAAAATCATTCTTTCTTTCTATTTCTCCAAGAAAAACTATTTTCTCCGTTAACCATACAGGGTCTTTACTTAAATTCATATTAAAATGTTTACCTAATTTTTCATCGCTCATAATACAACCTATTTCCTCATTATCATTAAAATCCTTATATAAAAATGCATATGGATGTGCTATAAGTGTTGGCTTATTATGATTTATATTTTCTATTTTTGCTTCTGTATAAAGTCTAGTTAGAGGTACTAACCCCCATGTATGATCAATATGGCCATGTGAAATAGCTACAAAATCCAAATTCATAAGATTTACGTTCATTTTCTGTGCATTCTTAATAAATGCATCTGTATATCCTGTATCAAATAAAATATTTACATCACCATCTTGAATAAAATAGGCTACTCCAGGCTCTCCAATAAAGTAGCGATCTATTAAAGTATTATTATCTATCAGTACTTTTAATTTCATTTTTCTCCCTCATTTTCTTATAATTTTAATACTGCATAAATCATTCTAACATTTCTATTGCTTATATAAGGTATTGGATAAAATCCTATGGTAGATTCATTCTCCTTAGATACTGCTACCCTATTTTGTCTTAATTTTTTATGAAACTCTAAATTATTTCTAAAATAGAATTTTACATAATATTACCATTTCTATAAAAACTGGACATAATCCTCCTATGAACCTCCCTCCATTTATTTTTATTAAGCTACAGCACTATTAATTTCAGGTGGAGATCAAGTAAAAAAGTGATAAATTTTAATGAATTCATATTGGCCCGTTAAATTATTTATGCTTTATTCTAAAATTTATCACCATTTTTATATAGATGAATAAAATAATTATTAAAACGCTATAAGTAGGTGAGCTTTTATGGATTTCTTCAGGCATCCTGTAAATTTGAGGAATCTTGTCGTTGGTGTAGATATGAAAGTTCCTTTATCTAATGGTGCTTTTGTTAAAGCAATAAATTTTGATAATGCTGCCACAACGCCACCTTTCTCCTCTGTCATACAAGAGATTATTGATTTTTCACCATGGTATTCTTCTATTCACCGTGGAACTGGTTATAAATCACAATTTTCATCAAGCCTCTATGAAAAGTCTAGAGAAATCGTTGGAAAATTTGTAAAATCAGATCCCAAAAGAGATACAGTCATCTTTGTAAAAAATACAACCGAGGCCATTAATAAGCTATCCTATCGACTCTGTGAAGATCATAAGAAATGTGTTGTGCTATCCACCTGCATGGAACATCATTCTAATGATCTACCTTGGCGCAACAAATACCAAGTGGACTATATTGCCCTTGATGAAAACGGTAGGCTTTGCTTAAAAGATCTAGAACATAAGCTAAAAAAATATGATGGATCTACTGCACTTGTAACTATTACAGGCGCTTCTAATGTTACAGGGTATAAAAATCCTATTCACAAAATTGCTACTCTCGTTCATAAGTATCATGCCAAAATCCTTGTAGATGGTGCACAGCTTGTTCCACATGTTCCTGTAAACATGAAGCCTTGGGGTTCTTTAGAACACATTGATTATTTAGTTTTTTCTGCCCACAAAATGTATGCTCCCTTTGGTACTGGTGTTCTTATAGGTCCTAAAACTACTTTTGAAAAGGGAGATCCAGACTATGTAGGTGGAGGTACCGTTGATATGGTAACCCATGACTATATCCGTTGGTCAGCACCTCCACATAAAGAAGAAGCAGGTTCTCCAAATATCATAGGCGTAGTAGCTTTAGCAACTGCAATTAAAACACTAAATTACATTGATATGAAATACGTAGAAGCGTATGAAAACAACTTAACTTCCTATGCTCTACAAAGACTTAGTAATATACCTGATATTGAGTTGTATGGAGATAAAGAACATTATGGTGATCGTGTCAGTATCATCCCATTTAATATCAAAGGCATTCCCCATCATATGGTTGCGACTATTCTTTCCTATGAAGGTGGCATTGCCGTGCGAAACGGTTGTTTTTGTGCACAACCCTACATCCAAAATCTCCTTCATATCCCATTAGATGAAGTAAAAAAGAGAATCGATGATCCCACTGCTGATCATCCTGGAATGGTTAGAATCAGCTTTGGTCTGTATAATACCTACTCAGAAATAGATACATTCACTAATTTTATAAAAAGAATCATTAGATATAAAAAATTTTACTTAGAAAAATATAAAAATATAGACCCTCCTAAAATTTAAGAATCTTCTTCCTAGAAGGTTCTTGCTATTTTTTATGATAAAACCATTTTCTTTTGGTTACAATAAGCGTATCTAAAAAGATGAAGCTTTTTATGTAAAGGGAGGCTTACATAATGAATAAAAAGATGACCCTATTATTATTTAGTGGCGAATATGATAAAGCAATGGCTGCTCTTATATTGGCAAATACTGCGAGAGAAATGGACATAGAAGTCACAATATTTTTTACCTTTTGGGGTTTATTTTTGTTAAGAGATCCAGAACGTATTTCTAAGGAAGACAAAACAACCTATGAAAAAATGTTTAGTATGATGACACCTAAAGGTCCTGAAGCTTTACCTTTGTCAAAGATGAATTTTAGTGGTCTGGGTAAAAAAATGTTATTAGAGATGATGGAAGATGATGATGCACCTCGCTTAATTGATTTTTTAAATGGTGCCCGCAAAAAAGGTGTAAAGTTTTATGGTTGCAAATTATCTATGGAAATAATGGGTTTAAAAGAAGAAGAGCTCATTCCTGAATTAGAAGTAGTTACAGCAGACAAATATATAGCAGATGCCATGGATTCAAATATTCAGCTATTTATTTAATCTAGTTACTAAAAAAGATGTCCTTATTAGGAACATCTTTTTTATCTATATCATTTAAACATATTTATCTATCTGGCTAACTCTCTTTTAATCTCATACCTATTGCAAATTTTTCAAAATCCATTTTATTATAAAATGGTACTAAATGTGGCTCACAAAAAAACTGTATGTGAAGATTGTTTTCTTGGCAGTACTCTACCAACATACCTATTATTTTTGTTGCAACTCCATTATTCCTATATTCAGAACGGACACCTACCCCACATAAATAAGCGTTTATTATTCCATCAGAGACTATTCTGCCAGTGCCGATTAAATCATCTTTACAATAGACGTAAACAGAATAATAAGAATTTTTCATTGTTTTTAGTAATTGCTCCGAACTTAACTTTAAAAATCCATTCCATCCAAGGTGGTCGTAAAGATTATATAATTCTTCTTTTTCAGGTAAATCTGTTGTAAATATAAACTCCATCAAATACTCTCCTTTATTATTCATGCAAACAAAGCATATAAAACAGGTAATACAAAAGGAACTGCAAATGTCAAAATAACTCCTGTAATCAGAGTAACCAGCCCCAACTCAACTCCTACAAATTTCGTTACAGGTACAAGCATGGTATCCATATTGCCGGCAGCACCACCTGCAATTGGACTACCTGTACTGATTTTTATCAAAACTGGTAGCAGTAACACCGTAAAAAATTCTCTCATTACATTTACAACAAACCCATAAGTTCCCGCTTCAATTCCATAAGCCTGTGTCATATATGCTCCCGTTAAACTGTAATAACTCATTCCGCTTGCTGACATTACAGATGTGTGTAATGGTACTCCTAGAAGCATTCCTGCTACGAAACCGCCCACAAGACTTCCTAAAAAAATTGCTATTGAAATATACATGACTCGAAGACCAAGTATCCTTATATATTTAAAAACTTTTCTGTTAGACCCAAGGCTTATGCCAACGCTAATATAAAGTATAATGAGAGATCCAACCAGTAGATAGTCAAGTATAAATGTAAGAATATATGACCTAACAAAATAGCCCAGTATTACACCTATAACAATGCTTATAGGCATAATCCAAATCAATGGAGAGTTTTCATTTTTTTCTTCTTGGGAAATATCAATTTCACTATTTATATTCATATTTTCTGATGAAAGCTTCTCCCTCAGCTTTTCCAACGGCAGCACAGTTTTCTCTGTAATTACCGTAAATAAGATGCTGAAGGCAATGGCACACAAAGATATAACAATACAATTTAGACCTATAGAGTCCAGATTTGATATAACCGAATCATTTATGCCTATATTCATTCCAATGGTAAGCATAAGCACAACTAATGCTATATTGATAATCCCATCAATTCTTTTTAGTGTCCTCTCCGTCAAATTACCCATACCTGTAAAAAATCCTACAGCCAGGCATACAAAAGGCATCCATGTCATTTAACATCACCTCCAGTTTTGCAGTTTCTAGGTGTCCTGTAGGTTTATTACAGGATAGTGTAAACTGTATATTGTGTAGAGTGTAGACTTAATTCTATTTTAAACTCATTCCAATTTCCTTCTATAATGTACTTGAACTAATCCTGTAGGATATTTTTTCACATCAATTAACTTTAGATTATGAGATATCTTACTACTTTTGAAAAGTGGGATACCTTCTCCAAGAATAATTGGTATTATTGATACTATATATTCATCTATTAAATCTCTAAGTATAAATGATTCAATCAGCTCTGAACCACCTACTATCCAGATATCTTTTCCTTCTTCATTTTTCAAGTTTTTAATAAAATTTAATACATCATCATCTATAAATTGTACATTTTCTGTTTCACTTTGTTTCTTTGATGAAAATACATAACACTTCTTACCCTTATAAGGAAATTCTCCAAAGGATAGTACTTGTTCATATGTTTTTCGTCCCATTAATATTGTATCTATGGTTTGATAAAATTCTTCATAACCATAGTCTTCATTTTCTGCTTCAACTATGGAAAGCCAGTCAACTTCTCCATTTCTTCTTGCTATGTGTCCATCAATGCTTTCAGCGATATAGAGTATTACTTTTCTATTAGTCATTTATATCTACCTTTCTTTTATATAAACTTACATTTTACATAACAGTCCTATGCTTCCCCATATTTATATAAATATGAGGAAGCATATGTTTCTTTAAATATTGAATAATTCGTTATTGAAAAAGTGTAAATGTTTATTATTTTAAGCAAAATAATTATATAAACTAAGATCTATATAATAGTATTAATTAATCACAGGTTCTATAATCCCTTCATATTTTACTACTAAAAAGTGATTGAAGGTGCGAAATGAAAAAAAGATTTGGAACCGCTCTAAACTGTATTGATGGCAGGACTCAAATTCCTGTAATAAAATGGTTAAAAGAAAACTTTCATGTAGATTATGTAGATTCAATTACAGAACCAGGAATAGATAAGGTATTATCTCAAGGAGAATGGATAGAAATTGAGAGGTTAAAAGAGAAAGTTATTACTTCAATAACAGCTCATAGATCTAGTGTAGTTGCTGTAGTAGGACATTATGATTGTGCTGCAAACCCTGTTAGTGACTGCAAACATTTTTGTGATATAGTAGAGTCCACATATGTAGTAAAATCATGGTGTTTTCCTGTTAGGGTAGTAGGTCTATGGGTTGATAAATTTGGATGTGTCCATGTTGTCAATATATAAGATGTAATTATCTATAACTCACTTATTAATTACAGCTAACATCTTTGTCATCTTACGATAGTCCACATATTTTTCGTGGACTGTTTGTAAATGGCCTATTGTGAGATAGGATTACTGAAATATATCTGCTGCGTACCAAGTAGATGCATCATCATTACTTATATACTTAGTCCAAGCCATAGAATAATTGATTTGACATACCTCATCATATTTTAAATTAGGAATAATTACTTTGCACATTTCTTTGTCATATTCTATATGATAATCAAATTTATGATTCTCAAATTCTTCAATAAAACATCCTTCTAACCTTTTAGGCATCCACTGATTTTCATTTGCTCTTAACTCCAATTTGTAAGCATCTTCGGTTAATACAGTTACCATATATTCATCATTTAGCCATGTCTTAGCATCAAACCATTCTCCGCCATCTGGACCTCCATTAGTCCATATATAGTTTTCTTCCCATCTACAATTGAAATTTAATGAATCTATATCCTCTAAGGCCTCAATTCTCCATCTTCCAGACCAACATTCATTTACTCTCATTCCTTGAGGTATTTTTATCTCTTCTTCCACTAACAATAACTCAATATTATATGACTTGTTTATCCACTTAAATAATAGACCGCCTTCTACTTTAAATACTTCATGAACATTTAATAAATCTATTCTTTTCTTATTAACTTCCGCACATAAGCAGATATTTCCAAGAGGTGTGTAGAAACCAGTGTATACATCATCCTTATTTAAAATAATTTTTCTACTTTCTTTTTCAAAAAGATTTTTCATTTTTTCCTCCAAAATACTTTCTCATGGTAACTTAAAAACCCTAATATGACCACTTAATCATTTTTTATTTGCCATTCAACTTTAGCAATTGCCATTTCGTATAAATTCCAATAAGGCGCTGATGCTTTTCTTACATTCTGTAATAATTTTTCTTTGATGAACCCAGCGTTTTCATAAATTCTAATAGCATTGTGATTAAAGTCAAATACTCCAAGTGTTATCTTTTGTAAATTAAGTTTTTCAAAACCAATTCTCAATGTATTTTCTAATGCCAATTTTCCTATGCCTTTTCCTCTTAAACTCTCCTCTCCTATTAAAAATCTTCTAATCCTACCAATCCTATTAACTTCATCTATTACATGTAATTCAATTGTTCCTACAAATTCATTAGTCTCAACCAGTGTTATTTTATAGGCAAATATATTAGATTTATCCCTTTGTACTTCATTCAAAAAATAATCTTCAATTTGGATTTCTGTTAAAGGATATTTGTACATTGGACCAGCCCATTGAAACAAATAATCAGATGATTTATTCTCATTCCATTGGACTATTTTTCTAAAATCTTCTTTATCTAAATATTCAAGCCTTATCATTTCAACTACCTCCAACAAAACTACACCATAATATCTTACTATTCTATATTGGCAATCATATATATTTTTCTATAATTTATAACAGCCTCAATAGCAGTTACATTCATTCTATAAACCATGTTTTTTTAGAAATTGCTTAACTTTTTTCTTTGTTTTAGGACTCTCGCTGGTAGATTGAGATCTGATAAAATCAACAATAACATCTTTATTTGTTGTATTTTCATACACTGCATCTAAAACTTCAATAATGTCACTCTTTAATAACTCTTTCTGTTTTTTTGGGTATATACAAATTTTTTCTACGTCTACTAATAATTTTATAATTTGTTCTATGTATTCATTCTTGTATCTAACAACATTCTTCAGATTTTTTACAAAACATTGTGCTGTCATAAACTTATCATCATTGAAATGCTCAATATATTTTGGAAATATACTAGAAAACAAGTTATTTTCATCAATCTTTGTTAAATTTCCTATAATTGTTAATCCTATATCTCTGTGATATGAGTTTTTATGATCAAGAAGATAAACAAAGTCATTCCAATACTCGTAAAACAGCTCAGGCTTTTCTTCACTTGCTCTAGAAATTATATAATAACAGTGGTAATAAACCATTATGTTATTATTAGTTAATAGCTGCTTTATGACTTCCACTCTAGTGCTTTCGTCATGAAGTACAGCTTTAGCAAATTCATTTACATTAACATTTTTATCAGCAATTTTTTCAATTAGATCACTATAAATCATATATCCACCTCTTTCATAGATTGTATAATGCATAATGATAATGTCTATTCATTTAACCATTTTCTACATTGTTCAATTTTAGGTGAAGGGTCATAACCTTGCTCTTTTCCCATGTTACTTAACATATCACATGGAAATATGTCACATTCTCCACAATGATTCAATCCTTTTCGTTCACAACTATTACAACATACACCACATCTAGATTCAAACATTCTTATTCCCCCATATCATATAGTCGTTTAAATGTTTATAAAGTTCTTTTAATTTGTCTTTCAAAACTTCAACGCCTCACCCTAACAATCTGCCGTAGAACCCGGCTATCTTTGCATCTTCTTTCTAATTATACTGCATTTGTAATTTTATGGAAAATAATGCATGTTCTTTTCTTAAATATCATTCATACTCAATAAACTTTTTTAATAAAAATGCTACTAGAATCCCTAGTAGCTACTTTTATCTTCAATTTCTTATTTCATAAAAACTTTTAAATCATCATAAATACCGTTCTTATCTATTCACTTATAACTTACAATTGTGTGCTAAGCCCCTATTATCCCAAGCTCCTACTATGCCTATTCCATAGATTTATAATCAATCATTGTATCATAGGTTACCTCTATACATTCAAGACATGTACTTTTCATAAAACTTGTAAATAATATTTTGTCCATTTTAGTCTTATGTAGCTGACTTAAATAGCAAAAACAGCCAAAGAGGCAATGCTAACAACAAGAACCAGTAGCAACTTATAAATCCCTTTACAAGTCCAAACTTGTTAATTCTTGCAATAGTGTAGGAGGTTAATCCAACAGTTATTAATCTACAAGTATTTCTCAAGTACTCAATAAATTCAAAATCAGGTCCATGATTTATTAAAGTTAATGCCAAATTGGAAGTTAAGTAGCCTATTGCCAACAAAATAATATGCAAAATCAATAAGCCTACATTCAACACTAAAAATGGAAATAAACCAATGGCATGACCTATTCGAGTTTCAACATTTGATGCCACTCCACCTAGTTTTGAACTAACAAAAGATGTTACAGCACCATTAAGATAATAGAGAATAAAGTGTGAAATAAAACCAACAAATAGACCTTTAATGAATACTATAGCTATTTCAATACTTGTTGCATCAATAAGTTGCCCAGAACTCAAGACTCTCAGTAATTGCCCTATAATACCAAATGCAATAAATATCGTTAAACCCTTATTATCATAAGACTTTAAATCATCACTTTCAATTATTTTTTCATATGTCATCCGAACAAAATTCATTTTACATAGCTCCTTATTTAATAAATTATGCTTCAAACCAATGCTAAAAATAAATGACACATAATGTTCCCACAGTTCTCCACATGATTTTAAAATCTTCCACTCTGATAATAATCATGTTGAGAACTGTTGTGTTATGTCATGGACAACCAAAAAGTAAACACCTATTTTAATTTGCTGCCTATCTTTATTGATTGAATAATCTCTGTAAACTCATCTTCACATTGGTATTCACCTTTTAAGCTTCCTGTTAAGCCAATAGTATAGGTAATGGAATTATTCACAACTTGTATACTTCTACTAAGACAATCAATTGGTTCATTATAAGCATTATTTATTTGAAATTTCATTTTAATATAGATACTTGGCTTGCCTGAAATAATATAATTTGGGCTTGCCTCAAGTATTTCATGTTTATTAAAAATTTGATCTAAACCATTAATAAGGAGATTCATATGTTTTTCTCTTGTATAATCAGACGGATAATTCATTAATCGACAACCACATTGAACTGTAGGATAAGGATAATCAGTATTCTCATGGTGCTTATAGAAATACACAAATGGAACAACTGACTTTTCTAATATTGCTCTAAATTCTGGTGTATTCTCTATACTTTTTTGTTTGAAATTAGATGCCCATTTCTGTGGTACAAATAACCAATCATCTGGTTTTCTTATGGAAAACTGTAAATATTCATTTTTATAACAATTTGTATCCTTTTTCATTTGAATCCACCACTTTCTTGACTTTTTACCTATTTATACAATATAATTTGCTGTCTTTCACATAATGGTCTGAGAATTCCAGTCATACCAAATACATCTTGTAGGATGACTTTAATTTTATGTGACACGTAGTGTATTTTAACAATTATTCAATGTTAATTGAACTATTTTTTTAAATTTTTGTTATCATTGAAAGGATTATTTCCTAAAATCTTTTCTATTGTTTTTTTTCTTTTCAATGAAAATTCTTCATTTATCAAACTAAGTAGTTTTAATTGCTTATCAAAAAGTATTCTTCTAAAATCCTGTTCTGCATTTCTATTCTTCAACTCAAAATCACTAGCCATACTAAAAGTTATATCTTCAAATGTCCAATATAATAATTCATTTAAATCTTTAGTAATTTTATGTTGTAGTTCTTGCCCTCTTTCAATAATCACATAATGATATCTACTTTCATCCACTCTAATCTCTGGTTGAGCTGAATCTTTATTAATACCAAAAGTAGGCATAAATATGACAGGAGCATTTATTCTTTTAGCTAAATCAAAAACTTTAGCTTTAATCTGTTCTAAACTTAAATAATTCATATTTAATCTCCTCAAAGATTTTAATTGAGTCTAACGTTCTAGTGATTTGCGGCATAGTCCACTTACTCATAAGAACTTCCCTAGATGTGAGTTATGTACCGAAACCTCATCCTTTTAAATTCATATCTTTTTACTGATCTTAAGTTCCTGAAATATAAATTTTTCTATCAAACAGAATCTAGTAAACAATAAAATCATAGTTTATGAATGTAAGATTAAAGAATTCTGTTTAATATAACCATTATTATCAGTACAAAATTCTCTAAGTAATAAATTAATTTGTTTCTTTTATCTTTTTGATACTGCATAAAAACTTTTAAATCATCATAAATACTGTTCTTATCTATCCATACATAACCTAAAATAATAATAAATGCTGGAATAATTATGTATAATACTCCTCCTAAAATCTCTAAAACGTTGAAAAAATGTAATAAATATAAAGGGAGCATTGATATAGACATAATTAATGACCATATTAGTATATAACTGCTAATTTTATTTCCTTTATAAAAAGTAAATAAAACCAATAAAATAAGTATTATATCTATAATATCCTTAGTTTCAATATTAAAGTTATCTTTTACCAGAGGATATATGAAATAAGTTGATATTATAATAACCATGTATAATATTATAATTGCTGTAACTAGTTTTCTCCCTCTATTAATGCTTGATATGTTAAAATACGCTATTCTATCAATGCCTCCTTATGAGATAAATGTATAATAAAAAATCTAAGTAGTGTTAGATAACGTTCTGACGGTTCACGATATATTAGCTCAAGTTTCTCTTCATAGCAATATATTAAATTGTAAGAATGTTACACAGTGCATAAGATTTTCATTATTTAATAAAACTTTATTACATAATCAAAATCCGTTCATCAGATATGTGAAACTCCACACGCCCTTTGGTATCCTTTTCTTGCCAATAATTTAAGGATACCCAAGTAGGTTTATCATCTAAAATTTCAACCGTTTTCTCACCTATTACTTTATCATCATATTTTACGCTAATAGTATGTACTCCATCTTCAATTACAGGATAATAATATAAGTAGTTATGTTGATCTTCCACTAAATATGTATCGTTGACCAATAGTTTTTCGTCTATATAAATACTTAAATTCACTTTATCCATATAGAAGCTTTGATTTGAAACCATTACAATTAATTTGGCTTGTGTTTCTAGTTCCTCTGAATATTGACCTTTAAGGTTACCTAAATCTACAATGGTTCCATTATCTACTGCAGCATTATCTTTCTCCTTACAGCCTGCTACAAAAATGCTTATTACTGCAATTATACAAATAATTATCTTATAATTTTTAATCATTAATAACACCCCATTTCATTTCTTTTTTTATTATTAACATGTAAATGTTACCAATTATAAACAGAATTTTAGCTAACGTGCTTTCCTGTAGGATATCATGAACTATATGTTAGATACTGCCCTAATATCTACTTAAACTTATAACTTTTCACTAATTCCATATCTTCGCTCTCGCCATTCATTCCAAAATTGTGAATACCCTTTTTTATAAAAATCATCTTCTGGCAAAACCTTCTTGCCAGAATTTATGTAGAATTGTTCAACCTCATCTACAAACTTAATCACACTTTCCCTATATTCATCTATATTTATATTAATCTCTGTTCCTCGTCTAGTTTTAATACTCACACTATTCCCCTTGTGTATCACTGACCAATCAACCCCCACTTGACATCCAGATATTTCCACAGTATCATCTTCCATCGGAATAATAAAGTGTCCACAACAAGGTAACATCTGATTACTCATTTCATCCATATAATGATTATTTGTTAACGATTTGAGCAAATATATAGCTGTTGAACTTATAGTACAATCATAATTTTCTGCAACAACTTCATCACCTATTATTACATTTACTCTTCCATGTAAACACAAATCCGTCTCTACATTCTCACATTCCTTTAACCAGTTCTTTTCTAATATACAAATTTTAAAAATAGACACTATTTTTTCACCTCTTATTACCCTAGTGTTTGTAAAAATAGGGTTTCATATATCGTTCTTGATATATTGTGACGTTCCACATGCTTTTACTATTAACTTTGTCATGCTCATCCACATAATCTCCATATCATTGATAGTTGAATATATATATTATAAATCACTTTATCCGTAACCAAACCCCTCCAACTATTAAAACAAATATGATATTAAAAAGTAAAAATTTTACTATTTCATTTATTTTGATCTTAAAAATATATTCAACAACTCTTATCATTACAAAAATCAAATCACCCATAAATCCAATCAAAAGAATAAATGGTAGTATATATAAATTAAAATAAATCAAAGACCAAGTACCTACGATGTAATCCAATATATAAAAACCCAAACTAGTAAATATATAAGTTATCAGTATTAATATAAATTGAATATGTAAAGGTGGTGTTTTTAATTTATTAATATGATATTCTTTAATGAACTTAGGATTTACTTTAGAGTGCTTACTAATAGGAGGCAATTTTAACATATTTTTCATACTACTTGCAGGATATTGAATAACATAATATTTCCACCCTTTAAAGTTTTGCTTACGTAAAACTTTTTCTTTTTCATAACGCTTATAATTAGCAGGTATGAATAAAATTTTATTACAAATTCCAAAACTAATAAAAAGCAATAAAAAAGTCACTACTCCTAATATCTTAATATCTATTGTTGTATACGAACTTATTCCTTGGAGATTTTTAGATAAAACTATAAATATCCACATAGGAATGCTAAACAGAATTGCAGTTAAATATACTCCATATCTTCGCTTTCTATTTACTGCTTTCAGTATTTGGTCTTGACCACGAAATGAAAAAATCATTAAAATTGGTAGTACAATAAAAATAACTATATAGAAATTTATGTCTTTCATAAAAAACACTCCTATATCTTAATTTTCACCTTATATTCATATTACAATGGTACCATAACGTCCTTAGAATCTCCGTCGTCCTACATATTTTTAGTAGGATGATAGAGATTCTATGTTAGGTAATCGTCACTATTGTTTTCTATTCTTAAAACTAAAAAAACTCTTTTTCTTTACCACTTCATTATTTATTTTGAGGAGCTCAAATTCTTGTATTATCTCATCAGCCCTATATAATATCACTTTTTTATCTTTTAATGCTCTTCTGACCTCATCAGTTTGAAGCTTGGATGGTTTTGTAAAGTCAAGTGTTGTTGAAGTTTTTATAACATAACTCCCTTCTTCATAATATACATTGTAAGGACATGTTTCAGTATAAAAACTATGTGTCAACTTCCTCAGACTCCCTCCTTTTACATCTTTACTCCTAAACATAATGTATATGAGATCTAATTGATCTGTCGCGTCAATATATGTATCCAGAATAATAAATTCTTCAAATGTTTCAGTTGAGTAGTGTACCTGGAAAGCGCTCTTACCTGATCTTTGTCTATAAAGTGTCTCAATTATTCTGCGTACATCAAATTCTACGTTAAGAAGTTTCATTATTTCAACAAATTTGGGGTGAATTATATATTCATCTATATCATCATCTGGGTATTTCGCTAATAAATCAAATGGTATCATCATTTTTACTTCTATATCCCATATTGTTTTTTCCATTTTAGTATTCTCCTTTTTCCTTTAAAGTGATTTGGCCTAACGATCTGACAAGTCACTATGTTTTACATGTTTTTTATAGGATAGTGTGAACTGTATGTTATCTGTAGTAGCCCCCAAGTCCACTCCCTAAAAGCCTTATTTCCAGGGAAATTTCAAAAAAACTAAGACCTTAAAGTAATGGTCTATCATTTAGGCTTGTTCAACTTTCCTCAGCAAATAAAATTTTCTTCTATATAATTAGTATTTTCTTGTTATACAATATAAGAAAAATGTATATTACTCCAAATAAGAATAGTACTCGTTCTATTTAATAGGTAAATTGTGCTGTTTTAAGAAAGATAGTTTATCCCAGTAACCTCTTTGAAATAAAATCTTATTATTCACTATTTGAAAAAAACCGCAACCCCTCAATCCTAATGGGTCACGCCATTCCAAAATTGCCCACTGCCCATCTTCAAAAATATTTTCAACGATACAAACCATTTTTGCTTGAGAAAACTCTTGTTCAAACATTTTCTTTATAGCCTCTTTCCCGGTAACTGGCTCATTGGCAACTTGATGATTTATTGCATTGTCATCATATAATTCTGAAATAATTTCTGAATCTGCATTGTTAAACGCATCAACCCATTGACAAAGTATTTCTTTTGGCTTCATATAATTTTACCTCCTCGTTAAGTAAATAACCTTTAATTTACTTCATAATATTATACTATTATGTAATATCTATCATATGTATTTTGTCTTCTTTATAGTATTTTGCTATTATAGATAATGTCCTTGCTATATTACGACGTTCTACATGTTTTTAGTAGAATGTATATAAATAGTATGTTATCTGTAGTAGCCCAATAGCTACTCTCTGTACCCCATATATCTTCAAGCAATTCACTATAGAACCTAAAATCCTAAAATAGCATTCCAAAATTTACACCAGCTTAACTGCCACCAGTAAATAAGTTTTTCTTCTATATATTGGTTCCTATAACATTACACAATACAAGAATATTCTGATATTACTATTAATAAATATTTTGTTCAAACAACATATTAGGGTAATTTAATGATTTTGCCAAATTTCAACATTCCCAATACCATAATTATAATATTTATCAAATAACCACTTAACAAAGCAATTAACTTTTTATAATTAATCTTTTTTTCTATACTCCTATACATAAAAAAGCAATTACTATTATTATGGCAAACAATATTAGGCTATAGAAAATATTAAAGCCGAAATCCTTTCACATAACCACATTCCGAAATCCTAATCTCTTTGAATAATGAATCATGTTATATATCATATCATGGTTCATTTCTACTATTGGTATGATAATCCCCTGAGTGAAAAGAATCATAATTGCAATTTTCCTTATATGCTTCCCCTCAATAAAAGCTGAAAATACAATTTGAATAAGCATTGGTATTAAACAATATAGAAAACTAAAGAAATAAAAAAAATACCCCAAAAATATCATTGGAAAAATAACTTCCATAAATTGAAACATAATCTCCTCCATTTTCCTTTATTTAATAGCCGCTATGTCTTAATACTCTACTATTTTGCACTATCCATTATAACGTTTCCGCCATAACTCTATCTTTTTACAAAAGAACAGAGGTATGTTGCAAATAGTGTGCTATGTGTAGTCGAGCTGCTTCCTCGTTCAAAAGGCGACATGCGACATGACGTGGGCTCCTATAACTTTTCCTTCAAATTTACTTCTTCTAACACTGAACTCCCTTTGGATTTCTGTCCACTTGTCCATTCCCATTCTTCTAATAACTTTATTCTTCCATCTGACAGTATCTCTGGAGTTGATTTGCATTCCCCTGTTCTTATTTGGTTTTCTATATTTACATGCTGATATGAAAAATCAAGCTTTCCTTCCTTATCTGAAGTTCCAATCAAATATCCTCTAGTAATTTGTCCACCTGAATATTCAGCCCATATAATATTATTCTCCTGTTTATATTTAAAAATTGTACTACCAGACACTTCACCATTATCACTATTAGAAATGGATTTAAATACTCGGTTGTTATAATCAATTAAATGTTCTTCATTGGCAAATGTCTTAATCATTTCGTTATAACATAGTAATTGACCGTTAGGTGTAACGATTTTATTATATTTTATTGGTATGTAACCTTTCTTTTCATACAAACTATATGCAGCTAATGATGAATCTAAGACAACTGTATCATACCCCTCTTTCTTCGCCCGTCTTTCGAGTTCTTCTAGTAATAAACTACCGTAACCATTCCCCTGATATTCTGGAAGAATAAACATTCTTTTTATTTCATTTTTTAACAATGATCCAGTTCCTATGATTCTACCTTCTTTTTCAATTAAAAGGATACATTCTTCTCTTAGAGCTTTTGTTATGTTGTTACGAGAGTGATAATCTAGGAAAAATTGGACAACCTCTTCTGGATAATATTTTGAGTAAATTTCATTAATTGTTGTATGAACAATTTTGTGTATCTCATCATTATTACTTTTATTTGCTATAATAAACATCATGACTCTTCCTTTCTATTGTAGCGGTAATTATTTTCTGCCACTATTTTAGGCTTCCGCTAGTAAAACAGGGCTCGTTCAATTATAAATTTTTAATCATAACTATCCTATTTTCATTTGTCAACTATCCTGTACCGCTAGTTTAACAATAACCAGAATTTATATATTCATTATCTTATGTAGTAGAGAAAAAAACTCCTTGTATAAATCTTCTCTTTACCCTTCACAATTTAATTTATAAATCTATTCTCCAAAACATATGATACATGATGTAATGAAAAAAATCTTTTGTACTCAGTAATTAATCCTTTAAGCATTTCTTATAAATGTTATTATACTCACCAGAATAAGTTATACCTCGATCTATATTTTCCCATCCCAATTTTTCATAGTAATTTTCTAAATCTGAATATAAATATATACTTTCATAACCAAGCTTTTCAGCATAATTTAATAAGTAAGATTGTAATTGTTTTCCCATTCCTTTATTCTATAAGTTGGTATAACATATAATGCTGATAACCAAGGAAATAAATCTTGCCTACTGACCATATCACATCTCCATAATCCAATTGTTCCTATTGGTTCTTCATCATCTAATGCTATAAATGTTTGAGGTAAGTTTGTTGAATCTAAACTATGTACCATTATACTCTTAAAAAACTCCAAGTTATCTTCAGTTCCCCATTCTTTCCACAACCACTTTGATACAGTATCAATATGTTCTTTATGTTTTGATAAATTTTCAATTTTAATCATTCCTATTCCCCTTTTAAGAAAATCATTATGTATATAAATTATTATCCAAAATTATTTATAAGAATTTAAAATGTACGGGGTCTACAAATAATACTCATCACTTCCAAGACCCCTCAACCTGATTGAAAATTCTCTATCTATCTTTTTTCCTGTCCCATGGTACAATGTCTATTATGTCAAGAGCCTCTCCTTCAGTTAGTGCTACTATTATTGATATTAATATCCCAGCAAACATAATAAGTGATGCGAATCCTATTATTGCTACATAACTTACTTCTTTTTCATGACTTACTAATAATGCAATATTAATGCATAAAAAAATGTATCTTTGTTTCTAATACCCTCAAAAATAAATCTATTTCTAATTTTTCATTATGGTATTCCATAACTGCCTGAAATATTGGTTATGGTCTAAGAGTTCCTTAAAACCACCTGATCCAACAATTTCACCATCTTTGAACACATAGATTTTATCAACATTTTTTATTGTATTCAGACGATGAGCAATAATGATGATTGTTTTATTTCTTAAGAATTTCATCATATTTTTCATTACCAATTCTTCTGTAACATTATCCATTGCTGAAGTAGCTTCATCCAATATAACAATCTTTGCATCTCCAAAGATTACTCGAGCTAATGCCAATCTTTGACGTTCTCCTCCCGAAAGCATAACACCTCTTTCGCCAACTTCTGTATCAATTCCTTTTGGTAGATCAGAATAAAATGATGTGAGTCCAACACGTTCTAATACTTCAATAATTGTATCATCGGAAATATCCTTATCAAAAACAATATTCTCTCGTAATGTTCCATCAAAAATAGGGGATTCCTGAGAAGTATAGGAAATGTAATTATAAAAATGATTTAAGTTAAGCTCTGACAAATCATTTCTATCAACATGAATACTTCCTGCATCTGGCTTAATCAAACCCATGATTTGCTTAACAATTGTTGATTTTCCTGAACCACTTTCTCCAACAAATGCAACCAAACTCCCAGCAGGAATATGAAAGGATAAATCCTTAAAGATGGTCTTCTCCTCATAGGAAAAGCATACGTTCTTAAAATAGATATTCCCCTCTATAGAATTTACTATCTTTCCAGAATTCAATCTAACATCATCTGACATATCCAATAAATCTGTATATCTCCTAAATGCACTCTTATCTAATTTATATTGTACGAACAATACATTAAATATAGCAATTGGCGAATATGCCCTATCTATCAAAGTAATTAACGCAACTACAGACCCTACTGATAATCTATTGTTTTTCCAACTAATAAAGACAATAATCACTTTAATTAGTATAATAAATAATTCAAAAATAGCGAAAAATGCTTCGTGAATCAACTTCATTTTAGTCTTTGATTTTACAATTTCTTCAGATATATTGGTTGTTTGCCCTATCTCATGGTCAAATCTTTTGTTAGTTCTAAATACAATCAATTCCATAAAGCCACGAACTAAATATTTATTAAAGATTTCCTCATTATTTAAAATATGCGCTTTAATTTCATATAAATATTTCAGTAAGATATTGGTTACCACAAAAACAAGTATATAGCCCATTCCAAGATAAACCATAATAGTCTTGTCAATATTAGCAATAAAAATCAAACTGAAAACTATATTTGGAATCAGTTGACTAAATAATTGAAAGTAAAAATCAAATAATATGCTCTTACCTGCATTAGCTCCATTTTCTATTTTTTGAACTAGCTTACCTGTTCCTAATGATTGATAACACCTATAGTCTATGGTACTTATTTTTCTCAATGCCTTTAACTTAAACTCTAAATATATACTTTGAGACAGCTTGCAACTTGGATATTCATCAAAATACTCAAGGCCACATATGAGTATTAAAACAAATCCATAAATACATATTGTCCTCATGGAAAGGGTATTATCTCCAAAAGCATCTAATACCTTTTGAAAATAGCTGGCACTAAAGGCATTCAACAAAGCCACTACTACTCCTAATAATATATAAACGGCACTCAATAATTTCTTCTTTTTTAAAATATCTAAACAGTGTTTCATAACTGTACTCCTTTCAATTTTTAATGTGCATTAAAAATTAGTACAGTCGAGACTGCAAGCAAATACATTTAACCTCAGCACAATCTGCTCACAGATTATTTCAACTGTACTGAGGAGTTAATTCGTTTAGTTCTCATTAGGAGTTCACTTCCTTTCAATGTTTTATTTAAACGTAATAATATATTTCTTTTTATCTCATCTATATTTTAATCTCATAATATTTATTTGTAATTATACTATATTTGTAATTTTATGGAAAACGACTAATGCTTTTTAATAAAAATTAGCTGCTCATACTCCTAGTATTTAATTTTATCTTTAATTATTTTATTAATATGTATAATTTGGTAATTTGGGCAACATAATATTATTTAATGCTATGTGAGGTGATATTAGTGGCAAAGGTTCTAAGAGCAGATGGAATGAATAAATGTATAGGTTGTTATTCCTGTATGTTATCTTGTTCTGCTGTTAATTATAAAAGTCATTCTTTAGAAAAAAGTAGAATAATGGTTAAAACTAGTGGTGGTATAAGGGGAAGGTTTACTGCCACAGTTTGTGTTGCTTGTAAAGACGAAAGAGCGTGCGAAGAAGCTTGTCCTTCTGGGGCTTTAGAAAAAAGAGTCGGTGGAGGAGTTTTATTAAATAAGGATAAATGTATAGGTTGTGGAAAATGTGTATCTGCATGTATTGTAGGAGCTGTTTTCTTTGATACTGAATCACAAAAACCTATAATATGCAAACATTGTGGTGTTTGTCCTAACTTTTGCCCCCATGAATGTTTAAGAATGGAGGAGGTAGAGGATGATATATAAAGATTATAAAAGAGTCTTATACATAGACTTAAGTAAAGAAAAGATTAGAATAGATTTAAGAGAAGACTTACAAGAATATTTAGGTGGTGTAGGCATTGCTTCTAAGCTACTTGAAGAAAATATTAAACCAGATTTAGAACCATTACATGAAGATCAGCCTATAATTTTTGCTATTGGTGCTTGTTCTTCCATATTTCCTGTAATAACAAAAACTGTTGCAATGTTTTATTCTCCATTAACTAGAGACCTGGGGGAAAGTTATGCTGGAGGTAGAATGGCTATAACTTTACTATTTGCTGGATATGATGCGGTTGTTATTACTGGTAAATGTAGAAGACCATCTTATATAACTATTAAAAGTAACGATGTAGAATTTAAAGACGCGAGACCCATATGGGGTTTATCTACTAGTGATACTGGAAGAATCATTAGGGAAAGAGAATCTGGCGAAGGTAAAAGAAGTATTTTAAGAATAGGTCCTGCAGGTGAGAATCTTTCTAGTTTCGCTTGTGTTTGTGTTGATACTTATAGGCATTTTGGTCGGCTTGGCCTTGGTGCTTGTATGGGCAGTAAAAATTTAAAATCAATAGTATCTATAGGTGATAAAAGTATTGATATTGAAAACAATAAAGAATATTTTAAAGCATATCAAACTATTTATAAAAAGGTTACAAATACAGATATAATGGGAAAATATCACGATCTAGGAACATCAGTTAATGTGCTAACTATGAATGAAAAAGGTTCTCTACTTACTAGAAATCTTAAGGATAATAGATTTGAACATGCTGAAGAAATCTCAGGTGAGAAGTTTGCTGAAAAAAACTTAATAAGAAAAGTTGCTTGTACATCTTGTCCTGTAGGATGTATACATATAGGTCAATATAGGAAACAATTTGATGATGGTTATGATTATGAGGCTATAAGTGTTGCTTATGACTATGAATTAATATTTGCATTAGGTAGTTACATAGGTGTAGGTACAACTGAAGACTTAATAGAGTTAATTGAAAAAGTAGAGCAACTGGGGTTTGATGCTATTTCAGCTGGTGTTGTTTTAGGATGGGCTACTGAAGCTTATTCTAATGGATTAATTACTAACAATGAAACTATGCTACCTTTAGAATTTGGCAATGTTGAAAATTATATAAAAGCCCTAGAGTATATGGGTATGAATTATAATGAGTTTTATAAAACACTCGCTAAAGGTTGTCTTACTGCAAGTAAAGTATATGGTGGAGAAGAATATGCGGTACAGTTTGCTGGTAACGAGACCCCTGGATACCATACAGGTTATGGTTCAGCAGTTGGTCATACAGTTGGTTCTAGGCACTCTCATTTATGTAATGGGGGTTATTCTATAGATCAATCCACTACGGAGTTTGATAAGGAAAAATTAATCGAATATATATTTAATGAAGAAAGAGAAAGATGTATTCTCAACTCTCTAGTAATCTGCTTATTCGCAAGAAAAGTATATGATAGGGAAACTATACTACTTGCATTAAATTCTATAGGTTATAATCTTACAAATGATGACCTAGATCATATTTCTGATAGTATATATAAGACTAAATTAAGAATAAAGAAAATGCTTGATTTTGATATTACTAAAGTTAAGCTGCCAAAAAGGCTATTTGAAACTGATACATCAAAAGGCCCTATAGACGAAAAAACTACTTATGAGTTAATAAGTAGTTATAACGAAAAGTTAAAGGAGTATATGAGTTAAAGATATTTTAAAACAAAACTATACATTAATAAAATTGGGGTCTATATAAAATATTGTGCTTAACTTATTAAACATAAATTTTATACAAACCCCAATATTTTATATATTTGTAAAAATTTGGAAATCTGTCAGGGGTTCATTTATCAATGTATTTTAACCTTGATAGTTATATGCAAAATTTTTTATTATTTCACCTCTTCCAAGAGAAGCCCTGATACAATACATTTTGAGAATTACTGTGTTATATGTTGTGTTTTCTGTTTTATTCAATCAATGTTTTTAGTAGAGATAATTACACTATTTCCTTATTTATCTCAGATAACTACTTACTTAACCTGCTCTTGTCCCATTGGGAACTGGCTTTTCTGGTTGAGCCAAAACTGGCGTAATTCCATCTTCATAACCAATATCAAATAGCATTCCTTCTGAGATTTCTCCTGCCATTTTCTTTGGTGCTAGGTTCACAATAAACAATGCCTGTTTTCCTACTATCTCCTGAGTATTTTCACGTTCACCTTGCATTCCTACTAAAATTTGACGCATAAAGCTTCCAAAGTTGACTTGTAGTTTGACTAACTTATTTGATTTATTAACATTTTCTACTAACTCTATTGTTCCTACACGTATATCGATCTTGCTTAGCTCATCAAATCCTATTAATTCTTTCACAGCTGCACTCATTCAATCTCATCCTTTCTTCTTTGACTATATAAAATAATAACATTTTTACTTTGTATATATCTAGAAAAGTATTACATATAACGTCTTGCACTCCAGATGCTTTCGAAGTATACGAAAGTATACGAAAGTGAACTGGAGTGCTTTGTTATATGTAGTTTTATTTTCAATGAGTTCGTTATAGTTGGAAAAATAAATCGGTTCTTTCACCTATTTTATTGAACCCAATTTTTTCATACATTTCTTTTGCAGTATCATCCTCATCGGTAACTAGATAAATAGTATGGGAATTCTCTTTTATTGCTATATCAATTATTGATTTCAGAATAGTTGTTCCGTATCCTTTTCGCTGATATGTGGGGATAACAGCAAAATCTTCGATTTTCGCAACACCATTATTTATAAACAAATCGCAATTCCCGATTATATCTCCGTTATGATAACAAACATAAGAATTGACTCCCTTGTTAGAAACATATACTTTGCCGCGTCTGTAACATCTCTTTTTACAAAAATCTTTTCCAAGTCTTTTCTCATCATGCTGCAAGTCACAAAATAAAATATCATCTACCATTTCTTGGTGATCTACTTTCTTTATTATGCAGCCATCTATAACATTTAGCCTTGAAAAATACGAAACATCAAAAAGATAATACCCATTTGTTGATATTTCAGGCTTGTATTTAAGAGTAGACAGCTCAGAACAGTTGACAATACCATTTAAAATAACGTTACAAAAATTGTTTTTTTCGGACAACCGTAATGAAATTTCATCTTGTATAATATGTTTCAACTCGATCTCACTAATTGGTTTCTTTATATATGTATAATTGTGATAATACATATCATTCAATTGATTATCACGATATCTAATTATATTTTCATTCTCACAAAACTCTGAAAAGCATTTTGAATATTCAACTTCACATTCTATAATTTTTCCATCTGTTAACATAGTGCATCCTCCGTTTTCTATCTTCAGATAATATAAATAATCTTTAATACAGTTACTTTCAATAAAACTAAATCTAAAACTTTTAAGCTATCGCTCGGTTTAACTAAAATTACATATAACGTTTTGGCTATTTTTCGACGATCTATATATTTTTATGGACTATTAGAAAATAGCTTGTTAGACGAAGGCATTGCCTTCTTAAAATACAAAATTAATTCAAAATTCATCCCAGTATTTCTTAGATATATTCTCCAATTTTTCAATAGATATTTGAATACCCTTCTCATCATAGATATATAAATCTTGTAGTTCAATACACAAATCTCCTCCGACTAAATCTGGATTATTAACAAGACATTTTATTACAACATACTGTTCATTGTTTTCTGCGCTACTTATTTCTAGTTCCAATTTACATATCTCATTTATATTAAATTCTTTATTCTCTTCTCTCCATATCCTAAAAAAGAACTCCAAACAATTAATAAGCTTCAAATGAAAATACTTATATCTTGAGTTGATTATTTCTGCTAAATAAGGGATGTGCACACTGAATATAATATCATTCTGCTGCTTTTCTATTGAAGATATTATTCCATCATGAAATATATTGAAAGCGCTACTTATTTTAGAAGTATCCATAATTTTTGCTCCTTTCATGATTTATCATATTTGGGTCTAAGAGTGAATATCGGAAACACGCTATTAGATGATGTCGAGTACAGAAACTATCAATGCCCATAAATTTATTTATTTTTATTACCCAATATATTAATGTTGCTAATTAACACAATCATACCTTATTATCATTTGATATAATTTTGGGGATAAGTGGGATAATTTTCATTAAACATTGAGTATTTCCCATTTTAATACTCTCTAATAATTCAATGTCAACTTCGCAATCAAAAACATATTCAAAAATCTTCTTGTTATATCCAACTGTGCAATAACACCAAGTTTTTGTAGGTAAGACGTCAACACTTTCAAGCATGGGACATGGACATGAAAAATATTTTGTAAATAAATATCCATCTTTTATGTACCATCCTACTTTATACTCATTCATTTTATCAACAAAATCTACCATGGAAACAGAAGTATCATAAATATTTTTAATAAATTCTTTAGATTCGTCTAATTTCCCATTTTCAGTACAATAACAACCCAACCTAATGCTCTTTATGGTTTGTTCATCAAATTGTTTTTCAAGCTCAGAAGATATATATTTTACCCATTCATTTTTATCATTTTTTGTTGGAGAAAATGGTAAATCCATCCCAAAAGCTATTTTACGCGCAACATCTGAATTGCTATGTTTCGTAATATTTTCAAAGAGTTTTTTTACTTCGTTATGTATTTGATTCAACATCTTTCCCCCTTATGATTAAAATATAATAAATGTTATATAAGAATCCTTACTTCTCAATGTTAAACTAATACGCAATGTCAACTAACGTACAATTTATTCACATTTAACCAATGTCTTTAAATTCAATAAATTTCTTTTTCAATAATTCAATTGGATTGCTCTTTTCTAATAATTTCATAATTGTAGAATTGGGTATATCATGTAAACTAACGGCAATAATAAAATCCTCTGTTGTATCAATATCACCTAAATACCCCTTTAGTTTTTCAACAACATTTATACCTACCGTTACTAATCTAGATTCAAATAGATTCTTATCAAAAACGATATCCTTTGTCACATTTGTTATTGGATGTTCATTACTAATAGCATAATATGCATTTGATGCTTCTAATAAATCCTCATTATTAAAATCCTCTCCATAATATCTAAACTTAGAATCGCCCTCATTATATTTGACTCCTATTATTGAATATTCATCATTTTTATCTAAATTAGGATATACTTCCATTACTCTTTTTTTGTAGTAATCTAAATTACAAAATGTTAATCCATTACAACTTCCTTCAATATCAATAAACAAAAATATTCCATAAACATTATTATTATCAGATGTTTTGGAAAATTTACTTATGACATCTCTAGCCGATTCAAAAATCATATTTTCATAATCCACCATTGATATATATTTCGCATTGTCACTTATACTTTCAACTTCTAAAATCTGTTTCTCTTTTGTATACATAATATATTTTGAATCATCGAATTTAAACTGCTTATCAATTACTGATTCTAAAAATTTAGTATAACTCATAGTTCCTCCTCAATATAAAATATGTTGTCTAACACATATTTACCAATGTCCTACATGTTCCTTTCTAGGATGTGAGTAAATGTATGTTAGACAGAGTCATTTTTCCCTGCCATTGTCTTTTTTTAAAGCAATTAAAATATTTACTACGAGCACTATAATTACTATGATGTAAGTATAATCCGTCTTTTGTTCAATCTGTCTCTCTTCATTGGATATGTCTTCTATATTAATAGAATTAATTTTTTCATCTTCGACTGGATATATAATTATTGACTCACCATTTTTTTGTCTTAAATATACTTTAGTCCCTTCAAAATAAAAATCCTTTTCTTTTCCACCACTATTTATATACCACTCAAATGCTGTTAAATCTGCTTTTGCACCATCAGAAAGTCCTGTCTTTATAAACTTTAAAGTTTTATAATTATCTGAATTTACTTTGTAGGAACCCCATTTTATTTTATAACTCCATATACTCTTATCTAAAGACAGTACACAATAATCTTCAATATTAGGCTCAATTTCTAAAAATCTATATTTAAAATCTGAAATTATTGTTATTGTTTTTTTATTAAGTTCTCCACTTACAACATGTATCACTTCAACAGTATATTTACTTCTTTTATGGTCAGTTATCTTCCCAATAACAAGAGCATCTTGATCTCCATGGGTTAAACGAAATAAAATATCGCCAGCCAATACTTCACTTACGCTACAAAATATTAAAATAAAGATAATTAAAACACAAAATAACTTTTTCAACAAAGCTCCCCCTTAACGATTTTGCACAAAACTTAAAATATAAATAAAATTTTATAACATTCTTAGAATCTCTGTCGTCCTACATAGTTTTAGTAGAATGATGGAAAATCTATGTTAAACAACGTATATGAATATATTTTAATCCAAGCTTGACTGTATAACTATATGTTCACGCCCTTACGAAATCCTAAAATAACCTGTAAATTTTATATCCAATATAAAAGAAAACTTCTCTTGCTAAAAACAATAGTTTACTCTTTATAGTTATGTATTTGCTTGTGGGTGTAGGTGACGAATAGGCTTTTAATCCATAATCTTTTGCCATTAGCATAGCTCTTCGCATATGCAACGGATCACTAACAATGATAACAGTAAAAATTTCATTATCTTCTGCAATTTTAGTAGCATAGAAAATATTTTCTTGTGTAATTTTTGATTTTTCTTCTACTAAGATATCCTTACTAGGTACGAACTTTTCTATTGCGTAATCTCTTGCTACGCCTGATTCCGATTTTTTCTTGCTTTCTCCCTTTCCACCAGTGAAAATTAGCTTATCAACATACTCATTCTTGTATAACCAAATTCCATGTTTAATTCTTTCTTCGAAAACAGGTGATGGTTTATCTCCCCAAATTCCAGCCCCCAATACTATAGCAGCATCCACTTTCAAAACTTCATTATTATTTCCATATAAATATATATCAATTGAAATATAAGTAACATAGCATATAGTTATTATTGCTATAGTTATGACGATTTTTCTCATATTATTTTTCACATAAAAATCCTCCAAAAGGTAAAAATACAATCTTTATACATAGTTTAATTATATTAATGTGTTGTCTAACGTCCCTAGAATCTCCGTGGTCCTACATAGTTTTAGTAGGATGATGGAAAATCTATATTAGATGCCGTACGATAATGCTCTCCCCTATATTCTTTTACAAACTGTAAATTTGCATTTTTTATATGTTGTATTTTTATTCAATTATAATAGTAATGACTTCTGGTCTATTAAAAATTCTAAAAGGAAATATACTATTCCCTAATCCTCTACTAATTACTTGTATACTCCCATTTCCTTCGTGTATCCCTTCATAATATTTTGGATCAAATCCTTGTCCTGGAGAATACACACCACCAATAATAGGTAATCTCCACTGCCCCCCATGAGCATGCCCAGTTAATACTAAATCTACATCAAACCTACTAAGATTTTCATTCTCTAAGAAGTTTTCCGAATAATGATTAAGTATAATTCTGTACCCTTTTTCCGCTAAAAACTTCTCCATAACACCTTTTTTATTTCGATCCAATCCTAGAATATTGAAAGTATAACCTTTTAATTTAATCTTCTGATAATCTCCATCAAGAATATAAAAACGACCGTGTATCTCATGAAGATAATTCATTAACTCTTGATATTTACTTGAGTTATACTCATGATTACCTCTTATGTAGTATACAGGAGCAAATTGTGATAATTGTTCTAAAAATTGTGCACTTTCTTTAATATTCGTATTTCTATCCGCATCTATAAGATCACCTGTAAAAACAATTATTGCTGGGCTCTCTTTCATAATATTTTTAATAAGTTTTTTATTTCCTTTCCCAAACTGCTTTCCATGAAGATCTGACAAATGGACTATTTTTATGGGTGTATCTATCTTATCTGACGAAATATTATATCTAGTATTTTCAATCCAGTTATTAGATAAATATAAATAAAAACATATAAAAAATATTATTGCTACCATTAGCTTTTTATTTTTTGCTCTAATTATTTTTCTCATTGTTTTATCCCTTCTTTAGTATGGCCACTAACGTTTCTAGTATTGTCTTTATACTACACTCTTTTTGTAGTATAAAGACAATACAGTGTTAAGTGATGTTGTCTCTTTCAATACATTAATAACTATATGTATATAATAATCAAAATCTCAGCTCTGCTTTAATCATATGTCTTTTTCCATCATTGACATGAAATCAAGTCCACTAAATCCATTTTTTCTATAAAATTTATCTGTACTACAATCTTTTTCTGTAAATAAAATAAGAGTGTTTACTCCAAACTCTTTTACTCTTTCTTCTAATACTTTTAGTATCTTACTACCTATTCCCTTCCCTTGTAATTCATTAATCACATACATTTCTTTTAAATTAAAATGCATTCCTTCATACCACTGCTCACAGTTTCCAAAAGCTACACCTTTTATAACGTTTTCTTCCATATATTTAATTCCAACAGATTTAGGTGATACATATATATCATGTAGCCTATTGTATGCTGTTTCAATAGCCCACTTATCATTCCATGGTTCTGCATTAAATACACTAACATATAACTTAGCGCATTCTTTTAAATCCTTATCTTCTATCCTAAATACACCTGTTGCCATACTCTATCATCTCCTGTTGTTTATATTTATCAATTTTTCTTATACTTCTTTTTACCTACTATATAGACTATTTCACTTAACGTTTTAGCTATATTGTGACATTCCATATCTTTCTAGTGGAATGTATGCAAATAGTTTGTTATACGATGATACAGGCGTGTTTCAGGCTCCTAAATAACACTCAATCTATTCTTTCTTGTTTGCATTTTCAATGCGTAACAATGCCTCTTTACTCATTCCTTCTGCATGCAAAAATGATGCTATTAACTCACTTTTACCTTCTACGTACGAGTCAATATCATTTGGATATCGTTTGGCTAGTTCCTTCTTCAACGCTCCATATTTCTCTACAGCTTCCTTATTCTTTTTCAAATGATTTCTTAGTAGAAGATGATTATTTAGACTTTCACTACCTTTAATACATACGTATAAATTGTGCTGTATCCATGTTAATTGAGGATTACCTTTGTCATATAGGAATGCGTCTCTTCCTTCAATTCCCATATTACCTATATGCTCATATCCTACTTCTTCGAGCGCTTTTATTACTCTATGGGATTCTTTTTGTGTTTGTACAATGATATCAATATCTAATATTGGTTTAGCCTGTAGCCCTTCAACAGAAGTACTACCAACATGTTCAATTTCAACGTTCAGTTCTTTAAGAATTTTTGAATAAAATTCCTTTGCTTTTTTGAATTCTTTTTCCCATTTTGAATCATAAGGAACGACTTCGATTACTCTCATAATTTACTTGTATGATGAATATAAATAGTTCATCATACTCCCCTTTCTTTTACATATGTTTATTTCTATCTTCATCTGAATTTTCGCATAACGCTTCGAATTTCCGACGCCGAGACACTTAGCCAGACTTGGCTTAGTGTCTCAGGTGTAGCTTGGCTATCTTCTAAAGCTAAGCTGGATGGAAATTTTTCTATTATATGTAGTTTCAACCACTACACCTTGAATAATATCTGCTTAGGTTATCTTTTGACTATTTTCACAATATAAGAACTTTAGGAACTAGCTTAACTTAGTATTATGCTTTTACTATTCGTCTTAGTATTGCTTCAGATATTCTATAAGCATAATCATCAACATTTTTTTGAACATCAACATATTCAAAATCGGCAGGAGAACCTAAATAACCTTGGGAAGAAAGTTCTTTTATGTGACCACCAAACAACCAATCTCCACCATTGTTGTCATCTAAGGTAACCGGAGGTAAAGATTTTGCTTTTTCAACATCAACCAGAGTTGGGTAGAACTCATATATCATAGCTGTTTCAATATCGCCACCGTGCACATCAGGAATTTCTGTCTTGCTTACATTAATTGTTTGTGGTTTTATTGGGCATAAATAGGATTCCTCCAACTTTAGTCCAAAGTGTGGAAACCTCCACTCATCAAAAGCATAACAAGCGTTTATATGCAATTTCTCATAAGCTTCCCTGAAAGCTTCTATTATTGCTATGTTATGCTCAATATCTCCATGTGCATTAACACCAAAAACATTATTGAAACCAAACTCTGACAGTGATAATAAAATATCTGAAATCAATGCTTTCGCGGTCTCTTTTCGTATTTGGAAAGAACCTACAAACCCACCTGTCGATTGGCAAACACCCCAATAAAAAGGTGGGGCAATTACAACTTTATGTCCCTTTTCTTCAAGCTTTTCTTTTATAGCGAGGCAATAAATATGAGCAGTATAAATATCTGTTCCTAAACATAATTGTGGGCCATGCTCTTCAATGACTCCTAACGGTAACAAGACAAGTGCATTTTTATCAGCTAAGTTTTTTATTTCAGTCCACTTCATATTTGCCATTGTATCTTTGAAAATTCCATTAATCATAAAAATTCTCTCCTATATAGCTTTTTAATATTATTAAGTTCACACTTTTTTACAATTACATATAATACAAATGCTCTTAAAAACTATGAACGGTCTCTCTGTTTATCAAAATTACATATAACGGTCCTTGTTTACGATGTTTGCCAGCGTTACAGGTAGTGCTTGAATCTTAGATAGCTCCTATCTTAGGTTCAAGTGCTATCGACTCGGTTAGCCGGGGAATGTGTGAGGGCGACCTTTAAGGAATACTGCTTAGGAACGAACGTAAACATTTTGTTATGCGATGGAATGGATGGTCACCCTAAAGAAGTCCCCAGATTTTAATTCCTAATCCCCTTAATTATTTCGTTAACTTTATATTCTAGCTCATGTAATCCTTCTAATCTTAATACCCGACAAGGAATATTATCCAGCCTGTTTTCAGTCTACTTATTTATATACTCCTCTATAATTCTCAGGTAATAATTCTGCTATTTTCTTCATTATATATTTTGTGGCAAAATCTTCATATTCTTTTTTATCTTGCTCTTTTGCTCTCTTGGGAAATTCAAATTGTTTTCCAATGTTAATATGAACATCTGTATAATTAAAGGTTTCCGCACTCATATCTCCTTCTTTATTTATAGGTAACAGTTTTTCTGTCCCGTATAATCCAATAGGTACAATAGGTGTTCCTGTCATTCTTGCTATAAGAAGGATTCCTTTCTTTGCTTCTATCAAACTACCAACTCTACTTCTAGTTCCTTCTGGGAAAATCAATAAACTTTCCCCTTGCTTAACGAGCTTAATAATTTTCTTAAGACCCTTTTTATCAGCAGTATTAGGTTTTATATTTGTAGTCTTTATTACATTAACCCCTATACTTGTAACAGCACTATTTGACAGCTTTACACCTGCTACAAAAGTTGGATCAATCTCTTTTAAAGCCTTGTCTAAAACTAATCCATCAGAATTGCTTAAATGATTACATATAAAAATAGTTGGTGTTTTTATTCCCTTTAAGTTTTCACTTCCCTCTATGTTTATATTGGCATATTTTTTTAGGTATTTATCAACAACTTTTTTAGATATGTATGTGACAAATTTATCCGGTAAAATATTAATAATTTTTGCCATTGTAGTGGATATCATTTGCTTACTCCTCCCGAATGCTTCTATACTTGAAATTATGTATTGTAAAATAAGCTGATACTACTGATAATTTTGACCCCTTTGTTAAATTCTCTTTTAAAACATCTCCAAATATCTTGTGGTATCCACAAGTATATTACTAAATCAAAATAAGGAATGAACATATCTCTCCAATCAGTGAGTATCCATTGACCCTATTTGTCCAACTGTTCCTTTAGAAGTTTCTGAACATAGCCTAATCATTTGGATAATTCCCCACCTAATGTAGTGGTTCCTGAACCAGAAGCTCCCAGTATGTGTATATGACTAATCATTAAAAATTGCTCCTCTCAGCTTTAAATTCTTCAAAGGACTACCTTAATCCAAATCCAACCATTCTTTCATATAACGGTCTTGCTATATTGCGACAGTTCACATGGCTTTTGTGAACTGTCGCAATATAGCATATTACACGATGTACTACCCATTAGCTAAGTGAACATATTTTATTCACTTTATTTATTCCAATGCTTCAATCCCCATTTAAAACTTATGTCACTAGCTACTATAAAATTTTTACATTGTGAAAATTCATCTTCCATAAAAAATATTATACTTTTATCTTCATTATTTTTTATGAAGTCTGGTAACTCTTTAATATTATCATTTGTTCCGATTATTTTTATAAAATCAAATGAGGTATATGTGGGGCATGATATAAATTCAACACCATGAAGTACTATTTCAACTTCATAGTAATAAGATAAATCAAAACTCCCTACAATATGTAAGTTCTCTGAATCTATTTTATAGATATAATAGTCAGAGATATTAGTCTGTTGTATTTTTTTACTAAAATTATCTATCTTACAGTTTATTTGATACTTTACCATTTGTTTAGCATTACCACATAATTTATTAATTTCATAATATCTTTTCTCACCTTTAAAATTCAGAATTGCATTTTCAATATCTTCTAATATATTTGTAACATCATTATAATACATAGATTTTTCATAATTCTTATATTCCTTTTTTATCTCCTTTATATCATCTACATCTATATGTTTTCTATTAAAATCTATGTGGTTAAATCTACTCATTGTAAACACAAAAATGTTGTTTTCCATATATCCTCACTTCCTTCTTTTAACCAACAGTACCTATTAAAAGCATGTTGTGTAACGTACTCGTATTGTGGCCGTCATATATATTCTTTATATGATGACCACAATACATTGTTATATAATGACTATTCAATATATATTAAAATCATAATCCATTAAACTATTGCGTTTCTAAAAAAATCTGATAATTTTTCTGCTACCAATGACATACCTTCTTTAAGAATCAAATCAGTATCTTCTCCAAAATCATGGAAAACTCTAAAAACAGGTGGATTATCGCCCTGGTTTATTGGTATAAAAAAAGGATCTCCGGACCCTGACGAGCAACTAGCAATACACATATATCCTCTTTCTAAAATTGCACATCTGAGATCTGTACCGCCTTCTAGCAGATGTGTAGCAAATGAATGCCTTAATATATGAACAGTTGCATTCTTCTTTATCTTGGCTTTCTCACATGCTCTTTTAAATATCTTCTGAACTGACCTATCATGGAGATGTTCGCCTTCATTTCCACCTGGAAAAAGCCAGTCCTTTGGTCTATATTCCTTTGCATATTGCCTAAGGATTTTAAGTGCTGTATCTGATAATACGGTATACCTATACTTTCTCCCCTTTGCCTGTTTTATATGAATCATCATCCTCTTGCTATCTATATCATCAACTTTTAATATAATAACTTCTCCTAATATAAGACCTGCTGAATATATTACAAATAATATGGCTGTTTCCCTCTTCAATATTCATCATAATCCTTCTTTCTAATTATACTATTTTTGTATTTTTATGGAAATTCATTTCTCGTTTATCCTAACGTAAGCTGGCATTCATTTTGTGTTTTTAAATAAAAAAATACTACTAGGACTCCTAGTAGCTAATTTTATCTTTATTTATTCAATATTACATTCCCCTTTTATCATAACTCTCCCTGTTCCCCCTACTAAGACTCTCATATTATTACCTTCCTCCCTAGTAGTACATGTTTCAATTACGCAAGGCATATTTACGATTGTACCCTGTTCTGCTTTTAACCTTATTTCTCTTTCGTTGGGATATTTATTTTTTAATATATATGCACTTACTGCTGAATTACCTATTCCACAGCCTGGGTCTTCTATTCCATTTCGTGGGCATATGTTTCTTGTATGTATATTGGATTTTCCATCATAGGTTTCAAAGGTAAATACTTGTGCTTCACTCATATTTACTCTACTACAAAGTTCTTTTAACTCGTTAATATTTCTTTTTACTTTCATTAAGGCATCCATTGACTTTACAGGAACTACTATATGTCCCAGTCCTGTATGAACTGGCTCAATGGGTAAGTCTTCAATGAAATCATCCACATTTACACCAAGTACTTGTGCAACTTCATGTCTATCTATAATCTCTTGGTAAAAGACTGGTTTTGATGATTCCATCATAACTATAGTTTCGTCATTATCTTTATGTACTTTTATCTCTTGTAAGCCTGCCTTTGTTTTAATTATGTAATTAGATTTATTAGAAATATGTATCTTCCCTGAAGCTTCAAGGGCAATAAATGCGGCAACAGTAGGATGTCCTGCTATGGGTACTTCTTTAATAGGAGTAAAGTATCTTAGTTCAAAATCATATTCCTTTTTATTATCTGGTTCCATAATAAATACAGTCTCTACTAAATTCATTTGGCGGGCAATTGCCTGCATTTTTTTTTCATCTATTTCATTACCTTCCACAAATATGGCCGCTGGGTTACCTTCAAATGATTTTTTTGCAAAACTATTTACTACGTAAAATTCTTTTGTCTTCATATGTTAATCCCCTTATGTTTATATATTAAAGTTCAATCCAATATCTTTGAATTATTTCTCCATCTTTATGAACTTCATTTTCTAAAACTCCACCATTATTCATAATTGTTTTGGCAGAACCTATATTATTCTTATCACAACATATTAATACTTTATCTATTCCAAGGTCCTTTGATATGGCTAAGCCTAAGGATAACATTAATGATGCATAACCTTTTTTTCTCTCTGATGTACGAATTCCGTAACCAATATGTCCACCAAAGTTAAATAAATAATCATTTAAATAATGTCTAATATTTATTGCTCCTATAATTCTTTTATCTTCTGAAACTAGGAAGTATGTATGTGCGGTCACTAGATGGGATGGGCAAGTATCCTTATTCTCTATTTTATATGTATAATCTAGCCATCCTTCATAATCCATATCCAATGGTTCTACAGAGTAAGGAATCATATCTTCACCACTTTTTTGCCACTCATTAATGTAATCATAATATTCTTCTTTCATTTCCATATTAGGTCTTATTAGTTCAAGTTTCATATTTATCACCCCATTTTTTATATTATTGTGATTGGTCATAATATAAATATTATTTTATCGACCTATACTATAGCCTTATATTCTTCAAAATTTTTACATTTTCCTTATTAAGAATAATGATAACAGAAAAAGCAAGCTCTATAAAGCTTGCTCTAATATTTAATATGAATTTATATCATTAGGATTTATCCTTTCTATGACTAAAGTTCCTAATGGTCCCTCTATATATTCTTTTTCCTCAGTAACCTTTTCAAATTTCAGGTAAACATCCTCTTTTATTTGTAGTGTATGTCCTACTTCCACATTAACCTTGTTCTCATATATATAATAGAATATGTTATTAAATATTTCGTTTACTTCTGACGCCTTTGACATATCTCCTTTATATGCAAAATCATTTACACCAAAGATATGATTACCCTTTGTAAACATCCATGTGCCCGATTCTGTTGGCATCTTAACTAGGTTAGTCCATAGCAATAATGGTGGTACATTTCTACATTCTTCTAACATGCCTTCATTCATTAAATCATCAATAACATAAGCTAGATTGCAAGTCCAAGCATCTTCATTAATTAACCCTATCAAACCATTTTCCATAAAGGCATAAGCTACCTTATATAAGGCTATATATTTTTCTATAGGATCTGAATTTTTACCATGGTAGTAGCATATTATATGTGCTTTATGATTCCTCATAACTTCCTTTTCATCCGGTTTCCAGTATGAGCAATTTACTGTATGATTAATTGTATTACTTGGTAATGGTCCATTAAATCCTACTAGCTTAATTTTATGATCATCAAATTCTATAACGGATAATATATTCTCTCCATCATTTAGTTCCTTATCTAGTGTAATGTGAACAGAACCCTTTAATGATTCTATTTCTTCTATTCTTTTACCTACAACTTCACTATCTATTATAGGTAATTCATTAAATATTAAGGATATGGCAGGTTGGCTATCTTCTATTACTTTTTCACTTTCTTTAACTCTTTTCTTCCTTTTACCAAAGAACTTTTCCAGTAACCCCATTTTGTCTCCCCCTGTGTACTTGGTTGTATTCATCCATACATATATTACCATATATTATTTACAAAAATATACTTATAAATCATACATAGTACTTTAGTACTATAATGTGATTCATTTTAATATTCTATATCATGCCTACATCTATAATTTTTATTATATATATTATGAAAAACTAAAAAATCCCTATTTGGGATTTTCTAGTTTAATTAATCATTTTATTATTGAGCTCTTCTTGCGCCTCTTTCTCCTTTAGCTCCTCTTTCAAATGTCTTTCCTTCTTCTATAGCTTGAATCATCTTTTCTGCTTTTTCTTGTTCTAACTTACCTTCTTCTACTAAATCATTGATTTTTTCTATTTTCTCTTCTTTAGATAACTCTCTGAAATCTTCTCCAAATACTCCAGGTCTTTTTCCATGATCTTTACGACCTTCTTTGAATCTCTTTACAAAGTCTTCATCTAATTTACCTTCGTCTATTAGCTCTTGAATTTTTTCTTGTCTTTCTTCTTTAGATAGATCTTTTAATCCTTTTAATTCTTCCCTTTGCTCTATTCTCTTTACAATATCATCATATCTATCTTCATCTATCTTACCTTCATCTACTAGGTCTTTAACTTTATCAATTTTCTCTTCCATCGATAAATCTCTCATGTCACCAAGATATTCTCTTTCATCTACTCTATCCATCATCTCTTTAGCTTGTTCTGCTGTTATCTTTCCTTCTTCTTGTAATTTTTCAATTCTCTCTACAGCCTTTTCCTTATCAAATTCCTTTACTATTCCTGGTCTTTGTTTAGTTCCTTCTCTCTTTATGTATTCTGTATTATCTGCAAATGCAGCTCCTGTTGAAAGTAACATTGTTCCTATTAAAGCTAATCCTATTAATTTTTTCATTTTTATCTCTCCTCTTTAATAATTTTCTTTTTATTTTATTTTTATTTTATTTTTGTTTTGTTTCCCTTGCCTGTAACTATATTATAGTAATTAAATGTGAGGATTTTATGTGCTTTAATTGAACATTTAAAGAAAAAAGCTACTAATTTTAGTAGCTTTTATTATATATTCATTTTTCTTTATTTCTCTCATACTCTTTTTGTGCAAAAACTAAGCTATTACCAAAAGCTAAACCTATTGCCATATAAAAGTAACCACTTAATCCTCTTATACCTGCGCCTTCTTTTATGCCCATTTCAGTTAATATAATCAAGATTACCATTAATAAAGAACATATTAGAAATTGTTTTATAAACAACTTTATAAATACTTCCTTAAAATGTGAGTGCTTTTTTCATGATTATCTTTCCATTAATGCTAAAAATAAATGACTTTTTTCTCCTGGTATCTTATACATGCCTAAGGCATTTAAATGATTTACGCTTATGGCAGTTATTTCATAGGCTGTATTTTCATCACACTCAAAGGCTTCCATTTCAAATGCGTCATATCCAGTAAATTCTTTTAATTTTTTTAGTTCTTCAGAATCTTGCCTTATATCACTAGTAAAGCTATCATTTGCCCAACCCCACATCCAAGTATCCTTTTCGTGGGCCCATGTTCCAATGCACACGATTCTAAATTCTAGTTCTACTTTTCCATTGTTCTTAAACTGCAAAGTCATAGAATTTTGATTAAACCAATAACTTTCATATGTTCCTATGTTGTAATTATTAAATAAATTCTGTTGTTTATTTTCTAATTCTTCATATGATTTATCTAAAAATTTTTCAAATTCCTCATTTGTCATAAGTAACACCTCTCAATTATTTTTTTCCTACTCTATTTCAAACACATTTCGCCAATCTATACTTTATTTCCTTTATATAAATTTATATTTTAAGTATATGTGATATTATTTAATACATTTTATCCCATATACTTTGGTTCTTAATAGATCTTCCTCTAGGACCTGGTTCTCCAGTTTTATTATATATATTATTAAAAACAAAAAAATCCCCATTAGGGATTTTCTAGTTTAATTGGACATTTAAAGAAAAAAGCTACTAATTTTAGTAGCTTTTTTTGTATTTAGAAAGATTTATATGTTCCCATCCAAGTGGGTAATATGTTTTAATAAATTTAATTGCTCTGGCCAAAGCATTCATAGCTTCACCTTTATTTAGCCCCCTATGCATACGCCTCCGAAGAGCTTCGTTAGAAATATAATCTAGGATAAAAATAGTTTTCTCATTGGGACTCATTTCTCTTATTTGAATAATAATTTATAAAGCCCCCTATAAATATTAACCCTCCACCTACAATGCTTAATACATCCGGAATTTCTGACCGAATTATGAAACCTATTATTGTAGAAAATATTATATTTGAATAGCTATATATAGCCAATTCTCCAGCGGGAGCATATCTATAGGCATGGGTCATTAAAAACTGTGCAGATGTAGCAAATATTGAAAGACCTAACAAGCCTAATATTTCTGTACTTATAGGTATAGTAAATTGACCAAGTACTAAAAATGGTAGCATACTTACAGTAGAGATGAAAGAAACATATAAAATTATAGTTTCTGGTAAATCAGTATGTCTTAGATGTCTAATAATAGTGTAAGCACTGCCTGCGAAAAATGCTGACAATAAAGCAATAATTGATGGTAACATAGAAATATTAAACTCTGGTTTTATGACAAATCCTGCACCTAATATGGATAACATCAAAGCAATTGATTGAACCTTTCTTATCTTCTCCCCTAAAAATATAGCAGAAATAACAACAACAAAGAAAGGAGATATCTTGTTTAAAATAACTGCATCAGCAAGGGGTATCTTAGATAAAGCGTAGAAATAACAAGCTATCCCCATTAATCCTAAGCCACTTCGTAGAATAAGAAATCTTTTATTATTTCCTAAAATAGATTGTTTCTTTTTTAAAAGCATATAGCTTGCAATAAATATACCTAAAAGATTCCTAAAAAAAATTTTTTCTACAACTGGTATATTAGCTAATGACTTAACCGTAGCAGCCATTAATGCAAAAAAAGTGAAGACAATAGAATGAGAATTATTCCTTTTGATCTATCTTCCATAATGCACCTCCAAAGTTAGTATTATATCTAAGGTTAATATTAATAGAATAGGCACATCAATTATTAATTTAATTATAAGCACTTATTTTAACTGTTTGCTAATAGATTCATTATAGATTTATATAACAAAAAAGAAAAGTAGGTACTTTTAAGTAACTAATTACTTAAAAGTACCTGTTTTTTTCTTTTTTACTCATCATAAAACCTTCTGTTTTTAATATTTACATAAGTTTACTGTGGCCATTTGGTAACTAGTAACTTTAAAGTAAGTACTTCCAATAATTCTTATATGAAATATAATAAACACATAATCAATCAAACTTGTCAAACAACTAAAAAATATTAAAGGTGCAAAGATAGTAGTAGCTAATATGATAGGCCGGAGAGTTGAGTATAGTGTAAAAAATGAAAAAACGATACCGTAAGGAGGAGTTGAGATGCATCATTTAATAAAAATAAAGAATAGAATATTATTTTTATTTATAATAATATTTTCATCTTTGATTTTACAGGGCCTCTGTATGTTAACACAAATGGAAGGAAACAATATTTTTAATCCTAATGTGCTATTAAGTTCAACAATATTAATGACTTTAATAAGTATGGTTATGCTGTTAGGTATATTAAAATCTATAGCTAATCCAATAAATAAAGTAAATAACCTACTAAAAGATACTTTAAAGGGAGATTTAACTAAAAGAATTAATATTACAACTAACAATGAAGTAGGAGAATTATCAAACTCCATTAATTTATTTCTTAATGGAATAGAAGAATTAATATTAAAAATAAAGAATCAAATTCATACTTTAGCAATATCAACTAATCAAGTGTCTGTAGCTACTACCCAGGCTACTCAAGGAATTGAAGATATCTCTAATGAACTAAGTGAAGTATCACTTTGTTTCCATAATAATGCTAGAAATGTAGAAAAAGCTACAATAGAAATTAAAGAAATGATAAATAACATAGTATTTATCTCACAAAAATTAGATGTTGCTTCTGAAAGTAGTAAGGGCATTCTAACTGCAGTAAATATTGGAGTAGAAAATATAAATGAAATTGTAGAAGTAAATAATGAAGTAAAACAATCTACTAAAGAAGTTTATGATTCTATAAAAGAGCTTAAAAAATCGTCTGTTCATATTGGCAAGATAGTTTCAATAATAACTAATATTTCAGAACAGACCAATTTACTTGCACTAAATGCAACTATTGAATCTGCAAGAGCAGGACAATATGGAAAAGGGTTTGCTGTAGTAGCAGAAGAAGTTAGAAGGTTATCGGAAGAAAGCAAAGAATCTGCAGATACAATTAGTTCATTGATAAAAGAAATTCAAGAAAAAGCTAATTATGCTGATTTAGCCATAACAAAAGAGCAACAACTAGTAGAGACCAGCGTTGAAAAAATAAATAATATAGATGAACAATTTGAAAATATATTAGACCGTATAGTAAAAATAACAGAAGAAATTAAATCAATATCCAATTCATCTAGGGAACAATCAGTAATTGCTGAGGATATGACAAATTTAATGAATGAAATATTAGGAAATACTCAGAAAAATGATAATTCAATATATAAAATAAATGGAGTAATAGAGAATCAAGTAAGCATCTATCAAGAAATTGGGTCAAGTATAGACGAGCTAGAAAAATTTGCATCCAGCTTAACAGATAAAACAAATAAATGGGAATGTAGTTGTTCAGCAAATTAGATTTAGATATTAATTCATTAGTATATCAATTGATGGAAAGGAGTTTTGTTATGAAATATGATTTTAATTCAGTAATTGACAGACGTGTTGTTCCAACTGAAAAATGGAGTAAGGAAAAATTGAAAACCTATTTTGGAAGTGATGATCTATTACCTCTATGGGTTGCTGATATGGATTTTAAAGTATCCGATTCATTAATATCTGATTTAGTTAAAAGAGCAGAACATGGAATATTTGGATATGAGTATAAACCTGCTTCTCACCATAAGGCCATTATAAATTGGTTTGAAAAACGACATAATTGGAGATTTAATCAGAATGATTTATTCTATGCACCTAGTATTTTATCAGCCCTATCTATTCTCATAGATTTATTGACAGAAGTTAATGACCAAATCATTATACAGACACCAGTTTATTATCCATTTTCAAAAATTATTAAATCTCATAAAAGAGTTCCTATAAAAAACTCTTTAAGATTAGTGGATGGAAAATATGAAATTGATTTTGAAGATCTTGAGGAAAAGGCTAAGGATCCCAAAACGAAAGTAATCATCATAGCAAACCCACATAATCCTGTTGGAAGAGTATGGACAAGAGACGAGCTAAAAAAAATGGGAGATATTTGTGTAAAACATGGCGTATTAATAATATCTGATGAGATTCATTGCGATATAGTATATAAAAATTATAAATATACTCCTATGGCGTCCATTTCAGAAGAAATTGCAAATATCACTATGACATGTTTATCACCTGGTAAAACTTTCAATATATCTAGTTTATCTACTGCTGCTGTTGTGATTTCTAACAAAGATATTTCGGAAAAATATAAAAACTTTGTAGACAAATATTATATTAATCAGAATAATGCCTTTTCTTCAGTAGCATTCCAATCCGTCTATACTAAGGGCGAAGAATGGTTTGAACAATTTTTAGCTTATTTAGAAGGTAACTTAAAATTCTTAAAGAGTTATTTAAAGGATAATGCGCCCATTATTGACATAATTGAACCTGAGGGAACTTATTTAGTGTGGTTAGACATTAGAAAATTAGATATGGATGCAAAAAAATTACAGAAGTTTATTATTCATGAAGCAAAATTAGCTTTTGATTTTGGACATTGGTTTGGTAGAGAAGGTGCGGGTTTTATAAGAATTAACATTGCTTGTCCAAGGGAAACATTAAAGACAGCTTTAATTAGATTAAAGTCGGCTATTGAACATGGCAATTATTAAAGTAATTTGTTAATTTAAAAAAGTACTAGAAGGGGGATATATTATGAAAAATTCTAATGATTCTTATGGAATAGATCGCATAAAAGAAAAAGAAAAATTAGAAAATGAAAGAATGAAAAAAATGGAAGATGCAATAGAAGAAATAGTAAATGAATTAAGGAATATTGGAGAGAAATTTGAAAAAATCGAGAAAAAGATTTAAGGATAATAAAAAAAATTGCAATAAATGGTAACTCTCATAGCCAATATACTTCCTTATACTATAGCCTTCTTCATATTGTGGTCTATCCAAATAGTTATTTGGTTCTTAATAGGTCTTCTTTTAGGACCTGGTTCTCCAGTTTTATTATAAATATTATTCAAAACTAAAAAATCCCCATTTGGGATTTTTTAGTTTAAGTAATTATTTTATTATTTATCTCTTCTTGGTCCTCTTTCCAACATTTTTCCATCTTCTATAGCTTTGATCATCTTTTCTGCTTTTTCTTCTTCTAACTTACCTTCGTCTACTAGATCATTTATTCTTTCTATTTTCTCTTCTTTAGATAAATCTTTGAAATCTTCTCCTAATGCTCCAGGTCTTTTTCCAGGACCTTCATTTTCTCCATGGTCTCCTCGACCTTCATGATTTCTTGGATCTTCTTTAAATCTCTTTACAAAGTCTTCATCTAATTTGCCTTCATCTATTAACTCTTGAATTTTTTCTTCTCTTTCTTCTTTAGATAGATCTTTTAATCCTTTTAATACTTCCCTTTGTTCTATTTCTTTTACAATATCATCATATCTATCTTCATCTATCTTTCCTTCGTCTACTAGGTCTTTAACTTTCTCAATCTTTTCTTCCATAGATAGCTGTCTAAAATCTTCTCCAAAATATTGTTTTTCATCTACTCTATCCATCATCTCTTTAGCTTCTTCTGCTGTTATCTTTCCTTCTTCTTGTAATTTTTCGATTCTCTCTATGGCCTTTTCCTTATCGAATTCCTTTACTATTCCTGGTCTTTTTTTGAATCCTTCTTTCTTTATGGCTTCTGTACTATCTGCAAATGCAGCTCCTGTTGAAAGTAACATTGTTCCTATTAAAGCTAATCCTATTAATTTTTTCATTTTAATCTCTCCTCTTTAATAATTTTATTTTTATTTTAGTTTTTATTTTCTTTTCCTTGCCTGTAACTATATTATAGAAATTAAATATGAGGATTTTGTGTGGTTTAATTGAACATTTAAAGAAAATTTTTCTTTTATTTAAACATTTTCCCTATGAAATCTGTTTTCCAATTTTACTATAATTATTATTAAAAACTAAAAAATCCCCAATGGGGATTTTTTAATATAAGTAATTATTTTATTATTGAGCTCTTCTTTGTCCTCTTTGTCCTTTTTCAAATGTTTTTCCTTCTTCTATAGCTTGAATCATCTTTTCTGCTCTCTCTTGGTCTAATTTACCTTCTTCTACTAAATCATTAATTTTTTCTATTTTCTCTTCTTTAGATAACTCTCTGAAATCTTCTCCTAGTGCTCCAGGTCTTTTCTCATGACCTCTATGGCCACCTTTACCTTCTTTGAATTTCTTTACAAAGTCTTCATCTAATTTACCTTCGTCTATTAGTTCCTGAATTTTTTCTTTTCTTTCTTCTTCAGATAGATCTTTTAATCCTTTTAGTTCTTCCATTTGTTCTATTCTTTTTACAATATCATCATATTTATCTGCATCTATTTTTCCTTCATCTACTAAGTCTTTAATTCTCTCTATTTTTTCTTCTTTAGATAATTTTCTGAAATCTTCTCCAAATTCTTCATGTCTTTTTCCATTACCACCATGACCTCTATGGCCACCTTTACGTTCTTTTAATTTTTCTACAAAGTCTTCATCTAATTTACCTTCATCTATTAACTCTTGAATTTTTTCTTCTCTTTCTTCCTTAGATAGATCTTTTAATCCTTTTAATTCTTCCATTTGCTCTATTCTTTTTACAATATCATCATATCTATCTTCATCTATCTTACCTTCGTCTACTAGATCTTTAACTCTCTCAATCTTTTCTTCCATAGATAATTCTCTGAAATCTTCTCCAAGATATTCTCTTTCATCTACTCTATCCATCATCTCTTTAGCTTGCTCTGCTGTTATCTTTCCTTCTTCTTGTAATTTTTCGATTCTCTCTACAGCCTTTTCCTTATCGAATTCCTTTACTATTCCTGGTCTTTTTTTCAATCCCTCTTTCTTTATAGCTTCTGTATTATCCGCAAATGAAGCTCCTGTTGAAAGTAACATTGTTCCTATTAAAGCTATTCCTATAAATTTTTTCATTCTAATCTCTCCTCTTTAATAATTTTCTTTTTATTTTATTTTGTTATTTTCATTTTGTTTGCCTTGCCTGTAACTATATTATAGGAATTAAATGTGAGGATTTTATGAGCTTTAATTGAATATTTAAAGAAAAAACTCTTCTGATTTAAAAATCAGAAGAGTTTTTATTTAATTAACATATTTAAAATAGTCTTCCTTTGTAGGTCCTGATACTTTTATATCTGGTTCTATACCTACTCCTAATACATTTTTATCTCCCACATACCATTTGTGATTTACTATGGCTAATAATATATGTTTCTTTTTATGGTTATACACAACTTGACCTACACCCTTACCGAATGTCTTTTCACCTATAATAGTTACATTTTCTAATTTGTCTTTTAATCCCAATGTTAATAATTCTGCTGCACTAGCTGTATCTTTATCTACAAATACATATATTTTTTCAAATTTAGTTTGAGCTGCATCTGACTTGTATTCGGATTTTTTATTATTTCTATCTACAGTACTACTCACAATACATTCTGGTAATAATGTATCTAATATGATATTGGCACTTTCAGTAGTACCTCCCGTATTATAACGTAGATCTATTATTAATTTTTTATTTTCTGGATTATCTATAGAGTCTATGAACTTTATAAATTGTTCATCCGTATTTAAATAAAAATTATCTATTTTAACATAATATTTATCCTTATCTGCCCAGGTAAAAATTTCACTTTCTTCTTCTTCCTTTTCCACATAGTCATAGTTTTTGCCATAAATACTATATGTGAAAATATCGTCTTCCTTTTTCAATTCATTTAATAATTTATCCACATTCCCATTGCTTAAATTTTTTTTATCTAAGTAGTCTTTTATTTCATTATTATAGTCTTTTAATTCTCCATAATATAAATATTCTTCTTTAAACAATTCATCTATTAAATTTACTATAGGTTTATCCATATCCTCTAAATACTCTTTTACAAACAAGCTGTTAGGATCCATTGGATCTATTTTTAATGCCTTATTAGCAAAATTTCTAGCATTATTAAAGTCATCTAAATAAAAATAACTCATACTTATTGAACTTAAAACCATACTATTTTCAGGATCTATACTATATATATTTTTGTATTCATCTATGGCCTCATCATACTTCAATAGTTGAAAATAACTATTTCCTAGATACAAAGAGATACCATAATTGTTCTCAAACATCTCTTCATATTTTAATCCAGATTCTATTACCTTTTCATATCTTTTGTTTAAATAAAGGGCTGCTAATTTTCCTTCATAGGCACTTTCAAAATTAGGCTGTATATTTATAGATTTATTAAAAAATTCTATAGCCTTCACATAATCTTGTCTAGTAATTTCCACATCTCCTAATAGGGTATAACCAGCATAACTATTAGGATTTACCCTTATGGCTTTTTCCCCATGTTGGGAGGCCTTTTCCAACTGTCCTAACTCTCTATAGGTATAACCTATGGCAATATGGTAATATTCATTTTCATTATCCTTTTGGGTAGCCCTTGTAAAATAGTTTAATGCTTCTTCAAATCTACCTTTACTATAAGCCATTCTTCCCATGTCATATTCTAAATTCCCTTTTTCAGAGAATTTTTCAATATAATCATCATAAAACTCTTTAATTTTATCATAATTACCTATGGTCTTTAGAACTTCTGCCTTATCATAATATATATTATGATTGTCAGGATAAGTTTTCATCAAATAGTTTATATATATAAGGGCGTCCTTTTCCTTATTATCATACAAATAACAATATACTTTAAACAAATTGGTATTAATACTATCCTTATTATATTCTAAGTATTTATTGAAGGCATTTAGGGCTTTTTTGTATTCTCCCTTTTCATAATAACACCTTCCTATTCCAAAATAGGCCTCGTAATATTCCGTTGTCATCTCTGCTGCTTTTTTATAGTAACCTAGGGCCGTATCAACGTCACCTAGTTCAAAATAGGTCTTTGCCCCATTAAAATATTCCACATCATCATTAGGTAAAATTCTTAGAGATTCTTTTATATATCGAACACTCTTTTCATACTCACCTAATTCGTAGTATGCCCAACTTAAATTATTAAGAGGTGCATCCCACAGTTCATCATCTTTTTCATATATTTTATTAGGATTCTTTAAAAAATCATCCTCATATTTTGGTGATGCTTTTAATGACTTTTCAAAATACCCTATTGCTTCCTCATACTTTTCTTTATCCATTAATTCTAATCCAGTTTTATTATAAGTGTGCGTTAGATTAGATATGGCATTAGTAATATTAGTACTTAAAAGAATTGTTATAACTACTACTAAAAATATGCTTTTTCTTTTATTTGACACCCATGTCACTCCTTCAGCTCATTTGCTTCTATTTTGCATGTAAGACCATTATATCTTAAATTGAAAATATTGTAAGTATTTTAGTGCAAATAAATAGTTACAATAAAGTTAAAACCTAGCTGTTTAATAGCTAGGTTTAAAAAGCCCCTTAATTCTTTCATACAACTTGTATTAATCTCCATCATAAAAATTAAGTATCTTCTTTATTCTCAAATTGTCTAATTCATATACACTTATATTCATGTTGTGTCCTCTAGCCACTGTTATAATCTCAATTTTTGAATCTCCATTTAAATCTGCAAAGTAAATTTTATATTCAGTAGAATAAACTATATCTAGAATTATATACTCTACAAATAGCGGGTTTCCATTCTTTTCTATATAAAGTTGTAACTTTTTGGCCTTTTCTCCATCATTGCTTGTTAGAGAAACTTCCTCTATATATATCTTTTCCTTTTCCCCATCATTATCTAAATCTACTAAATAGGATTTATATATGTCTAACTCTTCTATGTTCCTTGGTATGCCAGTCCATTCTCCATTTATACCAATTATGAAATCTCCCCTATTTTCTATTATGGTAGGAATCTTTACACTAAGTATAGATTCTCCACTGGCCTGTGATATGTATAGGGTAGGACTATCTCCCATTACTTTTCCTATTTCTTCACCTTTAAAATAGAACTTATATTGTTCCCTTCCCCTTACTAATTGAGTGTCCACATAATCTTCTTCTATAAAGTCTGTAGGCATTTTAAAGTCATATATACTGTACCAATTTCCATCTTTAGACCCTCCAAGGACACGGGCCTTAGAGAAAACTCCATCCTTATCTTTAAACACAAACAATATAGGGTGGAATTCATTTATGGCATTTTTCCCTGATTCATCTAGTTCCACCACATTATATTCATTTTCCACATGATAGGTGGATCTATATCCATTAGGATCATTATATTCTATAGTTTCATCATCTATCCAAACAGGTTCAGCTTCTTTTCCTCTTATAGTATTTATTAGTTTATTTTCTTTACTATTTAAGTCATACAAATATATATTTACTGGTTTATTAGCTTTACGAAAGTCTTCCGCTGAATCAACAGCAAACATGAGTGGGTAGTCACTATAAACCAGCTTTTCCGTATTCATATTTAAATCATATTCAGAATTCAAACTTAAAGATGATGTATCATACTCATTTACCTTTAAGTTATCGCCGTCTATTTTATAAAATACATCTCCAATAACTCCTGGTGCACCTTTTTCTAACCATAAAATATTATCTTTCCATCCTACAAACTCTACAAATTCATTCTCATCTTCAAGTTTAAATATTTCTTTATACCTTTTTACTACATTCCCATTGTTTTTCATAAGTACTATAGTTTCATTAGAATTTACTGCTCCATAATCCTCATTAGGTGCTATAGTGTATACAAAATTATTTTGTGAATATATTTCATCTTTATTTCCCTTGTAATCATATTTTACTAGTACTTTTTTAGCACTCTCTCCGCTACCTACTGTCTTTATAAAGTATATATGGTCACCAAAGGAAGTTATTTTTGCGTGTTCCTTCACTTCTATCTCTTTACTGAGGTCTTCCCTATTTTCTAACCTATTAAGACTTGTTATTTTTAACATACCCTCTTCAAATCTTTTATATAAGACTTTATTTTCACCATACTTAGCAATATCTTTAATGTGATTTATTTCTTCCTTTGAAATTCCTAATTCCTTTCTTTTACTATTACCCATTTTCATTAAAGAGTTATAGTCATAGAATTGGCCCTTTCTAAATAGTCCGTATCCACCTTTAAAGTCAGTATCTTCAAATAAATACTTACCTTCTTTAGAAGTGAATAACCCATCTAAAAAGTGTTCTATTTCCCCGGAAAAGGTATATTCATTTTTTTCAAGTAGTGGTAAATAAACTAATAGTATTCTTTTAGTAATACTATCTTCCCCATTTAAATACTTTTCCTTATAACTTTTTAATGCTTCCTTGTTAATTTTCTCATCATTATACTCAAAGGTAGGTGTATTATCTAGACCATAGAAATACATTCTTAAATAAAATTCATATTTTCTTACCATCTCTTCTTTATGTTTACTATTTAGATAATTTTTTATAAACTCCTCAATTAATCCTATTCTGTCGTACAATTCATTAAAGGATATTAATAGGGCTGCATCGGATACATCCTTTTTTTCTACTAGTTTTTGCTTTATTGATATATAAGATTTCATCTCTTCACTTATATATTCATTATATTTATCTATCCAATGAAGCTCATCTACAAAATATATTTCTCCTTCATCACTGACAGGTTTACAGCCTCTACTTTCTAATTTAGCTATGAATCTATCTATCATCACATCTCCCGTTTTGTCATATGTACTATTGAATATGACAGATTGTCCATTTTCATTTAATCTAAGTAGCCTTTCTTGAAATGACTTTGCATTATATCCATCTTCAAAAACTATTTTTATGTAGGTTTGTCTATATCCTATTAATTTTTCTATTATTTCATCTGCTTCTTCCTTTGAAACTGACTCAATATTTTCATCTACAAATTCAAATATTTCATCATGATACTTTTCTTCCTCTATCATCTTATCCAATTGACCTACAACTGTATTCTCATCCCTTTTAACTTCTTTAGTAGTTTGTGAATTATTTGTACTAACCTCTTTCTTCTTATCTCCACAACCACTAAGAGCAACTACAAATATTAGTATGAATAGGCATAATATCCTTCTCATTCTCATTCCCCCTTATTTCTATACATACCTCTAAAAAAAATTATAAAACCATTTATTTTCTTATTATTATAGATTATAATAGACCTTTTAATAATATATTGTTGAAATTTGTAGTAAATAGAGAAAAAATAGGAGATAATCTCAAGATTATCTCCTATTTTTTCTCTATTATTGAATCTTAACTTCTTCTTTTATTAATACTATCTTCTTAGGGTCTATTTCCGCTGGATAAATTTCTCTTATCACTTCTGGATATACGGTTATTTTATCTTCTACTTTTAAATCTGAATGGTTAAAGTTTAGTACTGTACTTCCTAATACGTATACTTTATATTCATTTCCATTGGAATCCACCGTATTAACTTTCATTATTCCCGTTTCATCCAGTCTATTTATCCCCTTAACTACTAGATCAATTTTAGAATCTTCATTGTAAAATTGTACAAGCCCCTTTTGATCTCCAAACTCTAGATATTCCACTGTTATTTTTTCACCTATTTCTAAGTAAATATCCTTATAAGCGTTAAACTTCATAACCCCATCTTTAGTATTTATTTCAAAGAATTGTTTATCTACAGATTTTACTGTTCCCTCTATAGTTTCTATTATTTGTCCCATATTCGTATGTCTTATACTAAAGTCCTTAATCTTATATCTATCTAATTTATAACTGTCTTCTCCTAATTTAACTACGCCTACAGTTTCTCCTAGATAGAAATCCGTCATACTATGCTTATCTACTTTAAATACTTCTGCTATATCACCTGTTAGTACATGAACGGCATTTTCTTCAAATTCAATTATTTCTCCTACTGTATAATACTCTTTCATCTCATCCGTTATAGCCTTATCTTCACCAACTATTACCTTAGATTGTGTTGTTCCTCTATCTTGAGCATTTGAAGCACATCCTATAAGGCTTACTCCTATGATTAATGTTAACAATATGCTTAAATATTTTTTCATTTCAATCGCCTCCTATATAATACTAGACGGCCATATTTTTATTTTGTTCCATTAGCTCTTATATTTTTTATTTTTATTTCTAGACCTGTCCTCTAGTAAATATTTGTAAAGTTTTTTATTTTTTTACATAAATATAAAAAACTTTCGCTACTAAGAGCGAAAGCCTAAATTGTTAATTAATTTATCATATCTATTTAACACTCTATCTAGTTTTTGACTTGTCTCTATAATTTGTGGTTCCATAAGTTCTGTCTTTTCCTTAATCAAACCATTCAATTGTCCTCTGAGTTCTTCTAATTCATATATGATCTGTTCCACCTGATTCATATTTTGTGTACTCCTTTGTTGTATAGTATAATTTTATTTATTGAAGTTTATGTTTTTGAAATTTACAACCTGATCTCTAATAGCAATTTCCGTAGGAATTCTTTCAATGCTGGAAGCTCCAAAGAAACCACAAATTCCATTCGTTCTTTCCATTATATACTGTGCATCCTCAGGTTCTGCTACTGGTCCCCCGTGACATATTACCATAATATCTGGATTTACTGATTTTCCCGCATCATGAATTCCTTGTATTTTCTTAACACAATCATCTAATGTTAAAGCTGTTTCTGCTCCAATACTTCCCTTCGTTGTAAGTCCCATATGGGCAACCAATACATCTGCTCCTGCTTCTGCCATTTTCTTAGCATCTTCTTCATTAAATACATATGGCGTTGTGAACAATCCTAATTCATTGGCTTTTCTAATCATTTCCACTTCTAAGTCATATCCCATTCCTGTTTCTTCAAGATTGGCTCTAAATTTACCATCTATTAATCCTACTGTTGGAAAATTTTGAACTCCTGAAAATCCAATATTTTTTAATTGTCTTAAAAACACATCCATATTTCTGAATGGATCCGTTCCACATACCCCTGCAAGTACAGGTGTATCCTTTACAATTGTAAGTACTTCACTTGCCATCTCAACCACAATTTTATTTGCATCTCCATATGGCAATAATCCTGCTAATGAACCTCTTCCTGCCATTCTATATCTACCAGAGTTGTAAATAATAATTAGATCCACTCCACCTGCTTCAGCAGATTTTGCTGAAATACCAGTTCCTGCACCAGCGCCAATAATAGGCTTTCCTTCATTTATTTGTTTTTCTAATCTATCTCTCATTTCTTTTTTTGAAAGTGTCATATGTGGATCCTCCTTAATTCTTTTTTTCTACCATCTCTATTAATTTTTCAGCCATTGCCAAAGCGAATTTTTCATCATTAATATGTGTTTCCATTTCAAATAGTTCTATCTTCTTCTGATCAATATTGTTTCTTAATGTATTAAATAACACTTCATCTTCTTCCTTTCCATAAAAAGGTTGTCCTTCTACATCAATTAGGGATACTCCTTTCAATGGAAGGAATAATGCAGTATTTCCTTTTGCCATGTTTAATTTATCAGCAATAATTTCTCCTAACTGCTTATTTTCTTCTAATGTTGTACGCATTAAAGTTACTGTGGTATTATGTTTATAAATATTTCTATCCTTAAATTTTTCTGGTAAAGTTTCTATTGGCCCAAAATTCACCATATCTAAAGCTCCTGTTGATACAACCTGTGGTATTCCTTGTCTAGCTGCTGCTTCTAATCTATGGGGTCCTGCTGATAATACGCCACCTACTAACTCATCACACCACTCTGTAGTAGTAACATCCAGTACTCCTTTAATATAGCCTGCTTCAATTAAATCTTCCATCGCTTTACCACCTGTTCCTGTGGCATGGAATACCAATACTTCATAGCCTTTTGATTCAAGATATTCCCTTGCCTTTGTTACACAAGGAGTGGTTACACCAAACATAGTGGCGCCTATAAGAGGCTTTTCTTCTTCTAATTTTGGTAAAACTGCATTTGCCATTCCAGCTATTGCATATGCTGCATTTGCAAGGATTTTTGATGAAAAACTGTTTATTCCTGATATATCCACTACTGAATACATCATAGTTATATCTTTCACTCCCACATAGGGTGTTGTATCTCCTGAAGCTAATGTTGAAACCATTACTTTAGGAACTCCCACTGGCAAAGCCCTCATTGCATGGGTTGCTATTGTTGTTCCTGCTGATCCTCCTAAACTTATAATGCCAGCTAGTACACCTTTTACATGTAAATCTAATACAATCTTGGCAGCGCCCTTCATCATCACATCCATGGCTTTTCCTCTATCATTATCCCTAATTAATTCTACTATTGATTTTCCTCCAGCCTGAGCCACTTCCTCATTAGAAATATGAGCTTCACAAAGTGCTTCCCCTTTAACACCTGTGTTAATAACAATTGTCCCTATACCTTGTGATTCAATAATTTCTTTAATAAACTTAAATTCTTTTCCCTTTGTATCTAAAGTCCCTAAAACTACGACCTGTTTGTCCATTTATATACACCCCTTTTAGGATTTACTATTCCATTCCCAATATTTGTATTGCAATGACTATGCCAATTCATTTTTGTTGGATTTTGGTACATTTTGAGAAAGTAAATTCCCACGTCTCCTCATAACTGGGAATTTATTTCTCACTCTAAAAAAGATGAGAAAATAATTCTCATCTTTTTTCTAAATTATATTTTTTCACCTTATTGTATAAGGTTCTTCGAGTAATTCCTAACTTTTCAGCTGCCTTGGTTCTATTCCATGATGTTTGATTCAAAGCTTCCATGATTAATTGTTTTTCCACATGATCAAAGGTCTCTATACTTTGTTTAATAAAGGTATTTTCAGATGAAATATGTAATTTGTCAGAAACCTTTTGCAAATACTCAGGTAATGCATGTACCCTTATATATTCTCCATCACTTAATATACTTGCTCTTTCCAATACATGCTCTAATTCTCGTACATTACCTGGCCAATCATATTCCATAAATATATCTAAAACATTTGGTGTTAATTTTGTGTTATTATAACCGAATTTATTATCTATTTTTTTTAAAAAGTGATTTATAAGAAGTGGTATATCTTCTTTATGCTTTCGAAGCGGAGGTGTATTAATTGAAATTACATTTAATCTGTAATATAAATCTTCTCTAAACTTTCCTTTATCTACAGCTTCCCTCAAATTTACATTAGTAGCGCAGATAATCCTTACATCTATTTTTATAGTTTCACTTCCACCTACTCTTTGAAATTCCTGCTGCTGAATAATTCTAAGAAGCTTTACTTGAACATCTAAATCCATTTCTCCCACTTCATCTAAAAATAATGTTCCTTTATTAGCCAATTCAAATTTCCCTAATCTTCTCTTATCTGCCCCAGTGAACGAACCTTTTTCGTGGCCAAAAAGTTCACTTTCCAAAATGCTTTTAGAAATAGCCGCACAATTTATTTTTACGAAGGGTCCCTTATATCTTTTACTGTTGTAGTGAATAGCCCTTACGATTAATTCTTTTCCCGTTCCACTTTCACCTTGGACTAAAACATTTACATTTTTATCTGCAACTTTATTTACTATGTCATATATTTCCTGCATTCCTTTACTTTTACCTACAATTTCATCGAATCCCTTTTTCTTTATTAATTCTTGTTTTAGTCGTATATTTTCCTTTTTTAGTTTATAAAAATTTTTAAATTTCTCAGTAGTTTTCTTTATACTTATTTCTGTAGGTATTCTTTCGAAACTGGAACCACCTATATATCCAATTGCTCCAGTTTTTTCATAAAATTCATTTGCCTGCTCTGGATCATTTATAGGCCCCCCATACACCATATTGAAAATATTTGGGTTTATACCTTTAACAGTTTTTATTATTTCATCTACATATTTTATATGCTCATTTATGCTTATCCTTTGTTTTACTCCCTTATCTCCACCACTAGTCCAGCCTAGTTGTGTACATATGACATCAACGTTTTCATTTGCCATCTTTGCAGCCTGTTCCTTGTTGAATACAAAGGCTATGGTAAATATGCCCTTTTTCACTGCCTTTTTCATCATCTCTACTTCACATTCATATCCTAACCCAATTTCTTCTAGTGCTTCTCTAAATATTCCATCAATCATGCCTATTGTAGGAAAATTGGTTATTCCGTGAAAACCTGCTTCAATGATTTTATTTAATAATTCATTTTGATCATATGTTAAATCTGTACCACATGCCCCAAATATAACTGGTTTATTACAAACCCTTTGTAAAATTTCCTTTTGCCCAAAATCCATAACTAAGTCATTACTATTAGCAAAGGGCATCATACATCCTAATGACGCTACTCCAGCATTTCGAAATCTTCCTGCACTTAAAGCAAGGATTAGATCTGCTCCTCCTTCATCAGCCTGTTTTGCTGATAATCCAGAACCTACTGATACTCCAATAATAGGCCTATTTCTTTTTATACTCGTCCATAAAGAGTCTCTAATCATTTGTCTATTCATCATGAATTATCATCCTCATATTATTTAAGTCTATCATTTATGTAATATCATCCATATACGGATGTCTTATTTACTTCTTATAATTATATCACCTTTACTTAAAAAAAAGAGATTAGGAATACTATTTACTGGAATTTTTTTCTTAAGACATAATAAAAAACTTTCATCCCTAAGAACGAAAGTTTAAATTTTTAATTAATCTATCATGATATTTCCTAAAGATTATTAAGGAAGTTATACTTCCAATTAAAGCACAAGTCATATCCCATTGAGTATCCCAAACATCACCTTGAGTTCCTAAGAATGCTTCTGCATTTTCACCTAATATCTTAGCTGCCAAAAACTCTATTAATTCATAGGCCGCACTAACTCCCAAACACATAAATACAACTATAGTAAATAACCATCCACCTGATTTCAATGGAGTCTTTCTTATTAACAATTCCCTGGCTATAATGGCTGGTATGAATCCCTGGGCTATATGGCCTAACCTATCATAATAATTTCTTACAAGACCAAAATAATCCCTTATATAGTCAAATAATGGAACCTTTGCATAAGTATAATGTCCTCCCACCATTAATATAATACAATGAATCCATATTAATGTGTATGTAAGATCTGTAAGTCTAAATTTATTATAAGTATAAATTAATATGGGTAGCGCAATTAACACAGGGGCTATTTCTAAAAACCAAGTACTTCTTTCATAGGGATTAATCCCTGATAATATTAACATTATTATAGTAGTTATTAGATAAAATATATGCAATTTTTTAACCTTATACACTTAATCCCCTCCTTTGACTATATCATACCACAGGGACAGTTACTCTTGTTTATAAATATATTTTAGAGCCTACTAATGTTAGTAGAGAATAGAGGAATATTTTTTATTTATATGACCGAAGTAAGTTCATATACATTTAGACCAGAATTAGTTTTGTTGAATAAAAAAGGGAGGTAATAACATGTCACAAATCTATAAAAATCCTTCATACACACCAGAGGAAAGAACTAATGATTTACTTAAAAGAATGACCATAGAAGAAAAAGTAGGACAAATGTGTCAAATAGACGGTAGAATTGAACCTGAGAAATGGATATACGAAAGACATGTGGGTTCTTTTTTACATGTGACTGGTGATGCTCCTATAAAATTGCAGAAGATGGCTTTAAAAACTAGGTTAGGTATTCCCATATTATTTGGCATAGACGCAGTCCATGGCCATGCCTTTTATAGTGGTGCCACCGTATTTCCATCTCAATTGGCTATGGCCTCTAGTTGGAATCCTGAGCTTCTAGAAAAGGTGGCACGAATCACAGCCCATGAAGTGATTTTAACAGGAATGCACTGGACCTTCTCTCCCATATTATGTATAGGTAGAGATATGAGATGGGGTAGAGTTGATGAAACCTTTGGTGAAGACCCTTATCTAATAGGAGAATTATCATCAGCCATGATTGAAGGATATCAAGGAGAAAATTTATCATCACCCACTAGCATATTGGCTTGTGCTAAGCACTTTGCCGCCTATGGAGAAACGGTGGGAGGTCGAGATTCATCAGAGGCCCATGTGTCAGAACGTCAATTAAAATCCCTATTCTTCCCGCCCTTTAAAAAAGCTGTTGAATCAGGATGCTCCACATTTATGGCCGGATATAATTCCATAGATGGCATACCTTGTTCTGCAAATAGTTGGATGCTCAAGGACATATTAAAGGATGAGTGGAAATTTAAAGGTTTTGTAGTAACAGATTGGGATAATGTGGGAAATCTACATACAAAACAAAAAGTAGCCGCTTCAATGAAAGAGGCTTGTAAGATAGCTGTAGAATGTGGTAATAACATGATCATGTCCACTCCTGATTTTTATGACCATACAGTAGAGCTAGTAAAGGAAGGTACTATTTCAGAAAAACTCTTAAATAAAGCCTGTAGACCAATATTAGAATACAAATTTAAACTTGGTTTATTTGATAAAAAGAGATTTCCAGATATGGATGAGAAGGAGAAAATAATCGGTTGTCCTAATCATAAAAAGTTTGCCTATGAAGTAGCTCTCGAATCCATAGTATTATTAAAAAATGAAGATAATATACTGCCCCTTAGGGATGATTTAAAGCAAATAGCCTTAATAGGACCTAGTTGTGATGATGTTCAGGCTCAACTGGGAGACTGGTCCTTTGGAACGAGGGAACATCCCAAAATACCTACTTATAATTATCATAAAGATTATGATATTAGCCCTATAGTTACTGTTTTAAATGGTATGAAAAAAAGGTTAGGCCCTAATACTAAATTAGTATACAACAAAGGATGTGACATGTTAGATGAAAATAATCACTTCATAGATGAAGCTGTTAACATCGCTATGGATTCAGATGTGATAATAGCTGTAGTAGGAGACACTAACATATTAAATGGTGAGATGAGAGATAGGGTAGATTTGAATTTAACAGGGGCGCAAGATAGGTTATTAAAGGAACTATATAATACAAATAAACCCCTAATAGTGGTACTTTTAAATGGAAAGCCCCTTACTATTCCTTGGATAAAGGAACATGCCCATGGCATATTAGAGGCATTTAACCCTGGTATGGAAGGTGGTAATGCCATAGCCTCTATCCTATTTGGAGATTACAATCCTTCTGGGAAATTAACCATTTCCTTTCCTAAACATGTGGGCCAACAACCTGTATATTATAATAAAATGCCAGGATGGCATGGTGGAGAATATGTGGAAATGGATGATACGGCCCTATTTCCCTTTGGATACGGCCTGTCCTATACTAAATATAAATATTCTAATCTAAAAATATCATCAAAGGAAGTTTCTCCTAAGGATACTATTTCCGTATCTATAGATATAGAAAACATAGGAAACCGTACTGGTACTGAAATAATTCAATTATATATAAATGATATTTATTCATCTATAACTACACCAATAAAGGAACTTAAGGCCTTTAGTCGTGTGACTTTAGAGAAAGGTGAAAAAACTACAGTACATATTCCCCTTTCCATTTCGTCCTTAAGCTTAATTAACAAAAATAATGAATCTCTAGTTGAGCCTGGAGAATTTGAAATAATGGTGGGAAGTTCTTCAAGGGATGAAGATTTATTAAAGGATATTATAAGAGTAATATAAAGGTAAAATATAAAAAAAGCATACGACCTGTGCTTCCCTAGGAAACCCTATGGTTTCCTTCGACGATTGCTATCGCAATCTGAGCACCTTCCTTTACAGCGGGCAGGGGAATTCTTCCCCTACAACCCCTTATTTTTACTTATTCACAGTTGCAAAAATTTATAATTTCCTAGTAAGTAAAAAAGTCCAACCTAAAAAACTTGGTTAGGCTTTTATTTTTCTTCTAATATCTTTCTAGATAAACATTGAACTAAATTGATAGCAGCTAAATAAGCACCTCTTTCAGCTTCAGAAAGTTTACTAAGCTGATTGTAAATATATTTAGTATGTTCTTCATGAAATCTTTCAGCAAAGTTATGACCTGATTCAGTTAATTGTAATAGGCTTTTACGTTTATCTTCAGTAGATTGAACCTTCTCAATATAACCTAATTTAATGAGCTTATTGGCTACAGGAGTGAACGATCCTTTTTCAAGTTCAATTTTACGACTAATAGAACTCATAGTAGAACTACCTTCATATTTAAGGGCCATAAGTGTTTTTGTATGTGTGCTATTAAGATCCTTTAATAGATCTGATGCTGTTTGAAAATCATTAAAAAAGATTTCTGTAATCATAGGAAAAAGATCAAGAATGGTTTGTATTGTCTCATCTGTCCGTATAATGGTTAATCACCTCTTCTAATATATTTTAATGCCTTAACTTTCCAACCTCAATACTAACTGAGCCGATTATTGAACTAAAGGTTTGGTTATATTAATAATATTATACCAATGAATAAGAAGAAGGTCAATTGGTTAGAAATGCAACCTGTTGACACGAATATTTCAAGATGTTATTATTTATATCGTAAGAAAACTAACTATCTTTAATGTAAGGAGAATGCAATATGGATAATACATCTAGGTTAGGACAACAGTCTATACCGAAACTTTTAGCACAGTACTCTATACCCGCAGTTATAGCTAATTTAGTTAATGCCATTTATAATATAGTGGATAGAATTTTTATTGGAAAGTTTGTAGGAGAAAATGCATTAGCTGGCCTTACTATCTCATTTCCCCTAATGATATTAATCTTTGGATTTGCTAGTTTAGTGGGTGTTGGTGGTACTGCTTTGATTTCAATTAAACTTGGTGAGGGCAACCAAAAAAGTGCCAATCATATTTTTAGTAATATGTTGAGTATGGCAGCCATTGTTGGATTAATTGTAACTATTGGAGGCTATTTGAATCTAGAGGGTCTACTAATAGGTCTTGGTGCAGATAAAGCCGTTCTTCCCTATTCAATAGACTATATGAACATTGTTTTGATTGGTGTTACATTTCAACTTATTTCCTTTTCACTTGCTAGTGCTGTTAGAACGGAAGGACAACCCAACTTATCCATGATAGCCATGGTAACATCAGCCTTAACCAATATAGTCTTAGACTATATCTTTATTGATATTTTGGGATGGGGTGTTAGAGGAGCAGCCATAGCAACAATTATTGGCCAATTTTCTGGGCTTTTAGTGTTAGGATTTTATTATTTGAAAGGCAAAGGTGTTCTTAAAATTGTAGTAAAAGATTTAATACCAGATGTTAAGCTAGTTAAAGAAATAGTGAGTATAGGCGCTTCCTCTTTTATTACACCCATTGGTTCTAGTATGGCCATGATACTCCTTAATGTATCATTGGTAAAATACGGTGGTAATGCTGCAATTACAGCCATGGGTGGTGTTAATAGTCTTTATAGCATGTTTATAATGCCTGTAATGGGAATTCAACAAGGTATGCAACCTATTATTGGTTATAATCATGGGGCTAATTTAAAGGACAGAGTTAAAAAAACATTAATTGTTGCTACAAGTATGGCAGTTGCATTTTCAACAGTAGTATTTATATTATTAGAAACTGTTCCAACTATATTTATGGAACTCTTTATAGAACCAAGTTCACCAACTATGCCCATAGCAGTTAATGGAGTCCGATTATTTAATGTCATGTTACCCCTATTAAGCATTAACTTACTTGGAACAGCCTATTTCCAATCCGTTGCTCAAATTAAAAAAGCTCTGTTCCTTAGTGCTGCAAGACAATTTATTTTCTTAATACCTGTTGTGCTTTTACTACCAAGAGTATTAGGATTGACGGGAGTATGGCTTTCAACACCAATAGCAGACGGGTTAGCGGTACTTGTTACCATTATCATGTTAATTCCAGTATTAAAAGATTAGAAATAGATACCAGCAGTTATTTTAGCTAGTAACTAATGAACTATCTTTAATAATCCTAATAAAAAAATATAGGATATTATAGTCATATTAAACTATCTATCCTATATTCATCATACTATATTTAGATAAAAAAATGACTAGAGCTTTTTCTTATTTAGTATAACTAAAGGTAAGTTCTATATATACCTGTGGAAATTTTCTCTTAACATATTCTAAAAACTCTCTAGATATTTTATCAACCTGTCCATTCACCTTAATTATAGGTAATTCCCCAAACTTTAAAGATATCTTTAAAATCTCTCCACATGCTCTAAATATCCTAAGTTTTTCTATATGGGGTGACAAATAAGTAATATTCCATTGGCCTTCATCCATCTCAACCTCTGGTATAATCTTAATTAACTCAGCCTTATATGAGTCTTTTATATTTTCTAAAAGATTTGGATATGTATTTAAAGTCTGCTCAATTATCTCTGTAAGTATGAAAAATTCTGGATACACATACTCCACTGTTCCTTTATTTTCTTCTTGATTCTTTATATCTCCATTTTTAATATTTTCATACATCTTTCTAGTTTTCTCCATAGGGCTTATATTTAGCTCAGTTCGAAGTATATTCCTACATTTTTCGTATTGCTTAATGGCAGCAACCCTATTGCCTCCTAGAAAATATATTTTCATTAGTCTTCTGTGTATATCTTCATCTAAAGGGTTCATATATAACAGTTTTTCTAAATACTCTATTGCCTTAGAGTATTCTTCTAGTTCACAAAAGGTTTCTGATAATTTCTTTAAACCTTTAAAATATATCTTTTGTATCCTTTCCCTTTGATATATAATCCAGTCGTCTAAATCTCTATTATTATATACATGGAAATCTTGAAGAAATTCTCCCTTATATAGGGTGGTAAATTCCTCTATACCTTGCCAGTTTCCCTTAAAGATTTCTTCTGCCATTGTCTCAAAATATTCTAAATCACATTCTAAATTTGCATTTTCATCGATTAAACAATAACTTTTATCATTGGAAAGTATTATATGGTCCATATTATAATTCTTTAGTGATTTTTTTATTGCCCATAAAGTATATCTTAAATTGTATTTTGCAGATTTATCTGAACTATCATTCCAAAATAGAGTGGCAAGCTTTTCCCTATGAATTTTCATGCCCCTCTTTTTAGACATTAAATATGCCAGAATGCCGATTCCCTTACTACTTATGGATTTAGTAATATCCTTGTCCTCAAAAATAACTTTAGGCTCCCCTAAAAATTTCATCTTTAGCAAGACTATCTCCCCAATCTGCTATCTCTATATATTATTAAACAGTATTTTTCCAGACTTAATAGTAGCTAACACACTTATATCTTTAATCTTCTTCCTGTCACACTCTAGTGGATTCTCATCTAATATACATATATCTGCCATATATCCCTTTTCCAATTTACCTTTAATATTATCTTTACCTATGGCCTTGGCTCCGTTTAAGGTAAACATATGAAGGGCATCCTTATTACTTATACGTTCTTCTTTGTTATGGTGATTCAAGATTGCATGAATACCTAGCAAAGGATCTATTGGAGTCAAATCACTTTCAGATCCACCTGCAATTACAAATCCCTTTTCAATTAAGGTTTTAAATGGATTAGTTTTCATGATTCTTTCTTTTCCCAATCTTTTATCATAGGTCTTTCCTTCTCCACCCCAGAAATATTCAAAAGCTGGCGTCATAGATGCTATTATACCTAGTTTTGATCCTTTATCCATATCCTCTTCTCTTGGTATTTCAAAGTGTTGAACCCTCATTATGCTCTTACTATCAGGAAACTGACTCTTAGCTTCTTCATATACTTTTATTATTCTACTTATGGCCCTCTCTCCCACCGCATGGATGGTAGTATCCATATTCATCTTAATGCCAGCTAATATAAATGCTTCTAATTCATCATATGTAAAGTATAAATCTCCCCTTGTACTATTTAGGTCTTCATAGGGAAGTTCCATAGCTGCAGTCCTAGCTTGAAAAGACCCATCTAGAAATATACTTCCACCAATTCTGTTTAAGCCTAACTCCTTAACTTTCTCCACATGGGTAGTTTGAAAGAATAACTCTACATCAATTGGAAATTTTTTTATATTTTCATGTACATATAATGCGTCCTTATCATGGAATAAAAATCCACCTTCCATGGCATTTATAGTGGTCACGCCCTTCTTTATTGCTTCCTTTAAGGCTATTTCTACTCCCTCTTTCCTCTCTTCATCAGAGATAATACCAAGTAGTTTCTTTCTAGCTATGAAATTAGCCCTACCTGTAAGTACTCCTGTAGGAATTCCCCTTTCATCTCGTTCTATGCCTTCTATGTTGTATGGTAAATTTAAAAACTTATAAGTATGGGTATTTACTACGGTGATCTGATAATCTACAGTAGATATCCATAGGATCTTTTTAGGATGAACCACATCAAGTTCCCACCTAGTCGGCATACGTTTTTCTTCCAGTTTTATTTCTTCTAAGGCAACCCCTCTTATTACTGGGCCCATAGAACTTTTTTCCATATTTCCATCTTTAATCACACTTACCACATCTTTTATAGACCTACATGCTGAAAAGTTATTTGCCAATTTATTTAATCCCGTCTGTACAAGGTGTACATGACTATCTATGAATCCAGGAATAGCATATTTATTTTTTAAATCCATCATTTTAACATTTTCTTTATATTTCTCATATCCATCATCTATACCGAAATCCTTAATATATCCATCTTTAATATATATCCAATTAGCATTAGATCCCTTAGAATCTAATGTTATAAGTTGTCCATTGTATAACACTAATTCATTTTGTCCCATTTTAGCCTCCCAATAAAAGATTTAGCTACTATGGTCTTTAATTCAACAAAATCTTGTATTTTCCTTCATCTAATATACATACCCCCTTACACATATAAGGGGGTATTAGTATTTCATCCACTATAACTTAAATATTTCATCCACTAAAAATCTTAGTAGTTTTGGTCCCTTTTCATAAGAATACTCAAGTAAAATTCTTTCTGTAAATTTATGTGGATCCCTACCATGAGGTCCAAAGTTTATTACAGGTAAATCTAATTTTCTAATTTCTTCAACAGGAAACTTGTATCTAACTCCCCAGGATGGCGTATTGGGTACAAGATAGTCTATTACTTCTTCCGCATCTTGTAGAGCAAAATAGCTTAAATCTGATAGACCTTGGAAATATTTTTGTTTTAATATTTTTTCGTCAAAATCCTTTTCTGCCTTATCTATTAATCTATCTGATAAATTTATTAAATTTCTTTCAAACTCGTTCTTACCATGAAGGCCTACATGAGGATAATAAGGTGGAGCGAAAAACATTACTATCATAGGTTCTCTTACTGGACAAAGGGAGTGAACTTCTGCTATTAACTTTGTGTTTAATTCCCTTTCATCTAATGTTGTATCATCTTTCCACTTATTCATACATTCTTCAATATGTTTGTCTAAGTAATCACCATGTACTTCTTTAGCCATATCATATAAGTCAGTATAAAGTAATACACGAGGTTTAAATTTAATATCTCTAACGGGAAGATTAGATCTTTTCTTGTATATGTCTCCTTGTTCTTCAACCTTTCTAATACATTCATCTAGGGCTTCTTCTGCCATTTTTCTAAATTTATCTAAAGCCACCTTAGGAGACATGCTCAGGGTTTGAAGGTTATAATAAGCTATGGAAGTTATAGGTGTTTGAGCAGAATATAACTCCTTTAAGTCCTTATACTTCAAACAAGTTGGAGGTACTGTTACCTCTCCATCTACCTCATCACATAACTCTGTGTCAACTTCCAATCGCCTCATGAACTCTGCACCAATCATGTTTACATTTAATCCAGCTAGTGATTCTCCCACATGGCTTTCCTTACCTACAAAGAAGAATCCAGGTAATATTTTACCTGCTGTGCCTAAGTATACATACTTATTATTATCACCAGGATATGCTCCAAAATTAGGTTCGCAGTTTAATACGGCTATTGGATTTAGTCCTCTTTCCTCTGCTAATCTGTTTACAAATGGAATAGCTGCTAATGCACCTGCCGAATTTGATTCTTCATCGGGTACTGCTAAAAATAAAAAGTTACCTTCAAAGTCATTTTTCATACTATACTCTTCTAATAATGACATTTGCCAAGCCATACCTGTTTTCATATCCATAGTACCTCTACCAAATAACCATTCTCCAGAAAGAAGATCCTCTTTAGCATCTTTAAATAACGCATCTGGGTCAAGTCTTTTAGTATACTCATAAGGATTAAATGCATATTCCTTTAAAAGTCCAAAATCTTGAACATCTACCGTATCCATATGACCTACTAATACTAATGTGTCCTTTGATTTTCCCTTTCCTTCCATTAAGGCACCTACAAATTTTCTTCCTAATAAATCTCCATCTATATCTTGTAAAAATAAATTTTGTGGATTTTCATTAAAATAATCTGCTTCTCCTAAAGTATTATAAATTAGTTTTGCCATATCTATTTCACTCGTAGTTCCCGATACACTTCTTTGACCTATCAATTTCATTGCTAATTCTTTTAACCCCTCTGGATTATTCCACTTTAACATAATTATGCCCCCCATTTTTTCCTAGCTATATGTTTAAGAGTTCAGTGTTCAAGGTTTAGGGTTTGGTGTTTAATAATTAAAACCCTTAACTCTAAACTCTGATCTCTCAACCCTATTGATATAAGAGTAAAGATTTCCAAACTAGCTATTTATTAAATACAGTTTTAAAGTATTAAACCTATGTAATATAATCTTAATTTGTGTTTTTAACCTTAGCCCCTGGATAATATTTAGGGTCGTTGAAAAACTCATCTTTCATTTCTTTTAATTCCTTAGTTTTTAATATTAAACCAATCATATTAGGGAATATAATTATAGCTAGTAATATATCTAAGAATTGATATAGGAACTCAATTCCACCTACTGCCCCCATAATGATTGATAATACATACACAACTCTCATGAATTTAGAGAATTTAGTTCCAAATAAGTACTCAGCTTGTTTTTCGCCATAATACACAAGCACAATAATTGTAGATAATACAAACATTAATATACTAAAAGTTACTACTCCTCCACCAACTGCATCTCCTAATAGGGCTTGGAATGCACGTGCCGGCATGGATGCAGCCTCTGATGCAGGTATGTCTTTCCATATTCCTGTAGTAAGTACAAGTATTGCTGTAGTTGTACAAACGATTCCCGTATCAACAATAACTTCAAATACTCCCCACATTGCCTGTCTAGCAGGATGATCTGTTACAGCTGCTGCATGGGCTATAGGTGCAGTACCCATCCCTGCTTCATTAGAGTAACAACCTCTAGCTACTCCCCATCTCATACCAGCTGCAATTCCTGCTCCTGCAAAACCACCAGTGGCAGCAATAGGTGTAAATGCATACTTAAATATTAATGCAAAGGCTTCTGGTATTCTGGCTGCATTTGCAAATATAATTATTAATGCTCCAATAAGATATAAAATTGCCATAAAAGGTACTAACTTCTCTGTAACTTGAGCGATTCTCTTTATTCCCCCATATACTACTAGTGCAACAATAATAGTTAATGTGATTCCTGAAGCCATCTTAGGGATACCTATTGTACTAGCTGTTTGAACTACAGATACAGCCTGTGTAGCTATAGATGGTGCCAATTCTAACATTAATCCAAAGGCAAACAACCCTCCTAAAAATGGTGATTTTAATCCCTTTGTGAGGTAATACATAGGTCCTCCAACAAACTCTCCTTCTTTGTTCTTTTCCCTGTATTTCATTCCCAACATAACCTCTGAAAATTTCAAAGAACATCCAACTAAAGCCGTAACCCACATCCAAAATATTGCTCCTGGTCCTCCAAATGCTATTGCCACAGGAACTCCAACAATATTAGATGCACCTATAGTTGATGCAAGGGCAGATGTTGCCGCCTGAAATGGTGATATGGTTCCTTCACCTTCTGCCTTATGAAATATCTTGCCAAATGTCTCTTTCATAATGAATGGAAAATACCTAAATTGAAAAAATCCTAAGGCTATGGTAAGCCATATTCCTCCTCCTACTAGAGTTACTCGCATTGGAGTTCCCCATATCCATCCAGATATTTTAGCTACTGCTTCCAAAAAACCTTCCATAAAAATACTCCTCCCCGTGTGATTTTTATGTGTCATACTAATATGTCCTAATATTATGATATATTTTTTTGATTGCAGTATCGTTTTAACTACTATTTTAATAACCGTTTTAATCTTGTTTTCATTGTCTGATTTTTCAGAATATTTAGTGATTTATTTAAAAAGCTGAAGTAATATGAGAAATGAGAGAACTCAACACTCTAATAGAAGACAAGATAATACTAATAAAGGCTTGCTTTAATTTTCTGAAAATTCCATAATTCAATTGTAATAAAGTGGTATAATATAAAAAAAGATAATAGGAGTTGAAGGGTATGCCATATTTTATTGCGTTTTTAAATAAAGTTGATCCTGAAAAGGACAAAGAGTTACTGGAGATTCATATTGATTATTTGAATAAACATATAGAATTGGGCAATATCTATGCAAAGGGTCCTTTTATGGATCATTCAGGTGGATTGATCATCTATAAGGCAGCTGACTATGATACTGCTTATAAATTAGCATCAGAAGATCCTGCTGTAAAAGAGAAATCAAGAGAATTGATATTTAAAGAATGGAAAAGTACTCTTGAAGAATAAAAAAGGCATACTCCGTATGCTTCGCTAGGAAACCCTATGTTTTCCTTCGACGATTGCTATCGCAATCTGAGTACCTTCCTTTAAAGAGGCAGGGGAATTCTTCTCCTACAACCCCTTTTTTTTACTTATCCACGATTTTGGGAATGTTATCATTTCCCATAAAGTAAAAAAAGACTCTAGTGAAAATATCCACTAGAGTTTTTTTCATTACTTAATTCTTAATTCAGTTTCCTTATCAAATATATGAATTTTATCCTTAATAAATTCAAGACCTATTACTTCTCCTATTTCCACTTGTAAACTTGGTTCTACCCTTGCAATCATGTTTTTCCCATCCATATTTAAATATAAGTATGTTTCTGATCCTAACATTTCCTTTACTTCTACCTTAGCCTTTATTGGTGATTCATTGTTTACTAATATGTTTTCTGGTCTAATTCCTAGCACTACATCCTTTCCAAGGTATACACTCTCTTCTAGACTCTTAGTTCTTTCCTTTGTAATACATATGTTATGACCCTTATAATCTAGTGATACCCCATTATCTTTAACTACTTTGCAGTCTATGAAATTCATTTGAGGTGATCCTATAAATGATGCAACGAACATGTTTGTTGGATTAGTATAAATAGTTTGAGGGTCTGCCACTTGCTGTAGTATGCCGTCTTTCATAACTGCTATTCTGCTTCCCATAGTCATGGCCTCTGTTTGATCATGGGTTACATATATGAAAGTAGTTTGTAATTCTTGATGTAATTTACTAAGTTCCGTTCTCATTTGCACCCTTAATTTTGCATCCAAGTTAGATAATGGCTCATCCATTAAGAATACTTTAGGCTTTCTTACGATAGCACGACCTAGGGCTACCCTTTGTCTTTGTCCACCAGATAGTTCCTTAGGCTTTCTATCTAATAGGGATTCTATTCCAAGGATATTTGCTGCTTCCTTTACTTTCTTGTCTATATCTTCTTTACTTAGTTTTCTTAGTTTTAAACTAAAGGCCATATTATCGTATATGGTCATATGAGGATATAGGGCGTAATTTTGAAATACCATGGCAATATCTCTATCTTTAGGTTCCACCTCATTTACAATCCTATCTCCTATATACATTTCTCCAGATGAAATATCCTCAAGGCCTGCTACCATTCTTAAGGTAGTGGACTTACCACAGCCAGATGGCCCTACTAGTATTAAAAATTCCTTATCATGTATTTCTAAATTTAGATTTTTTACTGCATGAAATCCATTAGGATATTTTTTCTCTATATTTTTAAGTGATAAACCTGCCACTTTCATCTCTCCCTTTTATAAGCTCATGAGTCTTTCCATATTCATTTCGTATAAGCCCTTTATTTGAATATGAGCATCCTTTAATGTGTCTGCTTCACCTACTCCAATGGCTACCATTCCAGCTCTCTTAGCCGCTTCAATTCCAGCTTCTGCATCTTCAAATACTATGCAGTTTATAGGATCAATTCCTACTGCCTCAGCCCCTTGTAGGAATACTTGCGGGTCTGGTTTTGCCTTTGTGACACATGTTCCATCTATAATAGCATGAAAACAATCTATCAGATTAAGCTTCTCTAATATGGTTTTGGCATTTTTACTAGCCGACCCTAAAACTACTTTTATATTGTTTTCCCTTAAAAGTTCTATAAACTCTTTGGCACCTTCTAATATTTCACTCTCATCCATATTAGCAATATATTCCTTATACCATTCATTCTTTTTAAATGCCAAATCTTCCTTTTCTTTTTCATCTAATGTTTTATTACCTATTTCTAATATTATTTCAAGGGATCTCATACGACTAACTCCCTTTAACCTTTCATTATCCTCTATGGTAAATTCTATGTCCAATTCCCTAGCAAGCCTTTGCCATGCTAAGAAATGATACTTAGCCGTATCTACTATAACTCCATCCAAGTCAAATATTATAGCTTCTATATTTTTCATATTAATTTTCTCCTATTCCTATCTTTACTTCTCCTTTAGCCTTTAGAAGAATATGCCTATCATAATGTTTAATAGTTATATCTTCACCTTCTAATAATCTATATGTAGTTCCATTTTTATTTATCAGTACATGTATTAAACGACCCTTATGAATAACTTTAAAATCGTATTCATCCCATTTCTTTGGAAGACAAGGTTTAAAGCTTATATTATCTCCAAATACCCTAAGACCTCCAAAGCCATTTACCACACTCATCCAAGTTCCAGCCATGTTAGCTGCATGAACTCCATGGGTAGTATTTCCCTTATGGTCATCTAAATCCATTCTTGCCGTTTTCATAAAATAGTCATAGGCCTTTTCATGATATCCTATTTCACTTGCCATAATACTAAATATACAAGTAGATAAAGATGAATCGTGAGTAGTTATCTTTTCATAATAATCGTAGTTTTTCTTCTTTTCCTCTAGAGTAAAGTTTTCACCTAATAGAAATAAGGCTAAAACTAAATCTGCTTGCTTACATACTTGATGTCTGTATATTACTAGGGGATGGAAATGTAGTAAAAGCGGATATTTTTCCTTAGGAGTATTTTCAAAATCCCAAACTCCCCTTTCAAAGAAATTATCATCTTGAGCGTATAATCCTCTTTCCTTATCGCATGGTACATACATTTCATCAGCAGCTCTTTTAAATAACTCTAACTCTCCACCCTTTAAGTCAATTTTTTTAGCTAATTCTTCATAGGCTTTAGGTTCATTTTCTTTTATCCAAGTTGCAACTTCATTAGCATAACTTAAGTTAACCTTTGCAATTAGGTTAGTGTATATGTTGTTATTTACTATGGCTGTGTACTCATCTGGACCTGTTACCCCATTTATACAAAATCCTTTCTTTTCTATAAATGTGCCTAAATCAGCCCAAAGTCTTGCCGTTTCAAAGATCATTTCAGCACCATATTTTAGTAAAAATTCTGTGTCCTCTGTAGTATCCATATATCTCTTAATAGCTAATGCCACATCTCCATTAATGTGATATTGAGCTGTTCCTGCTGGATAATAGGCTGAACACTCTTCCCCTGCTATAGTCCTCCAAGGGAATAATGCACCTGTAGGATGAGCCATTTCTCTAGCCCTTTCCCTTGCCTTGTCTAATATACTGTATCTATATTCTAATAATTTTCTACTTATTTCAGGATGATGATACAGGAAGAATGGTAACATATAAATTTCTGTATCCCAGAAATAATGCCCTTCATAACCTTCTCCTGTAAGGCCCTTCGCAGCAATATTAGTTTTTCCATCCCTACCTGCCGATTGAAGCAAGTGGAACATGTTAAATCTAAGGCCCTGTTGTAACTGCTCATCTCCTTTTATATGTACATCTGCCTTATACCAATATTCTTCTAAATAATTTATCTGATCTTCTAATAATCTTTCAAATTTATCTATCTTAGCTCTTTTAACTACTTCCTTTGCCCTTGGTATAAGTTCTTCTTCTTTTAAATCTCTAGATGTAACATAGGATATATATTTATTTAATGTAATCTTTTCATCTTTCTTAGCTTGAATCTTATATATAGTCTCAACCCTGTTGTCCAGTTTGTTATTTTCAATTTCATATGAATTTCTCGTTTCAATTTCATTTTCCATGGCACAAATTACTTTAAATTTAGTATTTTTTGTTCTTTGACCAACGAATCCAAAGGAATCTTCTATATTTATATCCTCTGTAGTGAGTACGGACCCATCAAAGCTTGAACCTACCCTTGGATCATCTTTAGTACTCATGTTAGTTACATTTCCATCTATTACAGATACTAATTTTACCTCTTCTTCAAAGTTAAGTGCTGTAACACTATAGTTTATTGCTGCTAAATTTTTATGTTTAAAAGAAACTAATCTTTTGCTTTCAACTTTAATTTTCTTTCCTTTAGGTGATGTCCATATTAATTCCCTTGTAAGTATTCCTTCTTTTAATCTAAGTACTCTTTCATATTCATTAATTGTTCCCTTTGTTAAGTCTAATTCTTCCTCTCCTAAATAAACCTTTATAATCTTTCCATTAGTAACATTTAACATTGTTTGCCCTTCTTTTGCATATCCGTAGGCAACTTCTCCATATTTAATCACATGACTATCGTAAAAACCATTTATATAGTTTCCTTCAATTCCAGTTCCATCAGGTCCATTATATCCTTCTTCAAAGGTCCCTCTCATTCCTATATATCCATTTCCAAGGGAAAAAAGAGTTTCATAATGGGCATTACTTTCTATATGAAATTTACTTTCTACAATATTCCATTCACTGCAGTCATTAGTATTCAATTTGTTTGTCATAACTTATCGCTCCTTGTAAAAGATATATAATCTCATAAATTTTGTGGGACATATGTTTTTTCATATGTCCCACTATACTTTACTTGTTCTTAGCTTCTTCTATAATTGCTGCATATTTGTCTAGTGTTTCTTTTACGTCCTTACCTTCAATAGCAATTTCTCTTAAAGCATCATTTAAGGCCTTATCTACCACATCCCAGTAAACAACATTTGGTCTAGCTTCTGCCACTTGAATAGCTTCATTAACCGCTGCAAAGTATGGTTGTTGCCACTCTTCAACTTCACCATAAGCATCAGTTCTAGCAGCTGGCCATCCCATTTCAGATACCAATATTTCTTGAGTTTCTTTACTCATTAAATACTTCATAAATTCAAAGGCTAATTCCTTATTTTGAGATCCTACTGGTATACCAATAACTTCTCCACCTAATACTCTAGACTTCTTAACTGGTCCTGTGAAAGACATAGCTGGTTTAATTTCTTCCTTTTCTCCATCCTTAACAATTACATTTACAGCAAATGGCCAGTTAGCTCCATAGTATACTGATTCAGTTGCTAAGTACTTGTTCATAGTATTCCAGTCAGCTTTCTTAGTGTCTGGAGATAAGTATTTATATAATTCTTGTAAGAATGTATAAGCTTTTACAGATCCTTCGTCATTAAGTACTAGAGGGTCTCCTCCTGCCTGTCTAATAAACTCGAATAATTGTACAGTAGTATTTGCATCTAATGTACCTTTAATAGCAACTCTTCCTAAACCTTCTTTTTCCTTTAAAGTCTTAGCCACTTCTAAAAGTTCATCCCAGTTAGTAGGAGGCTTAAGTCCATATTCATTAAATTTATTCTCATTGTATAAGTTAATTTCCACATTTGGTCTATAAGGCATAAAGAATAATTTGTCACTAAATTCTCCAACTGGTACTAATGATGGAATAATTTCTGCTGGTATTAGTTCTCTATACTCACTTAAATCTTCAACTAGACCCTTATCCACAAGTTGAGCTAAAGCCATATTGTCTTGTGTAATAATGTCTATTTCCATTTTGTCTGCTTCCTTCATAGCCTCTAACTTAGTAATTAAGTCTGTAGGCTCAATTTGTAGTGGCTCAATCTTTACATTATTAGCCTCTTCAAATTTTGGAAATACTTTTTCCTTCATTACTTCCCACTCAGATTCACCAAGTGCCATACTAACTCTTAAAACCTTTGCCTCTTCTTTCACTTCTTCCTTTGCAGCTTCTTTGCTTCCGCAACCGGCAAAAGCTCCAAGTGCAAGAGCTGAAATAAGGAATAATGATACAACCTTTTTAAAGCTTTTCATATTAATCCTCCTAATTATTTTTATTTTATAGCCCCACCTAAACTATCTGACTTCAGATGTTTCTGTAGTGCATATGTTATTAATGCCACTGGTATAGCAAGTATTGTGGCATAAGTAGCAGTTTGGAAGAATCCTCCCCTATTAATGTAGTAATATACTTGTAGAGGTAGAGTATTCTCTGATAATGATAAATATAATGCGTAGGTAAATTCATTCCATGAATTTAACCATACATATAAAGCAGCCACCGCTATACCAGGCGTCGCAATAGGTATAACTATGCTAATTAAAGCTCTGATTCTAGAAGCACCATCTATCATTGCACTTTTTTCAAGATCAACAGGGATTGTTTCAAAGGTACCTACTAAAATCCAAGTTATAAATGGTAGCTGCTCAATTAAATGGGCCAATACTAAACCAAGATTTGAATCTATTAAGTTCCACTTTATAAACTTTACAGATATGGGTAATGCAATTCCCACATTTGGGAACATTCTTGTAAAGAATAAGCTTAATATAACCACATATTTAACTTTTTTATCTAATCTAGATATAACGTAAGATGCTGGTGTTGCAATTATAATGGCAAATAGTGCCGTAAAGGAAGCAACTGTAAATGACCTATTGAATGCAGGCCATAACTTACCCGATGCCAATACCTTACTCCAATGCTTAGTCGTAAAGTTATGTATTAAGAATGTAGGGTGTTGTGTTAACACATCTGCCGGTTTACTTATAGATACTTTAATCAATATATAGATTGGTATCAAAGTGGCAATTGTAAATAATATTAACAGCGGAAAGGAAATTTTATTTACAACCGTCCCAAACTTATCCTTTTTAATTTCGTTCACTAGGCTAACCCCTCCCCTTTATCTACATACTTTAGATATAATAATATGAATGTAAATATGATTACTAGTAGGATAGTAGATGCTGCTCCTGATACATTTGGATTGTTATAAACCCTATATTCTTCAAAGGCAAATGTTGCAAGAACAGGAGTACTCTTTCTTGCTAAAATCATTGGTAACTCAAATATCCTAAATAAATCTACAGCCCTTAACACTACAGTCATTGTAATGGCTGGTTTAAGTAGGGGCAGTGTTATATTTGTAAAGGTTTGCCACATGGAGGCTCCGTCAATTCTAGCCGCTTCATATACGGTACCCGGTATAGACTCTAGACCTGCTAATAGAAGTAATGTAACTATTGGAGTTACCTTCCACATATCTCCAAATACTACTAAAAGTATAGTTCTCATACCTCCCTCAGCCCAATCTATTGGTATAAATCTATAAGTTTCTGATATAAGTCCTAAATACTTTAAGGCTTCACTACCTCTATATAAAACTTCATTGAAATATCCTTGTGTATCAAATATATAAAGTAAAGCCACACCTGATACTATGGTTGGGATACCCATTGGTGTTAATATTAATGCTCTAAATATTCCCTTTCCTTTAAATGCTCTTTTTAGCATTAAAGCCAAAGTTAGTCCTACTGTCAATTGAGCTATTAACCCTAATAATGCTATAACTACCGTATTGAAAAACGCTTTCCTAAAGTCGTCTCTTCCAAATAGATAATTATAATTAGATAAACTAAATTCATTAGTAGCTCCATCTAAAAAACCAAGTCTTATGGTCTCTAGCACAGGTACTAATGTAAAGTACATAATATAAAGGGTTAAAGGTAAAATTAAAATTATTTCAAAACAATATTTCTTTAGAAATTTGCCCATATAATCACCTCTTGTAATCGTTTACATTCATATTAAAAATTTTTACGCACTCTCTCTTTTTATTAACTCATGTTCTAATACTATCTTATGATTTTCTACTTCTTCTTTATTTAGCAGCTTAGTTAAAAGTCTCATTCCTACTGCACCCATTTCATATAGGGGTTGAGATAGGGTAGTAAGGGATGGATATGTCATTTTAGCCATATTTGTATTATCAAAGCCTATTACGGCCATATCCTTAGGAACTTTGTAGCCAGATTCTAAAACTGCTCTTATTATACCTACTGCCATCTCATCACTAACAGTGAAAACAGCATCAGGTTTTTTTTCTAATTCAAGTAATTTTTTCATGCCAGTGTAGCCACTTTCAAATTTATAGTTTCCTTCCACAATGAAATCTTTATTTATAGTCTTTCCTGCATGAGACATGGCATTTATATATCCATTGTATCTTGGAAGACCTGCATTAGGGTCCGTCATTTGACCTCCTATTAAGGCAATATTTTCATAACCCTTTTCTATTAAGTAATCTACTGCATCCTTAGATGCTTTAACATTGTCTATAGTTATAGATGGTAAATCCTTATAATCTGTAGATATTAATACTATTTCTATTCCCATCTTTTTCACTTTCTCAGCTAATTGATCTGTAAATGTATTACTCATATATATAATTCCATCCACTTGCTTTTCAACTAAAATATCTAAATACTTAGATTCCTTTTCTCTGTCTAAATCCGTATTACATAATATTATATTATAATTAAATTCATTAGCCACATCTTCTATTCCTCGTACTACCTCAGGAAAAAAGTTACTAGAAATGTCTGGTATCATTATTCCGATTGTTCTAGTATTCTTTACTTTTAAACTTCTAGCAATTGCATTAGGCTTATATCCAGTCTTTTCAATTGCATCAAGTACTCTTTTTTCTGTTTCTTCTTTTACATTAGTATTTTTGTTAAGAACTCTTGATACAGTTGCCACTGATACTTCAGCCATTTTTGCAACGTCTTTTATACTTATTGCCATAATGACTCCTTTCATGTAAACGTTTACAACTGAATTATATCATTTCATTTTATTTCTTTCAACCTATTTTCAATTTTCTGTATAATCAAACTTCAACAACAGCTTGTCTATACATGTATTTGTCTACTGTCTAGTCTTTTAATTTTTTTTTATAATTTTTTATTTTCCTATAAATCATTTCTATATGCACCTTTCACAATTTTCTTCTTATATGTGAAAGAACTCTTATAATGTTGTTCTCTTGTCTGATTTTTTAGAATTTTTTGTTATTCGAAGTCAATTATTATATAATATAAACAGCAATAATATAAATTATATACTAGAAATTCCCATACAAAGGAGGAGAATATTTTGGGCTATAGTGAAATTGACTTTTTTGATTCGTTGTTGAAAGTAGGAGAGTATATTAAAGATATTGTAGATGAGGATGCATTCTTTTCCCTCTCAGATAGAGAAAAGATTTTAAAATATATACCTGGAGATGAATTGGATATAGATGATAAGGAAGGTTCTCTATTAGCAAGAGGGACTATGATGTATGAATGTGTAACTAATAATAAAAAGGTCACCAGAATAGTTCCTAAGGAAGCCTTTGGTGTTCCATTTAAAGGAATTGTAATTCCTATTAGAGATGACCATGGACAATGTATTGGTACTATAGGAATAGGAAAGAGCTTAAAAAAGCAAAATACTTTAAATGAATTGTCACAAAATGTGGCCCATGCCCTAAATGAAATCACCACTAATATAGATGAAGTCTCAAGTGGTGCCATAAAGATTTCATCTGCTACTGATGAAATTTCTACAAAAAATAGTGATGCTAGAAAAGAAGTTGATAAAACAGATGATATATTAAAATACATAAAAAAGATTTCAGACCAAACTAATATGTTAGGATTAAATGCAGCCATAGAAGCAGCTCGTGCTGGAGAATTAGGTAGGGGTTTTTCTGTAGTAGCCGAAGAGATTAGAAAACTTTCTGATGAAACTAAAAGTGCTGTAAGTAATATTACTACCATATTAGAAAACATAAAAACTTCTGTTAATGAAGTTACCACTTCCATTGATGACACTAATCATATTACTAAGGCTCAAGCAGAAACTACTAAACAAATAGTTACTGCCGTAGAAGAATTAAATAAAACTACTGGACTCTTAGCTGATTTAGCTAAAGAGCTTTAATAAATAGTTTAGCAGCTAGAAATTAGTACTAAAATTTTATTTTAAAGTACTAATTTCTAGCTGCTAAACTTTATATGATTTATTTACAACTTTCTCTAATTATTAATTCACAAGGTATTACAATTTTCTTAGGTATTTCCCTATTATCCTTTATTCTTTCAAGTAACAAATCTACAACAGTAGTTCCCATAAACTCCGTGTGAACCTTTACAGTAGTAAGGGGTGGCACTAGATAATTTGATGTGGGAATATCGTCAAAACCTATTAAACTCACATCTTCAGGAACTTTTATATTAGCTTCGTGCAATGCCTTCATGGCTCCAACTGCCATGGAATCACTAGCTATAAAGAAGGCTGTAGGAAATTTATCATTTTTAATAGCTTCCTTCATAAGATTGTATCCATCTTCTGCCGTGAAGCTTCCTAAATAGACCTGTTCTTCACTAAACAAGTTATTCTTTTTCATAAATTCACAATAGGTAAGTTCACGTTCATCACCTATATGTACTTTATTTTCCCCTACATATTCTCTACCACCTATATAGCCAATATGCTCATGGCCAAGTTGAAATAAATATTCAAGTACCTCAAGTACTGCCTTTTTAAAGTCAATTACAACTGAGTCGTATATCTTTTCATTAGGGGAATAATCTACAAAGGCAATATTCTTTGAATAGCTAGAAAACTTCTTAACGTCTTCCTTGCTAAACTTTCCTATTCCTATGACTCCATCTAAATTCCCAAGAGCCTTAGCTGGGTATTTATCCTTATTTTTAAATATGGTTATTATTTCAACTTCCTTATTAAAGCACTCCTTCTCAATGCCTTTTCTTATGGATAAGTAATAAGGATCACCCAATTCTTCTTGCTGAGAATACCAATGCATAACTCCTATTCTAATTCTTTTAGTACTTTTATTATTTCTCTGCTTCGGAGTTTTATAATTTAATTCTTCAGCCGCTTCAAAAACTCTTTTTTTAGTTTCATTTGTCACCGAAAGGGTTTTATCGTAATTTAACACTCGTGACACTGTAGAAAGTGAAACATCTGCTAACTTTGCTATATCTTTTATAGTAGCCATTAAACTCTTCCTTTCACACTGCAATCTCCATTTTTATATTATAGTCTATCCCTTTATAATTTTACTCTCATAAGGCTCTATAATAGTATTATTATAATCTAATTCCTCATCCGTATGATTAGTTATAAAGAACCATCTTTCATCATTCAAATGTCTCATATATACTTCTAAGCCTTCTTGAGATTTAATATGTTCAATATTATTTTCAATTACTATTTTTTCTACCACCTGCCCTATAGTACTATTATCTACCCCTGCACCGACATAATATACTTTTCCCGATTCATATTCATTTTCAGTAATACAAGATTTAGTATTATAAAATTTATCATCATATCTATATAACTCTTTAGCTCCCTCAAGGCTTATTAAATCACGCCAAACTTCACATTTTCCCTTTTTCCCATTATACTCACCCATTCCTATTATTTCAACTGTGCCACCTTGGCCTAAGGATTCTGATTCTTCAATTTTAATCCCTGTCATCTGCCTTATATGACTAGGAAATGGATTTTTAAAATTAAGATTATTATTCCTATCTTTGATTCCTGACCTAAAGGAGAATACTATTGATCCTCCGTCTTTTACAAAATTTTCAAATTTCTTTGCTAATTCTTCATCTATTATGGACATGACTGGCACTACTAATACTTTATACCCTTTAAAGGATTTTTTAATACTTATTACATCCATATTAGTATTTAAGTCATAAAAGGGCTTGTATAGTCTTAATACTTCCTTAGTAAAATTAAATTCACTAGATTGTCTTTGATAATTCCATGACCAAATATTATCAAAATCATATAATAGGGCTACTTGGGCTTTTATTGGACTTTTAACTAGTTCTTCATGTCCTTTAATATGAGTCATAAAAGATTTTACTTCCTCATATTTTCGTCCCTTTTCGTTATGTTGATCTATTATCCCTAAGCAAAACTGTTCAGCTCCCCTAGTCATTCCACGCCATCTAAAGAATAACATGTTTTTACAACCATGGGCCATAGCTTGGTAAGCCCACATTTTAGCTTGATTAGGTCGTGGTAAATATCCTATGAAATCGTGGCCTTGTGCTCCCATTATTTCTTCTACTATCCAGTAATTTTCATTCTTAAGTCCCCTTATATAATCTAAAGTCATGGCTATATGATGACTTTCTATGGGCTTTTCTAACCCTCCCCATACGGGATAATTATCATAGGATACAAAATCCAAATCTTCTGATAATACATTTTGATCGTAAGCCCTATCAAAGAAGCCTCCAAAGAAATTATGGGTAATTTCTTGTTTCTCTCCTTTGAATTTTCTTATATGTTCTATTTGTTCCTTTCCAAATTTGTTTATGGAATAGGACCTAAATCTAGCATGTTCTAACTTTAGAGTGGGGTTATGGGTAGTAATAGTAGGTTTTGGTAATGGAATTTCACTAAAGTCATTATAAGTTTGACCCCAAAATATAGTTCCGCATACTTCATTAAATTTATCTATAATCTCATATTTATCCTTTAAATACTCTATAAATTTTTCTTCACATTGGTCACAATAGCACATATCGCTACCTTCATGACCAAATTCATTATCCACTTGCCAGCTTATTATGGATTCTTCATTTTTATAGTGGCTAACTAATTTCTCTACTATTATCTTTGTATACTTCATATATTCTTTAGAATTAAAACAATATTGCCTTCTTCCTCCAAAGACCCTAGTATGCCCTAACTCATCTTTAGACAATATGGATGGATGTTTTTTAGCAAGCCAAGCTGGAAAGGTAGCCGTTGGAGTTCCAAACATGATTTTCAAATCATATTCCTTAGCCTTTTTTATGACCATATCAAAATATGAAAAATCATACTCCCCTTCCCTCTTCTCCATCAGGTGCCATGCAAACTCTCCTATCCTAATAATATTAGAACCCATTTCCTTTATACGTGTCAAATCTTCATCTATCATACTAGTATCCCAATGTTCTGGATAATAATCTACTCCTAAGTACATACGGTGACCTCCCACATAATTACGGTTTATCTATGTGTTTTAAAAAAGGGGTAGTTAATTATTAAACTACCCCTTTTTGTGAAATTATTTTCTCTTAATATATTTTCTAGAATCTATTGCTACGGCTGTAATAATTATTAAACCTTTAATTATAAATTGTAAGTATGGATTTACTCCTATGAACGATAATCCATAGGCGATTACTTGGAATATTAATACCCCTGTAACAATTCCACCTACAGTACCTATACCACCCGAGAAGGAAAGTCCTCCCACGATACATGCAGATATGGCGTCCAGTTCGTACATATTACCCGTGTTGTTAGTTGCAGTACCTATACGTGCAGCCTCTAGTGTTCCACCTAGTCCATATAATATTCCACCTAACATATAAACTAATAATAAGTACTTAACTACATTTACACCAGATACTATGGCTGCTTCTTGGTTTCCACCAATGGCAAATATGTTTTTACCAAACTTAGTTTTATTCCATAATACCCAAACAACAAAAGTAACTATAGCTGCATATATTACAAGGAATGGAATCTTAAATCCAGCAATCTTAAATGCTCCTTGAGCAAACTTTGTAAATCTAGGATCTAAACCTCCAATAGGCTGAGCCCCATAAGGTGGTCTATCAAAATATATGGAGTTTACACCATATACTATTACCATCATTCCCAATGTGGCAATGAAAGGGTCTACCTTTAATTTAGCTACTACAAATCCATTTGTTAATCCAATAAATCCCGTTATTACCATAACAAGTACTATTATCATAAACATCATAAATAAATTTAATTCTGGTAAATTGGGATACATTTTATATGCATAATCTGATGCTTGCAATAAAGAAGCAGAAATAACTGCTGCAAGACCTACTTGACGACCAAGTGATAAGTCGGTTCCCTTTGCCACGATAATACCACCAACACCAAGGGCCATGATGATACGAGTAGATGCTTGTGATAATATATTTCTAAAGTTTCTTAAGGATATAAAGTCTGGTTCAACTGATACTATAATTATTAAAAGACCAATAAGAACTAAAACTATGGCATTATTCATCATCCAATTTAGCACATTTTCTTTCTTAAATGTCCCTTTGCTTTCATTAACTGCTGACACAATTATCCCTCCTATTCTATAAATACTTAGCTGATAGCTTTAATATTTCCTCTTGAGATGTGTCTTTAGTATTTACTATTCCAGCTAATCTTCCATTACTCATTACTAATATTCTGTCTGTAACTCCTAGTAATTCTGCCATTTCAGAGGATACCATCATGACACCCTTTCCCTTATTGGCAAGATCAATCATCAATTGATATATTTCGTATTTAGCCCCTACGTCTATACCACGAGTAGGTTCATCCAATAATAGAATTTCAGGTTCTGTAAGTAGCCAACGACCAACAATAACCTTTTGTTGATTTCCTCCTGAGAGGGAACTTATATGAGTTTTATGAGATGGTGTCTTAACCCTCATACTGTCTATAACCCACTTAGTGTCTTTACCTATCCTAGCAAAGTCTAGTAGACCAAATTTGTTTATATAATTATCTATGTTAGCTATAAAAGAGTTAAAAGTAATATCTAGCATAGAGAATATTCCCGTTGCTCTACGCTCTTCTGTTACTAATGCAAAACCATTTTTTATAGCCACATGGGGATTTTCATTATTTAATTTCTTTCCATGTAAGTAAATAGAACCACCATTTACATTTCTTGCTCCAAATATGGATTCTATAAGTTCTGTTCTTCTAGCTCCCACAAGACCTGCCACACCTAATATCTCACCTTTTCTAAGCTCAAAAGATATATCTTGAATTGAAGGTTGATAAGTAGCAGTTAAGTTCTTAACCTCCATTATTACTTCACCTGGAGTATTTGTCATAGGTGGGAAACGATTAGTTAGGTCACGTCCAACCATTAAATTTATTATTTCGTCTGTAGTGATTGTTTTAGCGTCTTTAGTGGCAATCCATTGACCATCACGCATTATAGTAACATCATCTGCAATTTGCTTGATTTCTTCCATTTTATGAGAAATATATATTATTCCTACGCCTCTTTCCTTTAAGGCTCTTATGATTTTAAATAAATGGCCAACTTCCTTTTCCGTTAAAGATGAAGTAGGTTCATCCATTACTATTATTTTAGAGTTATAAGAAACGGCCTTAGCTATTTCTACCATCTGACTTTCAGATACGGGTAAACTCTCTACCTTTCTACGAGGATCTAAGTTAATATCTAGGTCCTTAAATATTTTTAATGTATCATTGTACATTTTTTGTTCATCTATGAATAATCCCTTTCTAGGAAAACGTCCTAGCCAAATATTGTCCATTATGTTAGTACTTTGTACTTGATTAAGCTCTTGATGTACCATGGATACACCATTATCTAGTGCTTGTCTTGATGAATTAAACTTTACACTCTTTCCTTCAAGTAAAATTTCACCTTCATCCCTATGATATATACCAAATAAACACTTCATTAAAGTTGATTTGCCTGCACCATTTTCTCCCATTAAGGCATGGACTGTTCCTTTTCTTACTCTCAAGTTTACTTTGTCTAATGCTTTAACTCCTGGAAACTCCTTAGATATTCCCAACATTTCTAATAGATAATCTCCATTGTTTCTACTAACTTCTGCCATATTCAAGCCTCCTTTCACATTATTGCAAGCATAATTATATTAATAAAGATGCATATGCATTTAAAATGCACCATGCACCTTTTATTAGTATTAATAAGGGGTCGGTTATTTAAAAATAACCGTCCCATAGTTTTTATTATTCAGCGTAACAGTCTTTAGCTACTTGGATATTGTCCTTAGTTATAGCTAAGTAAGGTACACGAACTGCTTTCTTGTCATCAAGTTTCCACTCAGTTCCTTCTAATACATCCTTACCATTAGCAACGTTAATAGCTAAATCTACAGTTGCTTTACCTTGGTTTGCAGCATCGTTAAGTACACTACCAACTAAAGTTCCCGCTTCAATTTGAGTTAAAGCATCAGGGATAGCATCTACACCAACTACTGGCATAAACTTATCTCCTTCAAAGTATCCTTCAGCCTTTAATGAGTTAATAGCTCCAAGTGCCATAGCATCGTTGTTAGCTATAACGTACTCAATCTTGTCTCCATGCTTAGCAATCCAAGCATCCATTAATTCTTTACCCTTTACAGAGTCCCACATTCCAGTTTGAAGTTCTAATTCTTCAACTTCAATACCTTTTTCAACAACAGTTTCTACTGCATACTTAGTACGAGCTTCTGCATCTGGATGTCCTGGCTCACCCTTTAATAATACGTATTGGATTTTACCATCGCCATTTTTATCCCATGCTGGATTTGCTTTCCAAGAATCAGCAATTAATTCACCTTGGATAACTCCAGATTCAGATGAAGTAGTTCCTACATACCAAGCTTTATCATAAGAAGCCATATCTTGTTCACTTGGCTCTTTGTTAAAGAATACTACTGGTAACTCAGCCTCTTTAGCCTTAGAGATAATAGTAGCTGCCGCTTGAGGGTCAACTAAGTTGATAGCTAAAGATTTTACACCCTTAGAAATCATCATTTCTACTTGCTCATTTTGCTTAGCTTGATCATTTTGTGAGTCATTTAACACAAGTTCAGCTTGATCTCCTGCACTCTTTTCGATAGATCTACGTACGAAAGACATGAAGTTATCGTCAAACTTATAGATAGTTACACCTATCTTTGGAGCACTTGCTTCTGCTTCTGGTTGAGCTTCTGAACTTGATTGCTCAGATGATCCACATGCTGCTAGTGAGAACATTAGTGTTAATATCATTAACACCGATAATAGTTTTTTCATAAACAATCCCCCATTTAATTTTTTTCCACAATTTTCATGGAATCCTTTTCCTACTTAAATTTTAGTAAAATTTTAGTAAACTGTCAATGAATTTTTTATTTTTAGAAATTTTTTAGTATTAATTCATTAACACTACCTCTTGTCCCCTTTACTAAAATTCCACATTACATGTATATGTACTAGTTCTTTAATACATTACATTATTTAATGTCTCTTTTTTTATTAAATTTTTTACTAAAAAATAAAAAAACCATACTTCGTATGCATCGTTATGGAACCCTATGGTTCCCTTCGACGATTGCTACCGCAATCTGAACACCTTCCTTTAAAGAGGCAGGGTAATTCTTCCCCTACAACCCCTTACTTTTTTTACTTATTCACAGATCGAAAAATTTATAATTTTCTTGTAAGTAAAAAAAGATTGTTCCATAATTTTTTAAATAATGGAACAATCTTTATCTACTCTACAGAATACATTTTTTTCATTTCATTTTTTAATAAAAATCCAGTTACTGCGGTTGATAATATATCTGCTATAGGATATGCCATCCAAATTCCTATTAAACCTAGATTTCCTATTCTTGGTAATATTAAAACTAGTGGAATTAAAAATAACACCTGTCTAAGTAGTGATAATATTAAGGCTGGTACAGCCTTTCCTATAGATTGAAACAATGTGGATCCTACCACTTGTACTCCTATAACAGGTATTCCTGCTATTATGATTCTAAGTACACTTGCACTACTTTCTATAAATGCCTTATCCTTTGTAAACACTTTCATAATTAAATTAGGAAATAACTCCCCTATTAATACACTAGTTGTAGCTAATATTGTAGTGACTATAATAGATAACTTTACCGTTTCCTTAACTCTACTAACCTTTTTCGCTCCATAGTTATACCCAACTATAGGCTGCATACCTTGAACTACTCCAAACAAAGGCATAAATAAGAACATTATTACCTTATTTACAGTTCCATATATGGATATGGCCATATCTCCACCATAAAACTTTAGAGAGTTATTTACTACAATGGCAACAACACTTCCTGCCGCTTGTCTTGTAAAGGATGAGAAGCCCACTGTAAATATTTCTTTTACAATGGATCCTTCTAATTTCAAGTGTCTAATCCTAATTTTTAATGCGCTTTTTCCTCCATACATGTAAATGCCCACATATACAAGGGATGCAAATTGAGAAATAATAGTGGCCCATGCTGCTCCAGCAATTCCCATATTAAATACAAATATAAATAGAGGATCTAGTATAATGTTTAAACCAGTACCTATTACCATTATTATCATTGATGCTTTAGCATTACCTTCTGCCCTTATTAAATTATTAGCACAAACTACAAAGGGAAAATATAGGCTTCCTAAAAGTATTACTTTTAAATATTCCATTGCATAAGGAAGTATATTCTCTGTAGCTCCAAATAGTCTAAGTATAGGTTCCATAAATATAAAACTAAATACTACAGTAATTATACTTACAATAAATACAGATATGAAAGAATTTCCAGCAACCTTATCTGCCCTTTCTATATCTTTGGCTCCAAGACTTCTAGATAGGGCAGATGCTCCTCCAACTCCAACCGTCTGAGCTATGGCCATTATGATCATTTGTATGGGAAAGGCTATTGCCAAAGCTCCTATGGCTATGGTTCCTACTCCCCTTCCTATAAATATAGTATCTACTATATTATATAAGGCATTAACTATCATTCCCACCGTTGCAGGCAATGATAACTTCATCAACACTTTGCTTATTTTCTCATTTTCTAACATATAACTTCTTTCGTTCATATTTTCTCCTCCTGCATTTACAATTATATGTTAAAATTTACATTTTGTAATAGATTTAATAAATTGTTAATACTTTTTTTAGTTCTCTATCCATAAAAAAATAGTGATTAAGTATATATTATATACTTAATCACTATTTTTTATTTTAAAATCTATTTAGCTTCCTCTAGTGCCTTTTCTGCTAATGTAAAGAATTCTGAAACTTTAATAGATGCTCCAGAAATTGCATCCGTATGTCCTTCATCATCCGTATATTTAATATTTTTTGGATCTTGAGTTTCTATTAAGTATGCTTCCGCTAACTGAGCTTGTTCATGCCAAGGTGCTTTAGCTCCTGCCTTTTCTACCATTGGATATTTACCATCTTTAGAAGCATCTTTCTTAGTTGCTCCCTCTTCATCTACTCCATTCCAATCAGCTGAAACTATTTTTCCATCTTTAACTTCTATAGAAACTGTTGCTTTCCATCCATTTTGGAATTCATCACCTTCTGCCTTATATACACCATCTTTATATGCAACTTCTTCAGCCTTTTGTTCTACTTGAGTATTTTCAGTAGCTGCCTCTTCCGGCTTTGAACCACAACCTACGAATAATCCTGCTGCTACTACTAATGTCATACCTATTAATAAAGCTTTCTTCTTTAACATTTATTGTTCCCTCCAATGTGTTTGTCTATTACTATATGTCCAACTAAATTATAATAATTTCGTTAACACATTGTCAATAGATAATTTATATCATTTGATTATTTTTATCATCAACTAATTAGTTACATTTTCTTTTACTTTACTATATATAATACCTGCTACTATTGCTGTAATAGGGGCCACTAATACTAATCCTATACTACCTATTACGGTCCTCATTATTTCTGCTGATACTATTTTGAAATTTATTATTCTATTAAAACTAGAGTTTTTATCCATAAAAAGCATAAGTAATGTTAGATACCCACCCGAATAAGCCAATAAAAGGGTAGTTGTCATAGTTCCTACCACATCTCGTCCCACATTAAATCCTGATTTTATAAGGTCTTTCATGGAAATATTGGGTTTATGACTTTTAATTTCATACATGGATGATGCCACATCCATGGCTATATCCATGGCTGCACCTGAAGCTCCAATTACTATGGCCGCATAAAATATTTTTCTCATATCTAGATCAAGATGTCCATTAAACATTAGGGTTTCTGCAAAGGGGGCTGTCATTCCATACAACTCCATCCTACTTCCAAAGAATAAGGTCAATCCTATAGTTATGGACAGTCCTGTTATGGTTCCTACAAAGGCTGCCACTCCCTTTTTAGTAATTCCAGATATGGAAAATAAAATTATTGCCGTAAGTAATACTAGTACCCACATGGATAATAATAGTGGGTCCTTTCCTTCAAGGAGTCCTGGAATTAGAAATTTCCATATGACAAACAAACTCATTATAAATGAGAATAATGCCTTAATTCCTATTTGCTTTGCAAATATAATTAAGCATATTACGAAAGTACCAAATAATAGTACATGGTAGTTTTGTCTATATAAATCAATGGCCTTACTATCTGCTATTTTTCCGTCTTCGATCCTAATGGCTACTATTATTGTGTCTCCCTTTTTATAGGTATTTTCCACTGATAAATTGCCCACTAAAGTATTTAGAGAATTAGTAAATTGTCCTTTAAATTCTCCTTCTAGTATCCTCACTTCTAAATTTTGCACTCCCATATTTGCAATATTAGACTGTATTAAATTATCATTGTTCACCTTCATAACTCTAGCCTTCACTTCAAATACATCTTCTATCTTTGAATCATTCTCCCTATCAACTATTAAAATTCCAACTACTAATATCATTAGTATTATCATAACTACGCTGCTTTTGTAATTTCTCATACTTTAATGCTCCCATCCAAAATAAAGAAACGTTATATGTAATATGTCTATAATTCAAAAGCTGGGTTTCCCCAGCTTTTTGTATTCTTATAATTCTCCACCTATGATTTTAGCTAATTTTTTAGCTATCATAGTATTATCATTGTATCCGCTGAAATCTTCAGCATTAACGCCAACAGCTGTAAGTGGAATTGGTACTCCAGAGTGAGCAAAAGTAGTCCAGTAAATATTAGCTCTATTAGAAATCACGTGAGCTACGGCAATGGCAGTAGGTTCCTTAGTTAGGTAACCATATTCTCTCTTGCTACCTTCAATACCTTTGTCTTCTAAATCCATAGCCTTTTCTATTTCTGCTCTTTCTTTTTCAGTTAAATTTTCTAAGCTATATACTTTTTCTATATACTTAAAGTATTCTTCTCTATTTCCATCATATTTCTTATCTTCATATCCTATAGCCTCTGTAGAAGCTTTCACATCAAATAGTTCTTCTAAATTTAAGAAATAATCAAGACCCATACCTAATCCAAGTCCACCAGTTTCGTGGTCAGCAGCAACTATAATCAAAGTATCCGCTGGATTCTTTTCATAGAATTTATAAGCCTTTTTAATAGCATCATCAAATGCTAATACGTCATGAATAGTTCCAACAGGATCATTTGAGTGAGCTGCGTGGTCAATTCTTCCACCTTCAACCATCATAAAGAATCCATCTTCATATTGAGATAATACTTCAATACCTTTTTCAGTTAATTGAGATAAACTAGGAGTATCTAAAGTACTTAATCTATCAATATCATATGGTAAATGAGAATAAGATAAAGCTGCAAATACTTTTTCTTTTCCCTTTGGAGCAAACTTTAAGAAATTAGCACTATCCTTTTCCCCTGCAAATACGTTGTATCCTAAGCCTGCAAATTCCTTTAATAAATCTCTTTCATCTTTTCTCTTAGATTTTCCAAATTCCCATGCCTTTGGTGCAAAGTGTCTATATCCACCACCTGCAAAGAATTCCACACCACTATCTAGGAAGTCTACTGCTATTTCATTTTCATTATCTCTATTTACATTGTGAGATGCAAAAGATGCTGGTGTAGCATGAGTTATTCTAGTAGTACTTACTAGACCTGTAGCATATCCCTTTTCTTCTGCTAACTCTAGTATAGTTTTAAGATCTTTTCCATCTGGAGTTTTAGATATAACTCCATTATCAGTTTTATGTCCAGTAGCAAGGGCAGTTCCTGCAGCTGCTGAATCTGTAACTAATGTGTTAGATGAATAAGTAGTTTTAAGTCCTGTCACAGGTAAAGTATTCATCATTAACTTCTTAGATTTATCATTGCTAGCTTCTTGTAAAAATAATTCCCCCACTTGTCTTTGTGATAAGCCTAAACCATCACCAATGAAATAAAATATGTACTTAGGTGCTTTAACTTCCTTAGCCTCTCCAGCATAAGCAATACTAGATGTGAATGCTAAAGTAAGGATTAACATAAGCACAACAAGTCTCCTCATATTTCTTTTCATACAATCTCCTCCTCAATTTGGATTTTTTTACCATGCACGTATATTATAACTTTTTGTTTGTCCTAGGAGCAATAGTTTCTACATATCTTTTCATAAAATTCATAATATTAAAACAATTTTAACTTTCTTTACTTTCTATTAACAATATGACATGCAACAGAATGATTTTCACATATATTTTCTAAGGTTGGTTCCTTTAACTTGCATATTTCCGTTGTATAAATACAACGATTTGAGAATCGACAGTTTGTCTCTGGATTAATAGGAGAAGTAATCTCCCCCTTTAATATTATCTTCTCATGGGTTTTCTTAAGGGTTGGCCTTGGAATTGCTGATAATAAAGCTTTTGTGTAAGGATGTATTGGGTTATTAAACAACTCTTCTGAAGGGGCTCTTTCAACAATTTTCCCTAGATACATAACTGCTATTTCATCTGCAAAATGATTTACTACGGATAGGTCATGAGTAATAAAGATATAAGTAAGCCCTAGTTTTTCCTGTAACTCTTTCATTAAATTGAGTATCTGTGCCTGAATGGAAACGTCTAAGGCGGACACAGGTTCATCGCACACGATAAACTTTGTATCTAGAGCCAAAGCCCTTGCTATACCAATTCGTTGCCTTCTTCCTCCATCAAGTTCGTGGGGATAGGTATTAATTAATCGCTCTGAGAGCCCTACTAACTCCATTAGCTCAAGAACCTTTTCAAAGCGCTTTTCTTTATCCTTGATTAGCTTATGTAACTTAATTGGTTCTTCTATAATCTCACTTACTGTCATTCTTGGGTTTAAAGATGAAAAGGGATCTTGGAAAATCATTTGCATTTCTTTTCTGAGTTTTCTCATTTGATCATTACTTAAATCCATAATGTTCTTTCCATCATATATTACTTCTCCACCAGTGGCTTCTAATAATCTTAAGAGAACTCGTCCCGTTGTAGATTTACCACAACCAGATTCCCCCACAAGGCCAAGAGTTGTTCCCTTTTTTAGTTTAAAACTTACATCATCTACAGCATGCAACATGCCCTTTGGGGTCTTAAAATATTTCTTCAAATTTTTTACTTCTAGTAATATATCAGACACTTAATAACACCCCTTAATATTTTTTATCTCCATACTTTAAAGTATAGTTCTTATTGTCCTTATAAATATGACACTCTACAAAATGGCTTTCACTAAAGATAATTTTCTCTGGCTTCATGGTTTTACACTTATCCATGGTATAATCACATCTATCACAAAAGGCACATCCCTTTGGTAAGTTATAAGGATCTGACATTAAGCCTTTAATAGGTTTTAACTTAGCTTTTCTATCATCAATATTTGGAATGGAATTAAAAAGTCCCTCCGTATATGGATGCTTTGGATTTTCAAATATATCAACTAGACTTCCCTGCTCTACGATTCTTCCTGCATACATAATAGCCACTTCATCACATACTTCTGCCACTATCCCTAGGTCATGGGTAATCATAATCATGGACATATGTAACTTTTCCTTTAAGTCCTTCATTAGTTCCAATACTTGAGCCTGTATTGTTACATCTAGAGCCGTTGTTGATTCATCTGCAATGAGTAACTTGGGGCTACAGGCTAAAGCAATGGCAATAACAACCCTTTGTTTCATGCCACCTGAAAACTGATGTGGATATTCAAGCATTCGTCCCTTTGGAATACCCACTAGTTCAAGCATTTTTTCTGCTTTTTTCCTGGCTTCTTTGTTGTCCACCTTTTGATGAATTCTTATTACTTCTGCAATCTGCTCTCCTACTGTAATAACAGGATTGAGTGCAGTCATAGGATCTTGGAAAATCATTGAAACAATCCTTCCCCTAATCCCTTCTAGTTCCTTTTCTGTTTTTTCCAATATGTGAATACCATCTACCCTAATGGAACCACTCACTATTTTTCCTGGAGGCATTGGAATTAGATTTAAAATAGAAAGGGCCATAGTTGTTTTTCCCGCCCCCGTTTCGCCTACTAGACCTATAGTTTTACCCTTATTTAGGCACAAGTCAATACCATTCACAGCTTCCACAATGCCATCATCTGTGTCATACTGAATCACAAGGTTTTCTATTTCCAGTGTTTTATTATTCAAATAATCACCTCTTGTTATTTCAATCTTGGATCAAGGGCATCCCTAAGTCCATCTCCAATTAAGTTAAGTGATAAAATTGTTGCCATAATTGCTAAGCCAGGAAAGAGTACTATATACATTTTATCCCTAATAAAAGCACGTCCTCCTGCTAACATGCTTCCCCATTCTGGTGCTGGTGGTTTTACACCAAGACCAATGAAACTAAGTCCTGCCGTAGCCATGATAGCCGTTGCCACCTTTAGGGTTGAGTATACAATAATAGGTGCTAGACAGTTTGGTAGTACATGCTTAATAATAATAGTATGATCCTTTGCTCCAATGGATCTTGCCGCTTCTATATACTCTTGGTCTTTTACACTCAAAACGGCTGCCCTTACTACCCGTGCAAAACCTGGTATATTGGAAATTCCAACGGCAATCATTAAGTTAACAATACTAGCCCCCATTGATGCCACAATAGTTATGGCTAATAAAATGGCTGGAATGGCAAGGAGAACATCCAGAAGTCTCATAACTATATTGTCAAGTTTCCCCCCATAATAGCCTGAAATGGCCCCTAGAGTCCCACCAAAGGTTAAGGCAATTCCTACAGAGATCACCCCTACAAATAGAGAAATTCTTGTTCCATGAACAATTCTTGAAAATATATCTCGTCCATATTCATCAGTTCCAAACCAATGGTTAGAGCTTGGTTCCTGCAGCCTTTCTTTCACATTTAGTTTAATAACCTCACTATTGTAATCAGCTATAAAATCTGCAAAAATTGCCATAGTTAAGAAAATCATAATTACAAAGATTCCTATCATGGCCATCCTATTTCTCTTTAATCGACGCCAAACATCAGCAGATTGACTTCTTTTCTTATATTTTTTCTTAATATTTTCTGCCCTATTAATAGAAGTCTCACTCATAAAACCCACCCACTCTACTCATAATTTGCTTTAATCCTAGGATCAATATATGCATACAAAATATCAATCACTAGGTTTACTATACTAAAGCACACGGAAAATATAATAATACATCCTAAAACCATGGGGGCATCTTTTCTTTGAATGGACTCTACCATCAACCTGCCAATTCCTGGCCATGAAAAAACCGTTTCAGTTAAAATGGCTCCCCCTAGTAAAACACCAAACTCTAAACCTATGACTGTAATGGCTGGAATAAGAGCATTCTTTAGAGCATGTTTCCTAATTACAACCCTATTACTAACTCCCTTTGCCTTTGCTGTTCTAATATAGTCTTGTCTCACAACTTCAAGCATGGATGACCTTGTAGTTCTGGTAATACTGGCTGTTGATGCTACACCTAAGGTGATTGCAGGTAGTATTACGCTTTTGAAACTATCTGCTCCCCCTGATGGAAACCACCCGAGCCCTAAGGCGAAAATAATGATTAATATAAGGCCTAACCAGAATGATGGCATGGAAATTCCTATGAGAGCTAATACCATTCCTAAATTATCAAATATGGAGTACTGTTTCGTTGCTGAAACTACACCTATTGGAATGGATATTCCTATTGAGATGAGAATACTAAGTACCGTTAACTTAAAGGTGTTAGGAAATCTTGAACCGATTTCAGCGGATACGGCCTTCCCCGTAGCATAAGAATTTCCCATATCTCCAGTTACTAAATTCCCCATATATCTTCCATATTGAACTATAATCGGATCATCTAGTCCCATATCTGTCCTCAATTGTTGAATTGATTCTTGTGTAGCCCCCTCACCTATGATCATTGCTGCCACATCCCCAGGAGTCAGGCTGATAATAAAAAACACTAAAAAGGTTACCCCAACCACCACTGGTATTAGCATTAATAATCTTTTAATTACATATCTAATCATGGGCCCTCCTAATCTATATTTCACAATTTTAATTAACTAAATCATATGGTTCTAAAGGAACCATATGATTTAGTTATATTATTTTTAGTAATGAAGCTTATGTAGATTAGCTAAACCTTGTGGATTTAACTCTACACCTTTTAATTGACTGTTTGCACCAACTAATTTATTACTTACATAAAGAGGTACCCATGGTGCATCTTCCATTACTGTTGCATGTAACTCGTTATAGATGGCTTTACGCTTAGCTAAATCTAGTTCTACTCTACCATCTGCTAATAATTGCTCAACCTTTTCACTTACATATCTTGTTCTGTTTTGTGCTCTAATACTGCCTTTACTAAATTGTGGTGTTAATGTGGCATCTGGATCTGGATTTGACGTCCATCCAAGGACGAACATTGATTGCTTTCCAGAATTAGTTGCTTCAAGATAAGCACCCCATTCAAACATTTCAATATTAGCAGTTACTCCTACTTCCATTAAATTAGCCTGAACAACTTCAGCAGTTCTCTTTCTTAAATCTCCTGATGCCCATAAATCAATAGTTAGATTTCCATCATATCCTGCTTCTTTTAAAAGTTCCTTTGCCTTTTCTGGATCATATATGTAATCCCCATCCTTTTGACCCATTATGGCTGTTGATGTTACTGACTTAGCAACAGTCCCTGCACCATTTAATGAAATCTCTAATATTGCCTCCTTGTCTATTGCATAGTTCATAGCTCTCCTTACAAGTACATTGTCAAAAGGAGCCTTTTCAACATTCATTCCAACATAGGCAATTGATGTGGATGGTTTTTCATATAAAGATAACTCTGGATTTTCTTCTACTTTAGCTGAATCCATAGACTCTAAACTTGCAATAATATCTACTTCTCCTGTTTCAAGGGCAATTGTTCTACTTGTTCCTTCTGGTATTACTTTAAAAGTGATCTTTTTAGCCATACCCCTGTCAGCTTCGTCATAATACTCATCATATTTTCCTAATACTACCTTATCCCCTGATACCCACTCTACAAACTTATATTGACCTGATCCAACTGGCATTTTCCAGTTATCATCCGATTCCACATAGTGTTTAGGCACAATAGATACACCTGCATGGGCAAGAGTATATAAAAATGGTGCAAAAACCACTTTGGTTGTGACTTTTACCGTATACTTATCTACAATTTCTACCTTTTCTACTTCTGCTAAAACATGTTGTACTGTTGGAGATTCCTTTGATCTTTCCATACTGAACTTAACATCTTCAGATGTGATTTCTGTCCCATCGTGGAACTTAACTCCTTCTTTGATTTTTAATAACCATTCCTTGTCTGATGGTTGTGACCATTCTTCAACTAAATCTGGCACTGCTTCAAATTCCGTATTTAATTTAAAGAGTCTGTTAAATAGTAAAAATGATACTTTTTCTGATGCCGTATCATTATGTCCTTGAGGATCTAATGATACAATATCTGATTCTAGTGCTACTTTGATTTCATCCTTAACAATTTCAGCCTTTTGTGTATTCTCCTTTTCATTATTAGCTCTTTCATTACCTGGATTTTCTACCTTAGATCCGCAGCCTGAAAGTGTACCTAAAATAAGAACTAGGACCATACACATACATAACACTTTTTTTAACAACCTTAACCCTCCCTTATTCATTTTCATGTCGTATTTAATCATGTGATTTTTCTCATTTATTTTAAATGTCTCCATCTAAAATCATCCTTAAATTTTCTCCTTTTTTAAGTACCTATTGAACCAATTTAGCATTTCCTCATGTCGAATTTTTTTGCTTTTAGGCCTTCCCCTTACATTTAAGTTATGATTCTCTTTTTCAAAAACACATAGTTTAGTATCCACTCCGTGATACTTTAATGCAGAATACATGTTTAAAGACTCAGTATAATTACACCTATAATCTTCTTTTCCGTGAATAAATAAAGTTGGTGTTTTTACATTGTTTGCCTTCATAATTGGGGATTGTTCAATATAGACTTCACTATTGTTCCAAGGTGTATTTTTATTTCCCATATATTCAAATATATACTTATATCCAATATCTGATGATGTAAAAGCAGTAATCAAATTACTAATTCCACTCTCAGGCACTGCTCCTTTAAACCTGTCAGTTCTGGTTATAATGTAGTTGGTCATATATCCACCATAGGATGGACCAGTTACTCCAAGAGCATCCTTATCTATTTGAGGGTATTTACTAATTACTTCATCAGTAAATGTCATTAATTCTTTATAGGCTCTAGTGCCATAGGAACCTCTTATATTAGAAAAATCATCACCTCGACCGTCACTCCCCTTTGGATTAGCATAAAATACATAATAACCATTGGCTGATAATAATTGCATATCATGATGATATACATGACTGTATATTAATTTAGGGCCACCGTGGATCATTAACACACCAGGATACTTTTTACCTGGCTTAATCCCTAAGGGTGGAATAACCCAACCATCTATGTCAATTCCATAATTATAAACTTTCATATATTCTGGCACACTAAGATGTCGTTCTTTTAATAACCAATCATTATACGCTGTTACTTGACTCAACTTATCATCTTTAAAATAGTAAATTTCATGAAGACCTAACCCTTTTAACCCGATAAGTACCATTCCTTCTTTTAAAATTCCATAACTGTCAATAGTGGTTAAACCCGTTTTAAACGAGGTTAGGTTACCTTTTCTGCCTATTTTATTTAAAGTTACCCCATAACGATCTACTGTTAAAAAGTAAAAATGTTCCTTTTGAGTCATTACAGGACGTGATATGGAAAATCTACTATCCGATACAACCCCTGGCATTTCATTACTCTTATGAAGAGGACGGCCTAATGGTTTGCAACAACCAGTTGATGTATTAATGAAATATAACTGGCCATTATCATTGCGGCTCTTATTTCTTAAGTCTACGCCTGAGAAGATTAACTCTTGAGAAGATAATACATCCACATAACTAATGCGATAAGTACCATTAGTCCATCTTCTTATGGATTCACAGGTCAAATCAAATGTATATACATTAGAGGCAATTGATTTTATATTTCCGCCTTCAAAGGCAGTAAATACAATTCTATTATTTTCAAAATCAAATACAATATCATCAATATGAATATTTGAATCAGTTAAAATACTAATTTGAGAGTCCTTATTATTAAATTTAAGCAAAGAAGTCCTACTTTGAGCTGAAAACCCTACGCCCTCTTCATAAAATGGTAGTTTTTCACCACTATGAATATAATTTTCACTACTATTTTTCTTAACAGTGACAGTAAAATAGATATTTTCACCACAAATACTAAACTTTTCAACCTTATAGGGAATTTTGGCATATGGATGAATTTCCTTTGTGTGAAAGTCATAATGGTAAAGTTCTGTATGTTCTTCCTTCCAAACCTTAAAAATCACTTTATCACCAAAAAACTCAAAATCATCCGGTTCAATACTTAAAATCAAGTGTCTTGTCTTTAAACCTTCCAATTCAAATACATACACATGTTTCTCATAACAATTAGCTTCTAAGTTTAGTGTATTAACAAAATAGAGACCTCTAGTCTTTTTTCCATTCATTTTTAAATTAGTCAAGACATGGTTTTTTAAAAAATCATCACATTCAATTCTTTTTCTCATCTCTTCACTTCTTTCCTAATAAATATATGCAATTCTTATACTAATATTTCAGTAAATGATAACAGTTTTAGCAAGCCTTCCATTCAGCTCTTTTTATATGGTTATGATATATATATCTTAGGTATGTCCTTAATCTATATATGAGCAATAAAAAAGCTCTAGTTATTTAAACTAGAGCCTAAATTTATATACCTATATTTTATTTCTTTAATTTAGCATAATCTGATTTCAATCCTATAAATTTAAAATAAAAATGAACTACACATACTATTATCAAAAATATCCATACTCCTACAATAGCTTCAAAGAATTGACCTACAAAATTTTCATATGTTATTTGCAATATGCCTATGATCAATAGGGTTAAAGTGGCCATTAAAACTACCTTAGGATTTTTCCACATCTTACTCCACCTTCTTTACTCTTTCACTTAGAAATTCCTCCACATATTCCTTATATATCCTCTCCACATCCATAATTACTTTCTTTTCTCCCTTAAATATCTTCACATCAAACTCTACTAGGTCATAGGGTTCTCCATAGTTGCTTATCCATTTATAGTTTTTTATCTTCTCCCAATTTATAATATATTCAGGAGTGTAAATACCGTTCTCACATAATTGTGTTTTTAGTAATCCTTTGTATAACCAAACTACTCCACAAAAGAAAAATCCCATTCTTATACTAAATTGTTCTATATTAGAAGTCTTCAAAAATAACAGGACGGAAATAATTACATAGGATATTCCCATAAATAATCTATGATTGATTCCGTTTCCATTTGAAACCAAAATTTCTCCTCTACTCCTTCTTCTTATCTCTGCTCTAATTAGATAAAAATAGATAAGAATTATATTAAAAGTAATAAAAAGTATAGTAATCATATGAACGCTCCCTTAAAATTAATAGATACTACAATTATATTATTTTTACCATAAGAAATTTGTAAATTTTTGAATGAAATAAAAAAAACTCTAGCTTTTATGCTAGAGCAATCCATGTATATTTTTTTCCACTTTTTTAGGTAGATGATTATTTAATGCTCTTTTTAATAAGTATGGATGTATTACTTTGTTCTTATTCAAATAATCTTCTATTAATTTTACTTTATATTGCCTATTAGGAATTAGATTGTATATGACATACCAATCTTCTAAAGCAGTTAAAGGGACTTGTATTTCTCCCATATGCATATATGCAGTAATAGATTTTTCATCAAATATGTAATTATATTGACCAGAACCATGATTAATAACAAATCCAGCCATCACATCTATGTCTATATGATCTATAACATATTCATAAAAGTACTTAGTAGAATAGGTCCCTACCTTTTCTCTTTCCTTTTTATTTCCTAACTTTTTTAATAATGCGTCTGCCTTTTCTATATGATCTTCATGGACAAATATGTCTATATCATTTATTTCATCTATTAAATTATAATGATTTAATAGTATGGATGCCCCCACTGCCCATAGGATATTTTTTTCATTAAATTCTTTGGCTATCTTATATAAAACATTAAATAGTGTTTTCTTATCTGTCATTTTATCTCACCTTCATATTAATCTATTAAAAGTCCCATGCATAAGGAATCATAAAATTTGCCATCTGTAAAGAAGTCTCTTTTTATGCTACCTTCTTCAACAAATCCAAGTTTTTTGTATAAACCTATTCCAGATACATTATCTGTTCTAACTCTCAGATTTATCTTTTTAATTATGTTTGATTCTTTTGACCAATGAATCAGGTATTTAATAAGTTCTGTACCTATTCCCTGCCCCCAATAATCTTTTAATACACTTACTCCCATCTCTCCCGTATGTGCTATTCTAGGTCTTCCACCTCCTGAAAAGCTTAGGTTTCCCACTATTTTACCTTCTATTTCTGCTACTATGAATATAGCATTGTCCTTCTTTGATACACTTTCAATAAATTTCTCTTCTTCTTCTAAAGTTATGTTAAATTCCCCTTGACCGAAAGTTAGAAAATCTGATTCTGTGCTTATTGCATCTATGTATTTCATCATTTCTTTAGCATGGGATCTATTCCCTTCTTTGATTATAAGTGTACTTCCATCTTTTAATTTTATTTCCCTCATTATAGCTCCTCCCATATACACTCTATACTATTCTATAGCCTCTTCTAGCTTTCTAAGTACATCTCCCGCACTACCTAATATCTTCAAATGAAAATCATAGTCTTCATCCACATCTTCCCTATTAATAAGTACCTTATTTCCCTTCATCATAAGGGGCAACTGATTTACTGGGGATACCTGAAGACTTGTACCTATAACAATCAATAAATCTGCCTTTTCTATATCCCTTATGGCATTATTCCAATCCTCTTGTGGTAAGGACTCACCAAATAATGTTACTCCAGGCCTTAACATACTACTTCCACATTCCTTACAATTATGTTTATTTAAAAATTCCTCTATAGTAGCTTCCTCACTGCATCTTTCACATCTTATCCTTTGAATATTTCCATGAAGCTCATATATATTTTTAGTTCCTGATAAATTCTGTAATCCAGATACATTTTGAGTTGCTACACTATGTATTAATCCCTTTTCTTGTAATTCTGTCAATATATAATGTCCCCTGTGAGGTTTGCATTTTGTTAAATTATTTATTCTCATAGAGTAAAATTCATGGAATAATTCATAGTTGCCATATAATGCATCTGTACTTGCCACAGTCCTTGGGTCTATATTTCTCCACCAGCCATCTTTGCTTCTAAAGTCTGGTATATTACTTTCCGTATCCATGCCTGCCCCTGTTAGTATTACTGTTAATTTAGAGTTTTCGATCATCTCTTTAAGTTTTAATATTGCACCTTCTATCATTAATTGCTCCTCCTTATATGTATTATTTCTATTAACCACCACTATTTATAAATATCTTCCTAATTCTCATGGAATTTTATTTTTTACGTCCGTATACATATTTCCCTTCCACTTTTACTAAAGCAATTCCTTCTTTTTCTAGTAAACCTTGTCTTTAAATATAATACACAAATTAGATTTTGTTACATTATATAATTATTTAGTTTTATAGAATTACAGTTTTTGGAAATGAATGTGGTATAATTATATCCATGGATCATGCATTAAACTAATGGTTAATATCAAATCAATACGCACAAAAGGAGAAGATGTTATGGTTATAAAAAATCCTATTTTACGCAGATTAATGAAATGCTTATCTTGGACAGTAACCACATTTTGTTCTGGAGAAGAAATTTCTATAGACGAAGAGCTATTTTCTTGTGATAGATGTGGTAACTATGGCTCTTTTGATTTAAGCGAAAGCCATAACACCTATGTTGTATGTGGTAAATGCAGTCAGTCCCAACTCCATAGACACTGTACAAATTGTCAAGGCTCAGATGTGATTATACTAAATTCAAGAAAAAGACCTCAATCATTTATATGTGAGTCCTGTCATAGCACGCAAAAATTACCTATTGATATATATAATAACCCAGTCGTAGTAAATAAAGAGAGTATAGACGACTATTGTAAAGAACTGCATAAAAAAAGGAAAAAGAAGAAAACAAAGACTTGGAAGCACAAATTCATGTCTGATGAAAATATAGAAAGAATGATATATATAGCTATAGCTTCCCCTGTAATATCCTTCTTAATATACATCACGAACGACTATTCAATAACTTTTTCTCGCTTTTTATTAACTTTCGAAAATTTCCTGATTTGCGGGGTAGGCGTAGGATTCTGTATACCTACCTCCCGAGAACGTAAAAAAAATTATTCACGGGAGTCTTTTCTATGGCCTTCGATCAAAATTATTTTTTTTATACTTTTTACATTGATCATAGTCACTTCAATTGGTGAAAAATTAACTGTCTCAACTGGAATTAACTTTCTTAAATATATAAGAGTAGAAAACTAAGAACAAAAAATGATATCAGGGTAATCAACGGTCACCTTGATATCATTTTAAATATTATGATTAGATTATTAGATATTATAAAACACTTACTTTTTACTAGTAACCATATATATGGCCCCAATAGCTACAATACCCATAACTATAATTGCTATGTAAGATATATTCATACCATCACTCCCTTACTTAATATACTGTAATTATTTTTATTGTCCCTATATATAGGACTTCATATTCCTTTCAAGCTTAATTATTCCCCATTATGTGATCTTCTTTTCAGTTATTATTTAAGATATATATGTTTTATTGGAAATATTGGCTATACCCTAAATTAAAAAATAATTTCTATATGATCTTTTCTATAATTTAGTATACTAAGTTATAGAAAAGATTTTTATAAGAAAGGAAAGGGTTATGAAAAAAAACATACAAGAAAAAGAAATTATTAGAAAGTTTCAGAGAGCACAAACTACCAATATGGTAATTACAGGAGTCTCTTTATTTATACTTCCACTACTGGTTATTAGTGGATTATTAGCTGAACACAATCAATTAGCAATAGAAAAACCATTATTATATCTATGTTTTGCTATTATAGCAATTATGTTTTTATCTAATATTTTTTTAAGACGATGCCCTTATTGTGGCATGTTTATGGGAAAATACAGATTTTTTCCTTCAAGTTGCCCAAACTGTGGCGTAAAACTAAAGTAATATTTTTATCTAAAAACGCAAAAGAAAACTCCCATCTTCTATAAGTAGTGGGAGATTCATTTTATCAATTATTGTCTAAATTAAAGGTTAATATAGGTTGTATAGCGTGCATTAACTATTAGTTAAACGCATAATTTCCGTTTATAATCATTACATAGACAATCCCAAAATTTGTAATTTCATAGAACTAAATGACTAATGTAATTAGTCCATTACTTATTTTCCATTAATTCCTTTACAAAATAATGGCGTTTACTAGTTAGTGGATATTCTTCTAATGTGAAAACTTCTTCGTAACCTAACTTTATATAAAAATCTCTAGCTTGAAAACTAAAAGTATCAAGAAATGAATATTTACAGCCTCTTTTTATTGCTTCTTCCTCCACATCTTTTAATAGCTTTGAACCTATTTTTTGCCCTCTTAAATTTTCATCAACCCATAAAAAGGTTATCTCTAACCAATTACCATGAGTTGTTGCTGAAATGCCTCCTATTTTATTGTCATCTTCGTCACTAACAAAAATTGCTATAGGCTTAACTTCTTTTGACTCAATATGAGAAAGATTGTATTCTATTAACTTGTTGCGAATTTCACTAATCTCTTCCTCTTTGGGATTATCAGTTCTTATATATTTCATAAATCCTCCCTTTTAAAATTACTTTTATATTTTTCTAAATTAATAATTTTACATAAAATAATGACTTGAAGCATAATAAAAAGTGATGATACTTCTCATCACTTTTTATTCGGCTTTTATTCTTTTTATCCTCTTAATACTTTATTATTTTAATTCTCTTAAAATATAGTTATATTCTATTTCATGTTTTATTGCATCTGTTAGCAACTCATTAGTTTTGATTATTGGCTTCCATAATTTCTCTTAATTGTACATTTTCATTTCTAAATCGCGCTTTGCTCTTTTCCCCTTTCAATCTAATGGCGTTTTGTGGGCAATTATGAGTACATGCATAACATCTGATACAATTATGTTTAAACTCAGGTCTATCATTAACGTGAATATTATTTACTGGACAAACTTTTTCACAAACTCCACATCCATTACAATGGCTTTCCACCGTAAATTTCTTATCATAATCTCCAACTTCTTTTTTATACATATGGTTGCCTAAATTGCTAAGGTACTTCATTAAGAAGTTTGATGTTTTTTTCAATTCTCTCCTAGATTGGATATCCTCAAGGATCATCTCCATGTGTTCGTCAATTCTCTTTGTATGTTGGTCCCTAATTTGTTTATCCATATCATAGAATTTTATTGAATTATCTACCATCAATAGGCTGTTCATGTAAGACAACTCTATACCATTTTTTTTGGCAATCTTTTCAAAATGTTCTAGTACTCCACCATGTGTTTTACCATATGTGACAATTCCAAAGATATAATCAGATTTCAACTTCACTTTTTCAAGAAATTCTTCCACTATGGTTGGAGTGCTTACGGCGTAACATGGAAATATAATGCCAATTTGATCATCTTCAAAAGTAAAATCTCCTTCTTTCAAAACCTGTGGTATGGAATGCAGCTCTCCTCCAAGTTTTTTAGCTACAGCAAGACAATTCCCTGATGCTGTAAAGTAAAATAGTTTCATGTGTGAATTCCTCCATTCATCAAATTTATTTTATCAATAGTTCTGTAAGTTTTAATATGGATAACAATCGCCCAAAGAGTGACTAGTCACTCTTAAGATGGCCTAAAATACGAGGAACATTACGTTCCTCATTACAAACTTAATTATTATTTCAGTATGCCTTTAAATAAAAGTTCAAAGACACTATCCATATGGACATCGATATCATCAACCTCGTTATTTATCAGATGAAATGACAAGGCATTTGTTGCTCCTGCCATACAGATAACTAGTAGATTAAAATCTTCGTCACTAATTTCTCTGTTTTTCTTCAAAAGGTTCTTTCTTTCACAAGCAACTTGTAATGCATCTTTGCTAGTTTCTTTATTTACACAGTTGACGTAAGGTGAATTATTAAACTGCCCTTGAAATTTCAGATATTCGGGATTCTCGATGCCCCATTTTACGGTACTTTTCCAAAGTGATTTCACCGCTTCTTCCGTTTCAAGGCTTTCATCAAATTTACTATCTATATACTGTTTAAAATGTAACTTCACATACATGTAGATTCCATTGATAAGCTCATCTTTCGTCTTGAAACGATTGAATAACGCCCCGTTAGATACGCCTGCAGCTTTTGCAATTTTCGATGTGGATGTGCCATGGAATCCAAACTCATTAAAGAGTTTCAGCGCTTCTATTATAATAGTTTCTTTTGTATTATCGTTCACAAATACCCTCCTCTTTCAAGAGTGACTACTCACTCTTATTTTATATACTCTTTTAAATTTTGTCAACATTATAAAAAGTAATGATATCTATCATCACTCCTTATTCGTCTTTTATTCTCTTAGGCCTCTTAATCCTTATTATTTCAATTCACTTAAAAAATAATTATATTCTATGGCATGTTTTTAATCTCCAAGCTACCTTAATAACATAGTAACAACTTGTCCCAACCAGCATATATATATCGATAAAAGAAGATCTATAGCAAAAAATAAATTTAGATTGGAGGAACTTACAATGGGATTAGTATTTCAAACTGCAAACATAACTAATGGTCAAGGTTTTCATATATTTACTTTTGATGCTGATATAATTAGTTCTCAAGTTTTTATTAAAGGATTTAATGTTCAGTATCCTAGTGGAGATCACCATGTAGCAAAAATTGAAGTAGATACCACACAAATTGTGATGGACCCAAGAAGGATTAAAGTACAGGTAATTGTTACTATGACCGATAACAGTGGTAATCATCAGGATAATTCTAGCTCTTTTGTTGAAGTTGTAGTTGTTGCAGTATTACAAGATCAAAACAATTATTTGATGGTTACTGAATATTAAATAGTTATTTTTCTGTTTTGTTATGAAAAAATACTAGGGTATAATCAATAATTCACAAAATATAGATTAACGTATTATAATGTTAAAAAGGTGGTTATACCCTATATATTAAATTTTTTCCCCTCATATTCCCTATAATATCCATAGTATGTTACACTAATTTTTTTGTATATGGAATAAAGTTTTAATCATAATTTTTATTCTAAATAACAAAAGTGATAAGATTTTTTTCTTATCACTTGAGTTATTTTTAATATATTTTCCAATCTCCTGCTACTCCCCATTGTTCCACATGATCAAAGTCCTCATATGGGGATTGAAAATGTATGAATATGGGTGTTTCATATAAGAAAGGCCTACTTTCAAATAGACATCGATCTCCATACATTATGGCCTCTAATGCCAATGGTAATTCCCTTACGAAAATTTCATATCTCTTTTTAACAAGCTCTCTATTTTCGCCTCCAAGATAGACTGAAAATTTTAGTATACATTCTGTTCCACAACAAAACCAATGGCCTAACACTTCATCCCTCATGGGACCTATCCTTTCATAAGCGTATCTTCTTCCTATTGCCAAAAATAATTCTGCTGTTTCATCACTATGGGTTAAGGTATAGTGTCTACCTAGTATGGGGGCTACGGGGGTTACTCCTTGAAAATAGTCCACTTGAAGCTTATTTGGATCTAATCTACTCATAACAAGCACATCCTTATTTTCTAATTATTTATATAATCCCTTCTAGTCTATTCTCCAATTATCTACAGTTTTCCATCTCTGGGGACCATAATATGGAGATGTGAATTCTACATAGATAGGAGCTCTACATAAACAAGGATTAGCTTCTAATAATAATCTATCTCCATATACTATGGCCCCTAGTGCTAATGGTAAATCACATCTGCATTTTGCATATCCTTTTTTAATCTCTGCCCTTGTACCACCGCCTAAAGGACAACAGCATTTTAGCACATATCTGTTTTTTATGCATGTCCAACGTGCCAGTAACATTCCTCTCATAGATCTTACATTTTGAATATTATATTCTCTACCTACTGATAAATATATCTGACATGTTTTCTCACAACAGGTTACGGTATAGCATCTATTTAATATGGGAGCAGTAGGCGTTACTCCTTGTTGAAAGTTAACATAAAGATGCTTCTGAATTAATGCACTCACAGTAGCACCTCCTTATATTATTACTTAATATAATTTATTCATTGTCCAAATTTATTGTTACCTAAGTAAAAAAGGCATACTTCGTATGCTTCGCTATGGAACCCTATGGTTCCCTTCGACGCAACTGAAGTTGCTGAGCACCCTCCTTTAAATAAGCAGGGGAATTCTTCCCCCACACCCCCTTCATTTTTTTACTTATCCACAGTTTTGAAAATTTATAGTTTTTCATAGCGTAAAAAATAACCTATCCATTTAAATGGATAGGTTATTCATCTTAGAAATTGTGTTTACCACTGAAAATATTAATACGGCTGCCAAGTTTGCCGTTGTATTATCTTGGTCAAAACGAGGTGACACCTCAGCTATATCAAAACTTATTACTTTTTTAGATTTTAATATATATTTCATAAAGTTAAGTACTTTTTCTGGCTCTAGTCCTAACGGCTGAGTAGCACTTACACCTGGCGCATATGCTGTAGAAAATACATCTGCGCATATGGTCATATAAATATGATCCTGAGTTCTCATGAATTTATCTATAGTTTCAAGTAAGTTCCAACTATCTCCATTTCTAATGTCCTTAGCCAATATATAGTTAGCTCCTAACCCCTCTGCTGTTTTAAATAAATCTACTGTATTACTATGTTTTTGGATTCCTACGCACATATATGAATAATTAATATCTTCTTCTTCACATACATCAGCTATTTGTCTAAACATAGTTCCAGATGTTCCACCATTTGGATATGGTCTAATATCAAAATGGGCATCAAAGTTTATTATTCCTATATTAGGTTTCTCATTTTCTTTCCTTAAGTGACTAAGTATTCCCTTGTAATGACCAAAGGCCACTGCATGACCTCCACCTAGTACAATAGGAAATAGATTCAGGCTAAGTATTTTCTCTACAGCTTCACCTAAATGTTTTTGATTTTCTTCTAGTGTTCTATTTTTGCAGATTATATTTCCTGCATCAAATAATTTCACTTTTTCACTAAAGGAGCATGGTAAATGTGATAGCTCTTTTCTAATACTCTCTGGCCCCTTAGCAGTACCAGTTCTTCCCTTATTTCTCTTAACTCCTTCATCAGATGGAAAGCCTATGAATGCAAAACCTACTTTTCCCTCAAAAGGTTCTAAATCATCTCTATTTAAATCTAGTGGTTTAACCCATTGATGCCATCTAAAGGCATCATAATTAATCACACTATCTATCCTTCCTTGCCAATCATTTTTGTCCATGGGTCTATAATTCTCTTGAAGCATTTAGCTTTTCCTCCTGTTTGCCTGTTAAGCTTATTTTACCTTATAATCATACCATTATTTATTTTATAGTAAAGGCCTATATATTAGCAGGTTTACTCAATATTATTAATATTTCATTTATATATGATTTTAGCTTATATATACTTTGAATTTCTCCTTATACCTCAGTTTCTATTTCTATTCCTAAAAACAAAAAATCCTGAAGAATCAGGATTTCTTGCTTATAATCTTTTAAGGGTTAAGTAAGTCAAAAATAAGTTCATCTTTATGCGGTTGCAACAACTTCTTCACTAATATCGTATAAAATATTATGAAATAAAAATTCTGTTTCCCCCATAGGATCAAAGTTCTTACAGCTTGAAAAATATTTTTCTACCTTCCTTTTCCAACTCTTATCCTCTGGATTATGGACTATCATTATTTCTATAAAGTTTTTCTTTTCCTTGCATATATAATAAGGTAATAACTCTAAGGCAAATGAAAAACCATCCCTATCTCTAAAATATTTCTCCATATAAAATTCTTTTATGAAGAAATAATTTGAATTAGCAAATGAGAACTTAAAGGTCTCTTCATATTGCTTACTATTATACTTGTTCTTTTCATATTCCTTATCATTCTTTACTAGGGCTCTCCATAAATCTTCTTCCCTATAACCCATACTACTAAATATCTCTTCCATTGACATATTGTTTTTTCCTTGTTTCATCTTTAAGCAATTAAAAACTACTCCTTTTATGAAACCAATGGTTTTCTTTCCGTACATTATCTCGAATATAATATCATAATGATACGGAGAATAATCATTGGAAGATTCTAATTTTAGGTGTATCCTATCTTCAGCCATTTAAAATCCACCCCCATTAAAGGCCGTATAAATAATGTTATATTTTCTACTATCTATTATATTGGGTATTTAGACCTTTTTGTGGGATTTTGTTAAATTTATTATTATCGGTTTTTTCAAGTATCACCATAATCTGTAAACACCTTAACTATTTGTAAATAATTATGTTTTTTCATGTATATATCTCCATATATATGTAACTTTTTTGTAAAATAATGAATTTTTTCTTATGTGATATAATTAGATAAATTCATGTAAATTGTAGGTGAATAAATCTTATGGAATTAAAAATTCTAAATAAAAATGAAGTAAATGAATATATAAACTTTGTAAAAAATATTTATAAAGATAATGTCCTATATAGAAATTCCATGTTAAATGTAATGAGTGATATTTTAAAGGAAAAAAGTGAAATATGTAAATCTTCTTGGATTGAAGCCATTATGATTTACAAGGAAAATAAACCTGTTTTATGTGCCACTTTAGCAGTAGTAGATAGAATGGATGAAATCCTTCAAATCACTTATTTTGAAGCTATAGATAATAATGTGGATTCATTTAATCTTTTTATGGACCATGTTTTAAAACGAGCGCGTGAAAAAGGCACCAGTAAAATTTCTGCTGGTCTTAATCTACATGTTAATTATGGTTTAGGCTTTTTAGCCAGTGACTATGATAAAAAACAAAGCTTTGGTATGGCCTATAATAGTCCTCATTACAACGACCTATTTTCAGATTTTGGATTTTCCACTATTGATCTAGTTAGTTATCTTACTAATATGAAGGATTTTAGCTTCCCTTTAAATGATAAAATCCTATGTAAAATTAGAAGTCGATTTAATGTTAGGAAGGCATCCTTTAAAGATTTAGAAAGGGAAGCACGTATATATACCCATATAAACAATAGGGCCTTCGTGGATCACCTTTTTTATTACGAGCGTAGAATAGAAGAAGATATGGAACTTTTTAAAGATTTTAAACATCTTTTAAAGGAAGAAAATCTTTTATTTGTAGAATATAAAGAAAAACCTGTAGGTTTTATGCTTTGGTATCCAGATTACCATGAACTTATGAATGTTAATGACAATTTAGGAATTAAAACAGTAATTAAAAATAAGTTATTTTCAAATAAAATAAAGAAATTTAAAATAGTAGAAATGGGAATCTTACCTGAATTTCAAAAGACTGGCGCAATTTTAGCCCTCTTTGATTATTGCAATGATTTAATTAAGGATAGATATGAGATATGCGAATCAGGTTGGATTTTAAAGGATAATATGGACTCCAGGAACTTTGGTATTAAGTGGGCCCACAAGGAGTACAAAAAATACAAGGCCTATTTGTTAGAGGTTTAATATGAATAATATGGAAACCTATAATACAATAGATGAGTTAGAACATGTATGGGATAAACAGTTTAAGATAGATTCTATCAGTTCCTTTGAAAGTCTTAAAAATTTAGAAAAAAACAATCCCTGTTTCCAAAGGTACCATGTGGATTTTAATACTAATAGTTTTATTATAGATTATAAAATAAATATTAATATTTTTAAATTTAAGGGGCCATTTAATTTAAGGTTTCCTTTAAATATAATCGGTATGCCCTTTTCTGTTAGTAAAAAGGGCTATAGTTTTAGTAATCTAGAGAAATATATAAAACACACAAAGGGCTTTAAATTAATTTTAAATAGTGATAATAATTTAGATTTTCCAAAGGGATATACTCTTCCCTCCTGTGTCTTAGATCTAAATTTTAAATCCTTTAATGATTATTTAAATTCCATGAGAAGTTCCTATAGATATAGATTAAAAAAATCCCTATGTAAGGGTGGACCTATTCATATAGAAGAAATTGAAAACAGTTCCTTTGATCAAAAACTATATAACTTATATTTGCAGGTTTATATGGATTCTAAGGAAAAATTAGAAAAGCTATCTATAGATTTTTTTAAAACCTATCCTTCAAAGATTTTTGTATTTAAATTAAAAGAAAAAACTGTAGCCTTTGTTCAGCTAGTACACAATGGTGATGAATTAATCTTTTTATTTGGTGGATTTAATAAAAAAATCAATTTAGAGTATGATATCTATTTAAATATGCTCTTATTTATGGTCAAGTACGGAATAGAAAACAATTTTAAAAGCATAGATTTTGGACAGACGGCAGAAGAGTCTAAGTTGAAGGTAGGATGTACTTATAAAAAGAAATACATGTATCTTCATCACCATAACCCACTGGTAAATAGGATTTTATCTAAGATTATTCCCTATTTCTCATATAAACCCTATAGTATAAGTCATAAAGTATTTAAGGAGTAGCCTATGAAAGTAATTCTTTTAAAATGTCATAAAAAAACTCTTTTTTCTTATTTTGAGCCAGTGGTGACAGAACCATTGGAATTGGCATATTTACAAAGTGTATTAGATGAGATAAACATTCCTAGTTTAATCCATGACTCCCTATTTATTAAGAAGTCATACAAAGATTATATAAAAGAGTTTAATCCCCACATAGTATATCTAACAGGATATGTTACGGCTACTGACATTATTATTAATAGGGCTAAATGGATAAAGGAGAACTTTCCTAATATAAAGATTATAGTTGGAGGGGTCTATGCTCAAATAAACTATGATGATTTTCTGTGTGATTATATAGACTATATAGTTAATTCTCCCAGTCTTCTATCCTTTAAAAAGTTAATTTTAAACATAAGAGAAAAGAAAAGTATGAGTAATGTAGATGGTATAATTTTTAAGGAAAATGGTGAGTGGGTAATAAATGATTCCTTTAAAGTACAGTATTGGGAAGACTATGTGCCTAATAGGAAGTTTTTTAATAAGTATAAACATAAAACAAAATATTTAAATTATAATAATATGGCCCTTTTAAAGGCCTCCCATTCCTGCCCCTTTAGCTGTAATTTTTGTTATTGTAAATTATTAAACGAGGGTCATTATATAACTCGTAGTAATGAACATATATTAGATGAGATAAAAAGTATTACTAGTGATTATATTTGGATAGTTGATGATACCTTTTTAGTAGATAAAAATAGGGTTATGGACTTTTGTGATCAATTAGAAAAATCTAATATAAGCAAGAAGTTTATAGCCTATTCTAGGGCAGATTTTATAAGTTCTAATCCTAATATAATTAAGAGATTATCTACTTTAGGATTTATAGATTTCATAGTGGGAATGGAAGCCGTAAGTACCTCTGAACTAAATTCCTATAATAAAAGTCTAACTATTAATGAGAATATACGCACTATAGAAATACTAAAAAATTATAATATAAACCTTACGGCCCTTTTCATAGTCAATCACAATTATACTAGGGAAGATTTTAAAACCCTACGAAATTTCATTAGGAAATATAAACTAAAAACCTATACCCTATCAATCTTTACTCCCATGAAGGGTACTGAAATTTATGAGGAGTACAAGGATTTAATGGATAATGTATCCTATGAGAAATTTGATTTTTTAAATTTATTAATAAAACCTATCCATTTATCTAGGGGTAGGTTCCTATGGAAGTTTTATAAAACCTATGTACTTCAACTCTTTTATAGTAGTAATTACATGAAGTTTTTATTTAATAGATTGAGAGGTAATTAATATGAGTTTAAAATTCATGTGGGATTTTTGGGCCAAGTATTATGATAAATTATGGGTTCAAAAATATTCATTGACTCCCACTAGAAATAAAATAATAGACAACTTAAAAATAGATGAAAATTTTAATATATTAGATGCTGGATGTGGTATAGGAGAGCTTTTAAGGGATATAAAAGATAAATTTAATTTTATTAATTTAAACCTGTACGGAATAGACTATTCTCCTTACATGATAAAAAGAGCAAAGCATATGGACTCTACCATTAATTACGAAAATATGGATGTATCTCATGTAGATAAACATTATTCTAATATGGATTATATATTATGCAGCCATTCTTTTCCCTATTATAAGAATAAGAGAGAAATATTAAAAAAGTTTCATAGGGTGTTAAAAGAAGATGGAACTTTATTATTAGCTCAGGCCAGCGAAAATAGTTTTTATGATAAATTAGCTCTTTTTTTCGTAAAATTCACTACGGGTAAAGCCCAGTATTTAAGTATTAATAATATAAGACTTTTATCAAAGGATTTATTTGAACTAGAAAAAGTAGAAATCATAAAGGAGAAATCTTTCATGCCATCCATAGTACTCTTTGTACTAAGAAAGATTTAATGGGGTGAGCCTATGAATATACTACTAATAAGACCAAAACCTCATAAAGAAACTATAGGACTACAACATGTCATGATATGTGAACCCTTAGAATTAGAATACTTATACTCTAATATTCCATGCCATTTAATAAATAAGGTAAAGGTTCATATTATAGATATGATAATAGAGAAAAAATCTATGGATTATTTTATAAAAAAGTACAATCCTACCCTAGTAGCCTTTACAGGCTACATAAGCCATGTGAATATAATTAAAAATTATGCCCGGGAAATAAAATTCATAAAAAAAGACACCTATATAGCCGTAGGTGGAGTCCACGCCGAAGTAGTGCCAGAGGATTTTTTAGATGATAATATAGATTTTATTATTAGGGCTAACGGAATAGACACCTTCAATGAAATAGTTGAAAGTATAGTTAATAATACTAGTTTTAATCATATAGATGGAATCTATGGTCCTAATAAGCCTGTAGTTAAAAAAATGGAGTTTAACTATAACTTTCCCAATAGAAAAAGTGTTTCTAAGTACAGAAAACATTATTATTATATGTTCCATAATCCCTGTTCTTTAATAAAGACATCCTTTGGTTGTCCCTATAATTGCAGCTTTTGTTTTTGCAAAGAAATAACAGATGGTGCTTATTTTAAAAGGCCCCTTTCCTCTGTTATAGATGAATTAAAAAGTATCCCAGAAGATGAAATATATATAGTAGATGATGATTTTTTAGCAGATAAAAATCGTATAGAAGACTTTTGTGATAGATTAGAGGCGGAAAATATAAAAAAGAATTATCTAGTATATGGTAGGGCGGACTTCATAAGCTCAAATGAAGATTTAATAAGACGATTTTCATCTCTAGGTCTCAGGGCTGTAATTGTAGGCATTGAGTCCTTTAGGGAAACGGATCTGGAAAAATACAATAAAAAAACTAATATTCATATAAATGAAAGAGCCATAAAAATACTACAAAAATATGATGTGGAAACTTACGCCACCTTAATTTTACCTTTAGATTATACTAAATCCGATTTTAAGGATTTGGCCAATTGGCTTATAGGACTTAATCTTACATTCATAAATTTGCAACCTTTAACCCCCTTAAAGGGTACAGCCATTTATGATGATTATAAAAAAGACTTTATTATAGATGAAAATGAATTTGAAAAATGGGATCTAGCCCATCTAGTATTAAGACCTAAGCATCTTTCCATAAGGGAATTTTATATGGAAACAATAAAAACCTATTATAGGGTTACCATGAGGCCTAAAAATACTATGAGGCTCTTAAAAAAATATGCTTTCAAAGAAAATTTCAAAATGTTTATTGGAAGTTCCCTAGTAATTATGCAGTATATAAAGAAAGTTATAAGGGGTGTTTAAGATGAAGAAAAAAATCCTTTTAATACAGTCAACTCCTTATGATTCTAATAGGGAGCCTATTAAAAAGTCTAAATTATATTTTGTTGGTTTAGCCATGCCCCTTTTAGCTAGTCTAACTCCCTCTGATTGGGAAGTGGAAATTTGCCTTGAGACCATAGAAGATATCCCCTTTCATACGGATGCATCTTTAATAGCCATAGGAAGTATGGGACATGCCATAATAAGGTCTATAGATATTGCTAAGGAGTTTAGGAAAAGGAGTAAGACAGTAATCCTTGGCGGATATATGGCAAGCTTAATGAATGAGGAAGCCATTAAATACTGTGATAGTGTCATAATTGGAGATGGAGAATTGGTTTGGAGTGAAGCCATAAGGGATTTTGAGAAAGGACAGCTTAAAAAGTTCTATCAAAAGAATTTAACTAGTTTATCTACTCCACCGCCCCGCTTTGATTTAATAATGAATAAAAATATAGGAGATTTTTTACCAGTTCAAGCAGGACGAGGTTGTCCAAATTCCTGTAGCTTTTGTTCCGTTTACTGCCTTTATAAAAACTCCTATTTAAAGAGGCCCTTAGATGAAGTTATTAGGGATATAAAACAAGTAAAGGATTTAGGCTTTAAAAAATTCTTATTGTTAGATGACAATATTATATCTGATAGAAAATATTTAGAAGAATTTTGTAGAGAAATAAAAAAACTAGATATGAAATGGCTCTCCCAATGTTCCATCAAAGTAGGAGAAGACAAGGATCTTTTAAAATTATTGTATGATAGTGGATGTATAGCCTTAAGCTTTGGCCTTGAAAGTATAAACTATGAAAGTTTAAAATTTATGGATAAATGCTGGGCAAAGCCTTGGGACTACTCTAAGCTAATTAAAAATATTCAAAATGCAGGTATAGATGTATCTACAGAAATGGTTGTTGGAGCCGATGGAGATACATTGCAGTCCATACATGATACGGCAAAATTTATTGAAGATAATAAAATAGTAGTTCCTAGATTTTATATATTAACACCCATACCTGGAACTAAATATTATGATGAAATGAAAAGAGAAAATCGCATTTATATAGATGATATCTATTCCTATGATGGCTCTCAGGCAGTCCATATACCTAAGCATATGAGTCCAAAAGAGTTAACAAAAGCCTATTGGGAATTGTATAATAGGGTATTTTCTTTTAAGTCCATATTTAATAGAACTATTTTTAGAAGTGACTTTTTTAAAAGAATGGATAAATACTTATTTTATTTCCTGGTGAATCTCTTTTACAGATATCAAATAAAGAAAAAAATAACACCTAATATTTTTTAGGAGGTGACCGATGAGAGTCCTTTTAGTAAGACCCCCAAGAATAAAAAAGGCCATAGCCCTTGGAGAGTTCATGTACAGTGAGCCCATTGGCCTTGAAATGGTATATAAGGTCTTAGAAGATAAATACGAAGTTGAAATATTTGATATGATGGCTGATAATATGCCTTTAGATGAAAAAATTAGGGCTTATAAGCCCCAAGTAATTGCCATAACCAGTCTTTGTATAGATGTGATTAAGGTTTTAAGTATAAGTAGACAAATAAAAGAATTAAATAATTCCATAGTAACCATAGTAGGCGGTACCCAAGCTTACTTAAATCCTGGTGCCTTTATGGATTCATCCATGGACCATATTATGAAATATAGTAATGAAAAGAATCTATTAAAATTATATGGGGAGATAGAAAAAGTTTGTGAAATCCCTCTTATAGATGGAGTTTTAAGTAAATCTAGAAATTATGAAGATTCTAAGGTGCCTGGAGTAAATGAATATATCCTTCCTAATAGGAAATCTACTCAAAAATATAGACATAATTATTCTTATTTTGGATATAAACCAACTGCCATTATGGGTACTAGTAGGGGATGTGCTAAGACCTGTAGATTTTGCCTTCGCTGGAGGATAGAAGGCCATGCGGAAGAATACTTCCCTATGGATATGGTAAAAGAAGATATAAGAAATATAAAAGAAGATTATGTAATGGTATTCGACAATGACTTCCTGCATAATAGCGAAAGAATAAATGAAATTTGCAATTTTTTAGAAGATGAAAAGATAAATAAAAAATTTATCTGTTATGCTTCTGTTCATAGCATATTGGAAAATAAAGAGACGGTAAAGAGATTTAAAGATAATGGCCTAGTTGCCCTCTTAGTAGGATATGAAACCTTTAAATCTGATGAACTTGAGTATTATGAGAAAAAATCTACCATAGATGATAATTTGGAAGCCTCTAGATTTTTAAAAAGTATAAATGTGGATGTATGGGCATCCTTCATGGTTCATCCCGATTGGACTAAAGAAGATTTTAAAGGTTTTAGACAATATATCAAATTACTATCTCCTCAAGTTTCAAGCTTTAGCCCCTTAACTCCTTTCCCAAATCTGCCTTTATATAAGGAATATGAAGATAGATTGTTAGTTAAAAAGGATGATTATGAGAGTTGGAGTTTTGGTCAAATAACCATAAGACCATCAAATATGTCTTTAAGCTCTTATTATTTAGAAACTCTAAAGACTAATTTCTATATAAATTTATTTACTAACAATGTTTTTTATATGGTAAAAAAATTTGGCATTGGAAGGGTTATACGATTATCCCAAGGTTCCTTTAATCTATTAATTAAATATTTAAAACTAATGGCGAAAAATTCTAAAAGCTAAAAAGGCAGATATCATGTTGATATCTGCCTTTTTTAATAAAAAAATATAATACTATATACAAATAATATTATCTGTGTTACCATCTCGATGTAGCATAACACATATGCTAAGTATTACATACAATTCAGTATACATAATACATTTTTTAATAAAAAACATATAATAATGTATACAAATAATATTAAATGTGTTATTATCTTCATGTAGTATAACACATTCAACAAATATTACATACAATTCAGTGTATGTATACATATATTTAATAACAGGGGGTACATGACATGTCAATAAAAGTAGGTATTAATGGTTTTGGTAGAATTGGAAAGAATGTATTAAGAGCATGGTTAGAAAGAAATCAAGGTATAGATATTGTTGCAATCAATAGTACTAGTGGACCTGAAAAGCATGCACATATATTTAAATATGACTCTTTATATGGTATTTTGCCTCAAGAAGTAAAGGCTACTGAAAATTCAATTATAATAGGAGATAAAGAAATCGTATTTACAGCACATAGAGATCCTGCTCAAATTCCTTGGAAAGAATTAGGAGTAGATATTGTAATTGAAGCAACTGGAAAATTTAGAAGTAAAGAAGATTGTCAAAAGCATATTCAAGCAGGTGCAAAAAAAGTAATTATTACTGCACCTGGACAAAATGAAGATAAAACACTTGTTATGGGTGTAAATCATATGGAGTATGATCCTGCAAAACATCATGTTGTATCAAACGCATCATGTACAACAAATTGTTTAGCACCAGTTGCAAAAATACTTGATGATGAATTTACAATCGTAAATGGCTTAATGACAACTGTTCATGCTTATACAAATGATCAAAATGTATTAGATTTACCACATAAGGATTTAAGAAGAGCAAGAGCGGCAGCACAGTCTGTTATTCCTACAACAACAGGTGCAGCAAAAGCAGTAGCAAAAGTATTGCCAACCTTAGAAGGTAAAATGAATGGTATGGCTATGAGAGTACCGATTCCTGTAGTTTCAGTAGTAGATTTAGTAGTTGAATTAGAAAAATCAACTACTGCTGAAGAAGTAAACAAAAAATTAAAAGCAGCAGCAGCAGGTCCTCTTCATGGAATACTTGGATATTCACAAGAACCATTAGTTTCAATAGATTATAAAAAGGATTATCGTTCGTCTATCGTAGATGGTTTATCTACTATGATAACAGGAAAGAATATGGTTAAAGTTGTTGCATGGTATGATAATGAATGGGGATACTCTTGCCGTGTAATTGATTTAGCTTCATATATTGGTGAGATCGGATTTGAATATGATTCAGAGGATTGTGAAACATCTGTTAAAAGACCTCTTATAGCATAAGATTCTATAAAAAATTCTCTGATTTATAAGTAATATTTTATATATAAAAACTCTGCATAATATTATGCAGAGTTTCTTTATACTACTTAGCAGATAATGCTGCCATTGTGATATAATTATATGGTTTATTGAAATGAGGTAAGAAGAAAATATCTAATAATTTGAGCTTATCAATTGTTAATTGCTCTTGTATTGCTAAAGAAAACATGTGTATCCCCATAGATATATCTATACTAGATGCCATTTGAGCTCCTAAAATACGTCTTGTAGCCTTATCATACACGATTTTCACCATAACTTCCGTATTGTCATCCTCTATAAATTCTGGTTTTTGTAAATCTGCCCAATCAGCAGATTCAGCATCGTATCCACGGCTCTTAGCTACTTCTAGAGTCATACCTGTAGATACCATTTTTAAATCATAGATACTAATACCGTTTGATCCTTGAACACCTATTGATTCTAATTTAGTTCCGCAAACATTATGTCCTGCTACTATACCACTTCTTACAGCATTTGTTGCAAGAGCTATATAGTTTGTATCTTGTATGGAATTATCATAAACTGTAGCACAATCACCAATTGCATATACATCCTCTTTACTTGTTTGTTGATTTAAGTTAACTTTATATGCACCATTTTTAAATGTTTCTAGAGAATCTTTGGCAATATCTGTATTTGGTCTAAATCCTATTGCTAAAACAACCATATCTACATCATACTCACCTTTATCAGTTAATACCCCTTCTACCTTTGTATCACCTTTTATCTCTGATACCATTTGATTAAACTGTAAATCAATTCCCTTGTTTCTTAAGTTATCTTCCATTTTCTTTCTAAATTCGCTATCATAATATCTTGTTAAGCATGACTCTGCAGCATCTATTAATGTAACCTTTTTACCGCAACGTTGAAAAGCTTCTGCAAGTTCAACTCCTATATACCCTGCACCAACTACTGCAACTCTTTTTATGTCTTTATTAGGAAGAAGTTCTATTGCTTTTTGAGCATCCTGATATAATTTTACAAATTGAACATTTTCAAGATTACTTCCCTTTATCTTAGGACTAATAGGTAACGATCCTGTTGCTAAGATTAATTTGTCATAGGTTTCATTTATTACTTCACCATTTTTGTTAACAGCTTTTACTACTTTTTTCTCAAAATCGATATGTTGTATTTCAGTTTCTAAATGAACCTTAGCACCTTTTTCTTCTATTCTTTCTTTAGTCATATAAAAAAGTCCTTCTGGTCCTTTTATTTGTTCTCCTATCCATAGTGCCATTCCACAACCTAAAAAACTAATATTTGAATTTCTATCAAATACAACCACTTCATTATTTTCATAATTATCCAAAATAGTATTTACAGCAGCTGTTCCCGCATGATTGGCTCCAACTAAAACAATTTTACTCATTATTAATCCTCCTTAAATATTAATATCTTTATTTTTTAACACATTATCTATCTCATTCCCTTTTTTCTCTCTACGCTTACCATATTCTTTTATAATATTTATTGGCACAATTTTAAGATCCCATTTTGTTTAAAGTATCCTATTTAATATGGAATTTAGAAAATATATATTTTAAGGGAATCCTATGGGAAATCATATTCTATTTTTATAGAATAATAATTATTATCATTTGAAATATACCCTCATTTAATATGTATAAACATATTTTTTGAATTTCATATTCTTCTTCTGCTAACCAAATTAATTTGAGTTTTAATTTAAGAAACCTATAAGAATATAAAAAACTCACACGTTAAATACTATGTGAGTTTTTTATATTTTTATAATTATGATATCATGTTAATTCGAGGAAACATGCTCTATATGTCTTTCACTCATTATATGATCCACAGCCTCTACTAGAGATTCATATATCTGCACTGTGCTATCTAATCCCTTTAAATGTTTTCTTCCATGTCCTGTAAGTACATAAAGTCCCGTTGCTCCCACATTGGATGCAAACTCAATATCAGATGCATGGTCTCCTATCATAAATGAATTATTTATGTCAATATTCCATTCTTTTATGGCTTTATTCATAAAGTAAGGCTTTGGTTTTTTGCAATCACATCCATCCTCCGTTCTATGTGGACAACAATATAGGGCTTCAATACTTATTCCATTTTCACTTAACTTGTCTAATATATAGTCATTTACCTTTTTCACACCTTCTTCAGTTATAAGACCTCTACCTATACCTGATTGATTTGTCACTATAAATAGTAAATATTCTTCTTGTAATTTTTTTAGCGCTTCAAATGTATATGGATATATATCAACTTTTTCAATATCTTCTATATATCCATTATCTTCAATAATAACTCCATCTCTATCCAAAAATACTGCTTTTTTCATATTATCAACTCCTTGATAAATATATTTTTTGTATTTTATTATATCATAACATTGTTAGCTTGATGACTATATGGCACTACCCTTATGGGGTATTCTTCCCCTACAACCCCTTATTTTTTTACTTATCCACAGATTGAAAAATTTATAATTTCCTTGTAAATAAAAAAGCAGATACCCTATTTAGGTACCTGCTTTTAATTATCTTATTTTCCAAAATATCTTTCTAATAATCCTTTAAATGCCATTCCATGTCTTGCTTCATCTTTACACATTTCATGTACAGTATCATGAACTGCATCTAAGTTTAATTTCTTAGCCTTAGTTGCTAATTCTTTTTTACCCATACATGCTCCGTGTTCTGCATCTACTCTCATTTGTAAGTTTTTCTTAGTAGAATCTGTTACTACCTCTCCTAATAGCTCTGCGAATTTAGCAGCATGTTCTGCTTCTTCCCATGCTATTCTCTTATATGCTTCTGCCACTTCTGGGAATCCTTCTCTGTCTGCTTGACGGCTCATTGCTAAATACATTCCCACTTCTGTACATTCTCCCATAAAGTTTTGTCTTAATCCTTCTATAATTTCAGGATCTACATCCTTAGCTACTCCAACAAAGTGCTCATCTGCCCAGCTTAAATCTGTTTGAGATTGTGCTACAAATTGCTCCTTTGGTGCCTTACACTGAGGACAGGCCTCTGGTGCTTCTGCTCCTTCATGTACATATCCACATACTTTACAAATAAATTTTTCCATTTTAATTTCCTCCTATTAATTCACTTTTAATCTATACGATTTAATTTTTTTATTATTATCTATGGTGTTAAAGAGCTCTTTTTTATCACCTTAATTTCTTACCCATGGTATATATACCACCTAAAACATATTTAAAACATCTTTTTAAAAACTTTTTTATTTTTTGATGCATTAGTAAATTATTCTTATTAGGAGTAAGAGCAGCACCCATGTCACAAGATGCAAAATAATATATTTCATTAAAAATAAAAAGGAGATTGTTGTAATCTCCTTTAAGGGTTTGAATTTCAATGGTTATATAAGTTTACTATAGTTAATTTCTTTTATTCAGTTTTTTAGTGGTTACAGTTACTGTTGGATTTCCCTTAAATGTTATTCTATTAGCCTTAAATTCACCATCCTTAAAATAATAATCAATAATAAAAAATCCTAGATATGCTAAAGGCTGTTCCTTAACTTCTACACCTACCACAACGTTTAAGGTATTATCCCTAACAGAATAATTTATTAAATCTTCATAGTAAAATTCTGAAACCTCACTAGGAGTAATTGCTGAATGTTCTTGTGGAATATGACCTATTTTCACATTATAAATGATATCATTTATTTTTATATCCACTTCTTTTTTAGATACTATTTTTGTTTCAACATTCTCTTTAATTATATCTAAAGCATCTTTAACTTTATATTCACATAAATTTTTAGTATTTAGTATATGAACTTCAGTAACATATATTCCCGTTCCCTTATTGTGAATTAGTATGACGACTAATTCCTTTTTATTATCATTATTTAAATCTAAATAATGTAACTTAGGCATAAATGATTTGAAGGTTATATTTCTCCAATCAAAAAATTTATTGACTCCGTTTATGCTCAATACCATACCTTTATACCAACCATCTTGTTCCTGTAAAGCGTATAGATAAATTTTTTCTTCAGGAATAGACGCAATCATTTTAGGAGTAGGATCAAAATCAGTATTAGTTTCTTGATTTTTATCATAAAAATTTGCTAATTTTGTATAGGATATATTATTGCTATTTGTTGGTACTACCCTTTCATTGCAGTCTGCAAGTAAGGTACTTAATATAAAAACTAGCATAAATATGAATATCTTTTTTTTCATTATTGCCTCCTATTAATTTAAATTTATGAAATCTTAATATACTTTTATTGTGCTGTCACTAGACTGTTTGTATTCTCACATTTCAGATACCTATGTATAAATTTTTTCTACATCATTTAAAAATGACCTCAAGAAGTTATTTTTTCATAAAAAAGAAAGTTATAATACGTGCAATTAACAATTTCGTTGGTTAAATTTTTGAAGATGAATTATATAAATATAATATAAGTAATATAAATTAAGAGCACTTGGATACATGTCCAGGTGCTTTATTATTTTAGAAGCATAATTGCTATTGTGTTACGTTCGTTTTATTTGTTTTAGCTAGTTATTTTGCAGTACATCACAACTAGTCTACTTGTATCATAAAATATATTAAACTTCCCATATACTTAGAAGTTAATAAAAATAAAGGAAGGAGATATATGTCAACATACTATAATTATAAAAAAAAACATTCTGACAAAGAGGAAGGAACAGATTGCATACTAACTTTAGAATGTGGGAAAATATTCGATCCTTATATACCATCTACACTTAATGATAATCCAAGCAATCCAATGATGCCCCCTATAAAACTAGCTTCTGTTACTGTTGATACTCGATCTTTACGCAAGGCGTATGTAAATATTGAATTTTCATCTATCATTAGCGTTGTAAATCTTAATGCTGATACAGATAGTACTATAACTTTAAAATTTAGACTTACTAGAGAGTGTAAAAATAAAGAAAAAGAAATATTACAGGAATGGGAGTATATACAATCTGTTGTTGGAGAGGATAACGGAAATGGAGAATCTAAAAAAACATTTACAGTAACTTTTTGCGAATGCTTAGATTGCTTTCATATAGACTGCTGCAAATATATTATTGAACTAATTCAAGTTGCTTCTTAAGGAAGATGGGTTGAAAGTATTAATGTTACTTGAAGAAAGAAAATTTTTTTCACATGATTACTTTTGTTGAAGCCTTCTGGAACCGAAAAGGAGATTATGAAAACTACATTCAAAAGGGTAGTACATTACAAAATTCATGTAATAAACTACCCTTTCTAATGTAATTTATCTTTTTAATTGTAACCTTTATCAACAATTATAGCAGTCATAACTTTATTAGTTATTCTTATCTTAGGAGGCTTGGGAGGAGTTATTGCTACTCCCACTGGTTCCTCTCCAACATCTAATATAGTATCAACAACTGTATTGTCTGATATTCTTATTACTGATACAGCGTCATCTCCTTCATTCGTAACATATGCAAAAGATTGAACTGCCATTATAATCCTCCTTTCTTTATAAATAAAGTTTATCTGATTATAAGATATTAAATTTTATGTATAATAATATATTGTATTTATCAATATGTAAAAAGTTTCAATTTTTTAACTATACCTTAAATACTGTTTTGAAGAATAATTAATAGGCATTAATAAACGCAACTCAATTACCGTTGTGTTGTGTTAAAATTGCTTGAAATTTGCATTAAGTTTAAGTTCTTGAAAAACTTCTGTGAATTTTTCCAAGAATATAGTTTTTAAATTTTGAAAATTATTCTTGTCTCCATCTTCATGAAACTTTTCTATAATTTTTTTATCTACAAGATTAGAATACTTTTCTTCTATTTCTTTTGTATACTCTTCTTTCAAAATTCTCTTCCAAATAAACTCTTTTCTTGAATAAATGTTTACTAAAGTTTGAAACATATCAATGCATATGACTTCAATTTTTTTCATAAGTATGACTCCATTTCAAAAAAATATTTTATCTAATCTTCCAAGTAATTGTTAGGGCAAGTTAGTTTTTTTCTAAAATTAATCGTGAGATTGTTTTTTGTTCCATTATCTAAAGCCTTTAGAGAACTAGATACAAAAATACAAGGACAAAATTGGACCACTGAACTAAAATAAAAAATTAAGTTGGTAGACTTAAATTGACAAAAGTGAGTACAAACCCGCCAACAGGGAAAGTTGGACCAAGATTAGCAAACATGTAGCATGTTTGTGGTTCGAATCCACCTAGTACAATTTATGCTCAGTATTGTCACAAGTGTACAAGTAGACTGTAAATGTAACTACCGTGTACTAGTTTGTTGATTTAGTTGAGGTGTGGGTAAGGGGATTAAGCATCTGGATATATATCCAGGGCTTTATTATTTTGGAAACAAATTTTATAGGCATGATGAAATAATTTGATTATTTATTTTAAATAAACATCTTTTATAAAATCCTAAAAAAGGCAAAAAAAATTCATTATTAAGTAACACATGTCCTTTAACATGAATAATTTGTATTATAACACAAATATAGGATTAAATTTAATAACTACATATTTTCTAAGGAGGTGTAACTAAATGTGTGATAGAGACTATGGAGGATATGGTTGCGATAATAGTTTACTATTCTTCTTTTTATTACTAGTAATAATATTCTGCAACTGTTACTTTGGTGGCTTTGGTGGCTACGGTGGTGGTTGTTAATGATGTTAAAGAGGATTGGGAGCTTCCCCAATTCTTTTTAACATCATTAACTTAGGCATAAAAAAGCATTATTTAGTAACACATGTCCTCTCAACTGAATATTTTGTACTATAAGACAAGTACAGGATTAGGTTTAATAAATACATAATTATAAAGGAGGTGGAATTAAATGTGTGACAATATAGGATATGGTGGAGCTGATAGTAGTTTATTATTTTTCTTCTTATTACTTGTTATCTTATTCTGTAACTGTGGAATCTTTGGAGGCTTTGGCGGTTACTAAGGAAATTAAAAAGACCAGAAATGCTTCTGGTCTTTTAACATTAAAAGGCATATATGTATCTTATTTTGTGTATGATAACACAGCTACTTATACTGCCCTTATTATTTGATCTTTCTTATTCTGGATAAAATAGCCCACTTTCTATGAATTCTCCTTATTCCCTTTGGACAATAGGAATATTCAGTTATAGCCTTTGAAAATAATCTCTTTGCTTTATCCTTATTCCCTAGGTTCTTATAAATCATACCCATTTTATATAGGTTTTCTGTATTAGAAAATCTCTCTATCTTTTCTTCTAAATCCCTTATTTTATCTAAATTGGATGATTTACTTTTCATTTCGCTATTTAGTAAATAAATATATGGTAATCCATATCCTACACTTGGATTTAAATCTAGTGATTTAATAATACACTCTTTCCCCTCACCGATTTCTCCTATTTCCATTAAACTTATGCCCATATTATACAGATAATTAGCCGTTTCATTATCCTTTAATTTAGGGTGATTTAAATACTGGATTGCCTCTTTATATCTTTTCTTTTCAACATACAACAATCCTAAAGACAGAGCCGCTTGTGCATTTTGAGGATTTAATTCCAAGGCCTTTAAGTTCTTTTTTATTCTTCTATTTCTTCTAAAGGACTTTGTAAAATCAGGTAAAAATCCAAAATAAAATTTATCTGCTAAGGCATAGATTATAATAACTCCAATTAATGCCATTAAAGGGTTTCCTGTAAACATACTAATTAAATAAAATAACATAAAACTTTTCATCATTATCCCTCTTTTCCTGTTTTCGAAAACAATTACAATTATACACAACATGAAATTTACTTACAATTACGGAAATATAACAATTATATTAAATTCTACTTAAAAAAAGCAGACACATCTTAGTGTCTGCTTCAGATATATTATTCTTATTAGGAGTAGTTTTGTCATGTGTAAAGTAAGAAAAACCATTATTTAGTAACACATGTCTTCTAACCTGAATACTTTGTATTATGGCACAAACAAAGGAATAAATTTAGTAAATCCATAATTATAAAGGGGGCATAATTAGATGGCTGATAAACAATATGAACACATTGGTGGTATACTTGGTGACAATAGTAGTTTACTATTCTTCTTCTTATTACTAGTAATATTGTTCTGTAACTGTAGCTTTGGTGGTTTTGGTGGCGGTTATTAATGATATTAAAAAGCAGGTACCCCATTTAGGTACCTGCTTTTAACTTATCTTATTTTCCAAAATATCTTTCTAATAATCCTTTAAATGCCATTCCATGTCTTGCTTCATCTTTACACATTTCATGTACAGTGTCATGAACTGCATCTAAGTTTAATTTCTTAGCTTTAGTTGCTAATTCTTTTTTACCCATACATGCTCCATGCTCTGCATCTACTCTCATTTGTAAGTTTTTCTTAGTAGAATCTGTTACTACTTCTCCTAATAACTCTGCAAATTTAGCAGCATGCTCTGCTTCTTCCCATGCAATTCTCTTATATGCTTCTGCTACTTCTGGGAATCCTTCTCTATCTGCTTGACGGCTCATAGCTAAGTACATTCCTACTTCTGTACATTCTCCCATGAAGTTTTGTCTTAATCCTTCTAATATCTCTTGGTCTACATCTTTAGCTACTCCTACAAAGTGCTCATCTGCCCAGCTTAAATCTGTTTGAGATTGTGCTACGAATTGCGCCTTTGGTGCTTTACACTGAGGACAGGCCTCTGGTGCTTCTGCTCCTTCATGTACATATCCACATACTTTACAAATAAATTTTTCCATTTTAATTTCCTCCTATTAATTCCGAATATATATTTTTTATTTTGGGATTCATCTTTTACTTTTTTGATTTCTCCCCCACCCTTCATATATATACCACATAAAACATATTTAAAACACATTTTTTGGTAAATATAAAAAAAATAAACAAAGCATAGTTTATATGCTTTGTTTATAAAAAAGTAAGTTTATGTACTTTTTAGTTTAAAAGTTTCATTTATTCCTATAAATCTTTCAGGAATTGAGATACCTTTTTCAATCCGTCCTCTATAACTTGGGCATTATTAGCATAGCCGATTCTAATAAAACCTTCCATATCCATAGCTTTGCCAGGAACAAACATGACCCCTGTTTCTTTTAATAGTTTTTCGCAAAATTCCTCCGAGGGTATATCAAAATCATATTTAACAAAAGCAGTGGTTCCTGCCTTTGGCTTCACATAGCTAAGCTTCGGCTCTTGTGCAATCCATTTATCTAATATTTTAATATTATTTCTTAGAATACCTAAATTTCTTCCAATAATTTTTTCCTTATTTTCTAAAGCAATTCCTGCCAAATACTCATCGATCATACCACAACTAATAGTATTGTAGTCCCTTCTTCTATTAATCATTTCAATAAATTCCTCAGGTCCACAAATCCAACCAATTCGAAGGCCTGCTAAAGAAAAGGTCTTAGACATGCTTCCCGTACTGATTCCCTTTTCATATAAATCCGCAATAGATGCAGAAAAGCTCTGTCCATTATGATTCAATCCCCTATATACTTCATCTGACAAAATATATGCATCTATAGATCGGGCAATTTCAATAATTTCTTTAAGAAAAGATTCATCCATTAATGACCCTGTAGGATTATTGGGATTGTTAATACAAATTAATTTTGTTTTTTCATTTGCATAACTTCTTAATTCATCTAAATCAGGTAAGAAATTATTCTCAGGTAAAAGCTTTAATATTTTCACATCAGCTCCAATAGATTCTGGAATGGAATAATGTTGCTGATAAGTGGGTAATACAGATATTACACGATCATGGGGTTCTACCAAAGTCATTAATGCTAGCTCATTTGCACCAATGGCTCCATGAGTAACAGAAATATTATTAAGCTTTGCTTTTTTATAAAGAGATGCAATTCCTTTTCTAAGGGGAATTGCCCCTTCAATGGCACCATAAGTTAGTTTCATATTCAAAATATTTTCAATGACTTCTTCTTCTTTCCCTGCTATTTGAAGTAATTCTTTTACAGTTAAGGATTCTACACAAGTTTCTGCCAAATTATATTCACAGTTATTTTCATATAGATTCATCCAAATTTCTACACCGAAGTCTCTAATTTTCATATTTCAACCTCTCCCTATAATAAAATTTCTTCCCCAATATTCTTTTCTTTTGCTATGTGAATAGCTAAGTTTGAAATCATTAAATCCTGTAAAGCGATTCCTGTTGAATCATAAACAGTTATATCACTTTCAGAAGTTCTTCCCTTAATATTTCCTAACATAACTTCTCCAATTTCTCCTATAATATGACTTTCATCAATAATCCCCTTCTTAATAGGCATTTCAGTTTCACCCACATTTGTTGCTTGATTTACATCATCCACAATTACCTTTGCTACACCAAAAATATTTTCATCTATTTCCTGCTTCCCAGACATATCTGCCCCTACACAACTAATATGTGTTCCAGGCTTTACCCATTCTTTCATAATCATTGGTTTTCTTGATGGTGTTGCAGTTGTAATAACTTCACTTTTCTTCACCGCATCCTCTAAATCTTCTACCGCTTCAAAGGCTACATTAAACTTTTTCTTTAAAGCATTATAAGTTTCTTCATCCTCTTTGTAGTATTGAAGGAATTCCTCTTTTAATAATCCTTTTATGTTTCCTTCAAGTTCTTTAGCCTTTTCAAAGTTAAGCGGATCGTATAATCTTACAGTTTTAATATTCTCCATGGCCATTAAAATTGCCGCAATTTGAAATGGTGCTTGATGTCCAGTCCCTACCATTAAAAAGTTTTCAGCATCTTTATTTGCCAAGTACTTAGCCCCAATGGCACCTGCTGCACCCGTTCTCATACCTGTAATATGTTCTGCACTCAATAGACCCATTGGTGCCCCTGTTTTCATATTAAATAAAAGGGTCGTTCCAATAAGTGGCGGTAAATCCTTTTTAGGATTTTCACCATACCAGGAAACTAGCTTTAATCCATAAATATCCGCATCCTTTAGATATCCAGATTTAATATCCATATCTGCTACACCAGGTTCGAATTCGTGAAAGATCATAGGCCATACATGAGCTCTTTTCTCTGCCTTTAGGGTATATACCTTTTCTACACCTTCAATTACTTGTTTCATTCCCAATGTCTTTTTGATTACTTCTTGATTTAAAACCTTCACCTTAAACATATTGTTTCCTCCCATTAATTAATAATATTGTTCTACTAAGGATTTGAATACCTCATCTCCTATATTTCCACCCGTGATTACCAAAGCTACCTTTTTACCTTTAAAGCGCTCTCTATTTTCTTCGTAAGCTGCATATCCAATAGCACTTGATGGTTCACACAGTATTTTTTCATATTTCAACATATCTACTGTAGCTTTTCCTATGGCTTTTTCTGTAACAAGAATCACATCATCAATACACTGTTCTGCCATTTTATAAGGATTTTGGGCAATACCACCAATTAAAGCATCACAAATACTCTCAGATGATTTGAAATATTCGTAGCAAACCTTATCTTCTAAAGACTTTTTCATTGCAGGACTGGCCTCTGTCTGAACGCCAATCACTTCTATATTTGGGTTTATATGTTTGGCATAAACACCAATCCCAGTGATTAACCCTCCCCCACCAATAGGTGTGATAATCACATCAATGGCTGGATTCTGACTAAGTATTTCTAACCCAACAGTTCCCTGGCCAGCTATACATACCGGATCTTCACAGGGATTTACTTCAATAAATCCTTGTTCCTTTATTTTTTCTTCACCTATATGATGAGCTTCATCAAAATCTTTCCCCACCTTATTCACTTTAGCCCCAAAGCGACTCATTTTTTCAACTTTTGGAAAGGGTGTATTCTTTGGAACAAAGATTTCTGCCTGATAAATTCCGAGTTTTGAAGCCGTATAGGCTAAAGCTGCCCCATGATTTCCCGAAGAAATTGCCGTTACTCCTCTTTTAATCTCTTCTTTTGTTAAGCTTGTTACTTTACTCATAGCTCCACGGATTTTATAACTCTTTACAACAGGCTGTTGATTTTCAAGCTTCATAAAGACCTCCGAATCTTTATCACTTAATCGGAAACTCTTTTCTAGGGATGTTGTACAAATATGTTCTTTAATTCTTTCATATGCCAATTGAACATCCTTATATGTAAGCACACATAACACCTCCTATGGACTTTGCATAATTATTCTTATTGTTTGTATCATTATACCAACCCTTCAATTGTAAATGTTCTAATAATTGTCAGACTTTTTTGTAACTTTTACAATCCTACGCATATTTCTAACAAAAAAAAGAACATCCTTAGATGTTCTAACGTTTAAATCTTATTATTCATTATCATGTATACTCTTACCATAAAGGCCAGTTGTTCATAAAAACCAGAAGTATCTGATTCAATGTGCAATAATCCTTTTATCTTTTTTATTCTATATCGAATGGTATTTCCATGTTGAAATAATTCCTTTGCTGTCTTATTAATATCGCCCTCATTATTTACATAAATACAAGCAGTTTTCACTAAATCCGTTTCATGTCTTTTATCATAATCCATTAAAGGCATAATCATGCTATTATAATATTTTTTTAGCCATTCATTTTCTAGCATCGGAACGATTACTTTATTAATACCTATATTATTAAAGTTTATATAGTCACAACCATAGGCCTCTGCTGTTCTTCCTGCATACATGGCCTCTTTTATGGCTTCATCTAATTTACTTAGTAGTTTCATTCCACTAGAAGTGCCAATTACGTAATCTCCAGAATTCATACCTCCCCTTGATAAAAACTCTGTTATATTAATACTCTCTTCTTCCCTCGATATGATTAATAGCACACCATTTTCAACCAATAATGCCGTACTGTGTAGGTCTCTTGCAGGGCCGTTGTTAATGGTAGAAATAATATACTTTGGATCTTCATTACATTTCATATATACAACAAAAATATTTTCATGAAAACTTGAATTAATTTCTAAAGCCACACGTCTAACCATGTTCTCTGAAAGGTTTGCACTTAAAAGTCCATGTACCTTTGAAGATAGATACAAGTTGTCTTCATCATCCTTTAAAGCTTTAATAATATCATAGATAATATTTTCCGTATAAGTTTTTTCAGTGTATAAAAAAATAGGAAAATCATTTTGATTACAATAGTCAATAACTTCTTGAGAAATGTCTTTAAAATAAATGTTTTTGATAGCTAATCCGCAGACCCGAATTTCTACTAGTTCATCTATTACTTCTATCAATCGGTGCTGCTCTTCTCTTATGGGATATAAACTGGTTACTAGAAAATCCCCTTCCCGAAAAACAGTTTTAATACACCCACCTATTTCATAATCTAAAATGCCAACGGCTTTAATAATTTTCCCTAATCCATTTTCACCAGCTATTAGTCTTACATCTTGTAATCTAGGAAGATTACAAGTATCTCCCACAGTTAAACTCAACTGACCCACCTACTTTATCTTCATATTATCATATATTTTAACCTATTTCTTATGAAAGTCACAAGGATTTATTATATCTTTTTATTTGTCTTTTATTTAATAAATTGTTACATGAATTTTTTTAAAGTGTAAAACTATGATAATATCTTTTCCATGCCTGCTTTTACAGGCTTATATAGACCTAGGCAAATAATAAAACCTATAATACCATTAAAAATACCTTCCATCGTTAAAAGGATTATGAGTTTCATAATACCACCTACTTCTTCCTTTGAATTTGCCACAAATATAGCCGTATGGCCATCTGCTCCCCCAATTATTCCAATGCTAGCCGCCTCATTTCCCGGGAATAATTTATTAAATACTCCAATAAATAAGCCTATTAATAAGCTAAGTATAAAGTGTTTTTTAAATGTCCATATTTTTTTCATATGTTTCATCTAATCTTCCTTTCTTAAAAGTACATTTCTATTTTCGCACACTACCCCCGTCTGACATTTTCCACAGCCATATCTTGGATCATATTTTTCTTTAGTCATATCTACAAACCCTGCACATAAATCTTTATCTTTTCCCTTTTCTGATATGGCATTGGCAGGACATCTTTTTATGCATTTTCCACAGGATCCATCCCTATACCACAAACAATACTCATATATACCACTATAAGCCCTATGGGTTGGTTCTATTTCCAAGGAAGTTATTACACTTCCTACTCTACCTGCTGCTCCTAGTTTAGTGATTATTGATTCACTAAGGCCAAAGGTTCCTAGTCCTGCCACATACCCTACATGCCTTTCAGACCAATTACTTTTCCTGTTTTCCACTCTAAAATCTTTATCCATCGTTGGAGCAATGGCTGTCACACCCATTTTCTCTAATTCCTTAATAATAAATTTCTTCATTTCTAAATTCATTAGCTCACCTTCAATACGTCCATAAAGCCATTCAGTAGAAGGTAACTCACCTATCCTATTACTTTCTCTAACCCTTTTAGAAAAGGATAAAAAATAGGATATGACCGTTCTTCCCTCAGGCATCCATTCCTTTGGTGTCCTATGATTAGGGCCTATCGCTTTTTCTTTTTTTAATTGTTCAAATAATTTGTCCTCAGAAGAGGCAAAACCAAATATTACTTTATCATATATTATCAAATCATCTAATTTTTCTATTTTATTCATGGGACAATTTAATAAAAAATCTGTAGCTTCCTTTATAAAAATATCCTTATTAAATTTCATATATATGTACCCCCTAGTTAATTGCCTTTTATTTACATTTTACAACTTTTAGGTTTTTTTTCAACAGGTGGATAGTTATTATTAATTGGTTTAATTCTATCTATTCTAAATGTTTTGACAACTACTTTTAGAGATGATAGAATAAAATTACTATAGGTATAGGGGGTAGGGGTATGTCGAGAAAGATAACTTTATTTGTGGATGGCATGGTATGTAACAATTGTGAAAAACGCATTAAGTCCACATTGATGAAACTTAAGGGGATAGAGAAAGTAAAAGCAAGTTTTAGGAAATCAACAGTAGAAATTACATATAATGAAAACAAAATAAATTCACAAACAGTTATACGTGCCATTGAAAAGTTAGGATATGGCATATTAGAAAGGACTAAAAATCCTTTTACAACTGTACTTCCTTTCCTTGTTTTATTATTTGCTGGATTTTATATGATAAAAAACACCATTGGTTTTAATTTCATTCCTGACATTTCACAAGAAATGGGATATGGGTTAATCTTTTTAGTAGGATTATTAACATCCATCCATTGTATAGCCATGTGTGGTGGCATCGCTTTATCTCAAAGTGTAAGTCATCAATCACAAAACAGAAATATTTTACCATCACTCTTATATAATACGGGGAGGATTATTTCTTATACAATTATTGGTGGGATTGTAGGTGGTTTAGGATCAATTATTTCTCCTACTGGACAATTTAAGGGAGCAGTTGCTATTGGTGCTGGAATCTTCATGTTTTTATTAGGATTTAAAATGTTAAATATCCTTACTTTTCCAAATTGGATGAAATTAAAAATCCCTAAGTTGTCCTTAGGGAAAAGGAGTATGTCAAAGCCATTAAGTCCTCTATTTATTGGTCTTTTAAATGGTTTCATGCCTTGTGGACCACTTCAAACTATGCAATTATATGCTTTAGGTACAGGTAGTGTTGTAAAGGGAGCTTTATCCATGTTTTATTTTAGTATTGGAACAGTTCCACTCATGCTTGGTTTTGGATTCATTACATCTTTAATTAGCAACAGATCAGGCAGAAGAATGATAAAAACAAGTGCAGTACTTGTAATGGTATTAGGTCTTATTATGGTGAATAGGGGATTAGCCTTATCAGGTGTTGCCTTTGATTTAGGAGTACCAAAGGATGCAATAACTCAAACCTCTGATTTAAGAGTGGAAGATGGAAAGCAAGTTATTAATATGGTTGTAAATGGCAGGTCTTATACACCTGAGATTGAAACAGTACAGGTTGGAGTACCTGTAAAAATAAATCTAGATGTATTAGGAATTAACAGGTGTAATAATCCATTAGTAATTCCTGAATATGGTATTGAAATGGATCTTATGTCTGAAGATACTGTAATAGAATTTATACCTACTAAGGAAGGTCCTATTAGGATCAGTTGCTGGATGGGAATGATTACAACAAAGTTAGTAGCAGTTGAGGATTCCTCCAAGGTTCATGCACAATAATAAAATAGGATATATTGTTTGATTGAGAAAAATATTTTAGTTTAAAATATAGGGGAGGTAAAGGAAATGATCGATTTTTCTTCCATGATTTTTGACACCCTTATGAATCCTTTAGAAAAAAAAGGGTTATCTCAAAGGAGAAGGCATTTAATTTCTAAAGCCTCTGGAAAGGTTCTTGAGATAGGCCCAGGAACAGGAGCAAACTGTGCTTTTTATAACTTTCACAATATTACTGATTTAACCCTATTGGATTTATCCTTCAGTAAGAAATTGGTTCACTATCCATTCCCTAAAAATGCTTCTGTGAATTTTTTTGAGGGTAGTGCGGAATCTTTGCCATTTCCATCTAATTCTTTTGATTCTGTAATCTTTACCTTAGTTTTTTGTTCAGTCCCTGATCCATTAAAAGGTTTTGAGGAAGTTTACAGAGTTTTAAAACCTGGAGGGAAAATTTATTTTATGGAACATGTATTGTCTGATCAAAGTTTTTATAGTGATATCATGGATAAATCAAATAAGTTTTGGAGAAAAATAGCCAGTGGTTGTAATTTGAATCGTAATACACTCTATTTTATAGAACAGGCTAACTTCAAAATAATAGAATACGAACGTTTTTGGAAAGGTGCTTTTATTAAAGGAATTGGTATAAAATAAAATTAGATTCAGTATGGGCTTTCTATCTTCCCTACTGAATCTATTAATATTAAACAAATTATTATATTTTTTATACTTCCATATTCATCCCTCCATTATTTAAATATTAGAAGTACATTATCACAATATATAAATTGATAAAAGAATAACTTAATTACGATTAACTTAATCGTAATTAAGTTATTCTTGATTAAGTTATTTATAAAGAAGTTTTTGTCCTAAATAAAAAACATACTAAGATTTTCTTCCTAGTATGTTTACCCTTATTGGAATAAATTAATTATTCCTGCTCCCGTTAGAAAAGTTCCTATTATTAAGTAGAAAATAGTTGTTCCAGTATCTCCTATAAATCCTCTCATTCTTCTAGCCTTACGACTTTCCCAATAGAATGCAGGCTTTTTTAAAGTACAAATTATTGCAAATAACCCTGCTATTAAAAATAATATAGACCTTTCCATTAATAACCCCCCTCTCAATTTATGAATACCATAAAAAACATTAACACAAAATTACATAAACTACAATATTTCTCCATTATATGGTAAAATATTACTATGTGCTTAATTGGTCCTCGGACCACATAAATACAAGGGGGATATATTATGTATTTAGAAACACTACATAAGCTAAAAGAGAAAATAGATAAGATGGCTCTTACTGAAAAGGATGAACTTCTTATTCTTGTAGGTGACAAGTCTTGTGATGAAGTGAATGAGATAATTGAATTTTGTAATGAAAAAAATGTGAAGATCTTTGGCGGTATATATTCAGGATTGTTAGTAGGAGATAAATGCCATAGTGAAGGTTTCATAATGCAAAAGTATACACCTGTTTATACTTCTGTTATTCTACCTTACATGATGAGATGTAATTTAGATTTTACAAAGCTAAAAAATGCTACTGCTTTAGTATTAGTAGATGGACTTTCAAGTCAGATGAAAGCCCTTGCAGATACTATCTATAAAAAATTAGATAAGAATGTTAAATATATAGGTGGCGGAGCTGGTTTTTATAGTTTAGAGCATAAACCTTGTTTATTTAATAATAAGGGTGTCTTTAAGGATGCCATGATTGTATCTATTATTGAAGCTAATTCTGTAATAGAAGTGGAACATGGTTGGCATAAATTAGCGGGACCATTTAGAGTTACAGATTCTTTAGACAATATATTAAGAACATTAGATTATGATCATGCCTTTGAAGTATATAAACATGTAATTGAAGATGAAGCTAATTTAACTTTATTTAAATCTGACTTCTTTGAATTTGCTAAGGATTATCCCTTCGGTATAATAAGGGATGATAAAAGCCATATAGTTAGAGATCCTATTGCCCTTAATGAGAACAGTGAAATAATCAATGTGGCAAATATACCTATGGATTGTGAAGTAGATATTTTAAAAGGAGATATTGATTCTTTAATGGCAGCATCTATTAAAATATCTAGAAGATGCGCCAGACAAAAGTTTGAAAATTATCGCCCCCTACTATTTGATTGTATATCTAGAGCCATGTTCATGAATGATAGGTTTGAAGATGAACTGGAAAATATTCAACAATATATGGACGTAGAAGTAGAAGGAGCTCTATCTATTGGAGAAGTATCTTCTATAAAAGATGGAACTCTTCAAATTCATAATAAATCAACAGTTCTAGGTCTTTTACAACTATAGAAAGATTTACAATTAAATGTATATAGCTAAAAATTCTTAGGTCATGACCTAAGAATTTTTTATTTACCAATTAAATCTATAGAATTAAATGGGCAATTGGAGCAGTAATTAGAATCGTAAATATGGTTCTCTCTATCCAAATAATTATCATATCCGTAATAGTTATTGGAATATCCGTTGCCATAATCACTGGTATAATTGCAGAGAAAAATAGTATTTCAGATATGGAAACTACAGCGATTACAAAACGAGTTACTAATGGTGCACTTTGTGCAATTAGACAAGGTAAGAACATATCTGCAATTCCTGAACTACTAGCTTTAGCAGCTAACATAGGTTCAGGGAGTCTTGCTAATAGGGTAAATGGATAAAAAATATATCCAAAGTAATCAAATACAGGTGTAAATTCAGCTAATAGGAGTCCAAGAAGACCAATAGACATTACTATGGGTAGAAAACCCATAACAATTCTAACTCCATCCTTTAGATTATTGTATACTGAAATATGAAGTGGAGCAGGATTTTGTGCTGCCTTTAATCCTTCTTCAAGAGCATTTCTAAACAAATTACCCTCACCATATTCTTCAGGTACTCCTTTACCACCATTATAATAAGTATCAGGCTTATTTTTTAAAGGCCACATACGTACTGTTAATGCAGTAACAGCAAATGTTACAATCAACGTAGTCCAGAAAAAAATGTTCCACATATCCATAATCCCCATAGTATTTGCAACGACTATCATAAAGGTTGCGGATACGGTAGAAAAACCAGTAGCAATAATACAAGCTTCTTTTATAGTATATTTGTTCTTCTTAAATACTTGATTAGTAATAAGAAGGCCAATTGAATAACTTCCCACAAAGGATGCAACTGCATCTATAGCTGATCTTCCTGGAGTTTTCCATATACGTGTCATAACTGGCCTTAAAAAAACTCCAATAAACTCTATTAATCCGTAACCCACTATAAAAGATAAGAAAACTGCTCCAATAGGAACAATAAGTCCTACTTTTATACCAACAACTTCATATAAATATGGCCCAAAGTTTTTAGCTAAAACCCAATCTGGTCCCATATTCAAAAATACCATAGCCCCAAATACGGCTCCTAAAATCTTAAATCCTGAAAAAATAATATTAGTTGTATTCTTATTCCATGATTTGTCAATAAATGGTATAATGCTTCCTGATATCATTATAATTACAGCATATATAGAAGATGGTCCATGTAAATCCTTTGCAAAAAAGTTAACTATATGACCTAATGGTATGGATGATTTTCCCGCCACCTCAATAGGAATGAAAAACATAAAGATACCTAATCCACTAAATACTAAAAATCTAAAAAGATTTGTTCCATTCATATAATTTGTTGCTCCAGTATATTCTTTAGCCATTTCTACCCTTCCCCCTTTAATAATTAATTATTATATTTATGCCATATTCATATATATCTTCTTAGCAAGGGTGATGCCAACGTTACTCTTTAATCTCTATATTCTCTTAAGATGTGTTAACGTCTTAGTTTTGCTATTTCTGTGTTTAATTACGTATTCCATATTCCATTCACAAATTGTATGATTTTTATACATACACCTACCTTCTTCTTCTTGTTTTCATGGAAATCAAAATTTGTACATATGTATATTTTTTATACAATATATTCTTTCCTTAATTTATCTCTAGTTTTTCATATCTAATGTTCCAATTTTATTAAAAATAAATAGATAAGCAGAATCTACTTATCTATTTCCTATAATTTTATATAATTTTTATTTTTCTGTGATGAGATTAATCCGTTAACATTCTAATCCATGAATTATTTCTACAAAGCAGGTTTTTTAAATCCTCTACCATGTACTTCTGAAATATCTAATATGGAAATAAATGCTTGAGGATCCATATCTTCAATTAATTTCTTAATTTTAGGTAATTGTCTTAAAGTAACAATGCAATAAATCACATTTCTTTCATTTCCCGTATAGGCCCCTTGACCATTAAGGAATGTTACTCCTCTACCAACTTCCTTTATAATAGCATCTGCAATTTCTCTTTCTTCTTGAGTAACTACAAATAATAGTTTCTTTCTTTCGATTCCGTTTAGTACCCTATTCATTACTTCAGTTGAAATATAGATGGACATCAAAGTGTAAAGAGCTATATCCATGCCATTAATAAATGCACCTATCATTATTATCACAATATTCATACCAAATAGATAGCTACCTATATTTCCACCAGTTTTCCGTCTTAATATTACAGCAATAATATCTGCGCCTCCCATGGATGCTCTATTTTGAAATACAAGGGCGCCACCCAGTCCCGCAAGTATACCTCCATATATACTTGATATTATTTTATCGTCCACATAATAATATTGAGCAAAATTATCTGTTAAAACCATACATATGGATAATGATAGCATTCCAATTAAACTAAATATGCAAAACTCTTTATCAATTTGTTTCATTCCCATTAAAAATATAGGTATATTTAAAAGAAATACATAATAACCTGATGAAATTCCTGTTACATACTTAAGAATTAAAGCCATTCCTCCAACTCCACCACTTAAAAACTTATGTGGCATTAAAAAAATGTTAATACCTATAGATACTATTAAACTGCCTAATATAATAAACAATACTCTTTTTAATATTTCTTTTTTATTGTAGTTCATAAAATTTTCACTCCTTCCTACTTGTTATCTCTTATTTAAATTTTATACGCTACTCTAAAACACGATTTTTTTTGTTTTTTTGAAATACAGCCTATTATACTATAAATTCGTTATGGTCACTAGTGTTTTTTTGACAAAATATTCTAAAAAAACACAATAGATTTTTATCCTAAAGATGAGTACGTTTTCCCTAAAAATTTATAATATGTAAAAAATAAAAAAGTGTAAATTTAAAGCGAGAGTTTATCTCACCTATTGGTACGGCAGATAAATTCTCGCCTTAAAGACTTTCATTTAATTCCTACTATAATATTATAAATTTCCTTTCCAAAGTCCATGTAAATTGCAATATTCTCTTGCAGTAACATTTTCTGATTTTTCTACTTTGAATACAGCTTCGGGTTTATCTGTATGAGTTAATTCTTGTCTATAAACCTTGTTTCCTACAGTCAATTCAATCCACTGAATATAATGTTTTTCTACCATAGGATGATTTTGACTTTCTCCTACTCTAACCCTATATCCATCTTCTAATTCTTCTATAAATGGCACATGCTTTTCCGTTGAACTATCAGCTGTCTGCTCTTCTAGTAAAGTCATTTTCTGACCACAACATACAAGTGGTGCTCCTTCTCCTTTAAGTACCTCTACCATATTTCCACAAACTTCACATTTATAAATTTCAAGCTTTTTAGTCATTTTTACCACTCCATTTTCTTTAAATTTTTCATGTAATACATATTCCTTATAGATTATTCTATTTTTCACCATATGTGACTTTAATCTTTTCATCCACTTGGTATTTCACTATTTTTTTATGTTAACTTATAAATATTAATACCCATATGATTACTTTTAAAACTCATAGTACATATATTTTCATATTTTTTTCCATAGATAAATAAAAAAACTATAGGACATTTATAATAATCCCATAGCTAAAAATAATCTTCTATTTTCTATACTCTTATATATGATGATAGTAATTTTATAACAGATGGTAATATGGCTATTACTGTAATTAATCTCATTAAGTGTAATGAAACTACTGTGGGAACTTCTGCTCCATAAGGCTCACATATTAGTGCCATATCTGTCAATCCTCCTGGTGCACAACTGAACATTGCGGTTACTAAGTCTATCCCTGCAATTTTAGATATTATGATTCCTAGACATATGCAAAATATTGTTAACGCCGCTACTAGGATTAGTGCAGGTATGGCTAATTTCTTAAGTTCACTTACTGCCTCCATTGTAAAATTCAATCCTATCATGGCTCCAACTACAATTTGTGTTCCTATCTTAAAGCTTTTAGGCATATGACCTTGCCCAGTATAAATATTATAAATTGCCACAGCAAACATAGCTCCTATTAATGCTCCTGCTGGTATCTTTAATTTTAGTCCCACAAAGCCACCTATAGATGCTATAAATAAAGTGTATATAATTTTGTCCATATAAAACAACTCCTATTATTTTATTGGAATTCATTTTTTTACTAAAGTATATACTTAGACCTATATGAAAAGTAAATTGCGCCATGAATTCTATGTATAATTGTAACTTATATTTATAATTTTTTCCAATTTCATTATGTATTTACATAAAAAAAGCCATGTATATTTAGGCTTTATTCCTAAGTTTACATGGCTTTTTTTATTACTTTGTAATTTCTGTTTTAAGTGCATTATTAAATTTATTAAAATAGTTAAAAGCACCTATAACACTTGCGATCTCAATTATTTCTCCCTCGTCAAAATGTGCTTCCATGTCACTATATAATTCTTCTGGTATATTATTGGAATTCATAGTCATTTCCTCAGCAAATTCTAATGCTATTAATTCCCTTTCTGTAAATAAGTCTGGATTCTTTAGTTTATTTTCCATATCTTTTATAGTATCATCCGATACTCCTACCCTTTTTGCAATGGCAGTATGGGAAGAAAGTCAGTAAGCACATTCATTTAATTGTGATACCCTAACTCCTAACATTTCTTTTAATTTTAAATCAACAGTTCCAGTTTTCAATACAGCAGTAAAATGCTCAAAAGCTGTTTTAAGTAAGGCTGGTCTATGAGCCAAAGTTCTAAACATATTTGGAATATTTCCTCTTTCTCTCATGAAATCATTAAATATTTCTTTAGCCTCATCATTAGCCTCTTCAACTTCTAATGGTTTAATCCATGCCATTATTCATCCCTCCTAAGTAACTTCTTTCTCTTATTAAATTGTATAGTATTTACATTTCGTTTGCTAGGGTCTATATTTTTAATACTATCTTTAAGATGAATTTATTTATGCCATGTCTTACCAAACACTTTAATATATACTTATGTTCTTACCCTAAAAACTTTCCCTTATTCACCAAACTTTGAATCAACTAAGTGGACTAAAGCTTCAATTGCTTCTTTTTCATCTGACCCCTTTGCAGTAATCATTATTTCATCATTTTTCTTAAGTCCAAGACTCAGTAGATTCATAATAGACTTTCCATTTACATTTTTATTATTTACTTTAATAGCTATATCTGATGAGAATTGACATGCTGTCTTTACAAAAACTGATGCCGGCCTTGCATGTACCCCTGATTCATTCAAAATTTTTACTAAACATTCCATATTTTCTCCTCCTTAATTAAATCATATCTCTAATATTTTTATCTCCATATACTTTTTTCCAGTCCTTTATGAATTGCTCTACACTAGCATCTGTAAAAAGATGCATATGAAGTTTCTCAAATATTTCTGGACTTACTGTTACAGCATGCACTCCCATGTTAGCCACATTATCTACCTGCTGAACATTTTTAAAGGATGCGGCTATCACTTTGGTTTTTAAATCATACGCTTTCAATTGCCTTATAATATTACCTACTACATTGCATCCATTAGAAGATAAATTGTCTATTCTATTTACATAAGGTGCAACATAGTCTGCACCAGCTTTTGCTGCAATAAGTGCCTGTTGTGACGTATATATAGCGGTTGCTGTTACTTTTATATTCTCAGACTTTAAAATTTTTATTGCCTTAATCCCTTCTCTTGTCACAGGAATTTTCACATATATATTTTTACCAAATTTTTTTACAATTGCGTTTCCTTCTTCAGCTATTTCCTGGGCATTATTTGAAACTACTTGAATATGAATAGGTATATCTTCTCCTATTACTGCTCTTATTTCTCCCATAAGATCAAGAAAATTTCTATTTTCCCTTGAAATTATTGTAGGATTTGTAGTTATTCCTTCAATTGGAAAATACTCCTTAGCATATTTTATAATTTCTACATTTGCAGTATCTAAAATATATTTCACCTAAATGCCTCCCTTCAATACCTAACTCCTTTTAAAAAGCCCTGCTGAAATCAACAGCAGGGCTTTTTATTTTAAATTTATTTCCTAGATAAATATAATCTTTAAACTAATCCTTTACTTGAAAAACTTAATGCATTACCTGTCCCCCAGTTATATTTACCGATTGTCCTGTTATATAAGCTGCTTTATCTGATGCATAAAATGTTATTGTATTAGCCACATCCTCAAAAGAGCATCCTCTCTTTAATGGCACCTTATCGATATATACTTGTTTTACTTCTGACTCTTTTATGCTGAGTTTTTTTGCATATTGAGGTATAAGACTCTCAAACATGTCTGAATCCAGGAGATTTCCAAGCATCATTGAATTTACTGTTATTTTGTGTTCTGCAAGATCTAGAGCAAGACTTTGAGTAAGACCAACCCCTGCAAATTTTGCTGCAGAATATCCAGAGTTATGTTTACTTCCAACTTTCCCAGATTTTGAATTGATTTGGATTATGGAACCTTGGATATTCTTTTCTATCATCACCTTTGATACTTCCCTTGCACAAAGAAAATATCCTACAAGGTTCACATCAACTGACCATTTAAAATCATCGAGTTTAAAATCTGTTATCTTGCTTGACTTTGCAACTCCTGCATTATATATCAATAAATCTATTCTTCCAAATCTATCTGCTACTTTCTTTACCATTTCCTTTACTTCCATTTCATTGGTTGCATCTACACCTACTCCCATTGCTTCATCTTCACCAATTTCTGCTGCAACTTTCAATGCATTATCAAGGTTTATATCTGCTACTGCTATTTGGTAGCCTTCTTTAGCCATATGCTTAGAAAGATATTCGCCAAGACTTCTGCCGCCACCAACTACTAGTGCAACTTTCTTCATATTAATTACCTCCTGTTGATTTCCTTCAAATATCAATCTATAATGGAGATAAGGATGGATATGCAAATTTCTATTTCACTTTTAGCCCTTTTGATCTTAGATATTTCATTTCCATTCTTTTTATCCCCAAATTTCTATTTGCATACCAATTTTAATTTCTGGTATATGTTTTTTTTCAAGATTTATACTCCCTGGAAGACACTCTTCCTCTTCGTCGAATCTAAAGGTTATATGACCTAGTTCCTTCATGTTTTTATTTACAGAAGATCCTACACATCTTATTTTAAATTCTTTATTTCCCATTTTTAATGTGTTATTTTTCTCTATTTCCCTTAAAAGATTATTTTCTTTATGTATTATGGCAAATTCTTTTAAGTCTTCAGGAGCATCATCCCTAAATATTATAAACATCCCCTGATCTAAAAACTCCATAGCTTTTTCTCCAACTCCTGTTACAGTAGTTTCGTAAATAAGCTCCATTTAATCACCCCTCTATTTTCACAAATTCAATCAGTTAGTTAGAATACAGCCCAAAGCTTGCAAGCCATGCAATTATAACTGTTGGGGCACCTGTAAGAAACCTAGAGTAGAGGACTGAAGGTACACCAACTTGAACAGTTTCAGGTTCTGCTTCAGCAAGACCAAGGCCTACTGGTATAAAATCTGCTGCAGCCTGAGCATTAATAGCAAATAATGCTGGCAATGCAAGTTGAGGTGGAATATTTCCTTTTCCTATTTCAACACCTATCAAAACCCCAATAATCTGAGCTATTACAGCACCAGGTCCAAGGAATGGCGAAAGTAATGGGAATGAGCATATTAAAGATAAAATAATTAACCCTCCCACACTGCCAGATAATGGTTTCATCATGGTTGCAAACCAATTACCTACTCCTGAAGCATTGATTATTCCTATAAGGGTAGCAACAAAAGCAATAAATGGAAGTATTGTATGAATTACGGTATCTATAGTATCTCTTCCTGCTTGAAAGAAAGTACTTGTTATATTACCTATTCCAATACCTATTTTTGCAACAAGACTCTGACTTTGTTCACTTATTTTCTTGTCAGTAGCATACTTCATAATAACTCTCCTTTCTTTATATAACTTCTATATTTTCAGGTTTTACACCAGATACATATATGTCTTCCTTTATATGGGCTGCAAGTGGTCCACTTTTTCCTGTCTTTAATATGTTTACAGTAGGAATCCTCTTTTTAGGATATATGCCACATCTTAAAGTCCCTCCGCAATTTATTACTACACAAGCTATCTCAGCATCCTTTACTCCTTGTGTAAATCCATCCACAAGTTCACATCCTGTAAGTTCTGCTATTTTTTCAGCAGTGTCAGGTCTAGTACCACCTGTTATATATACTATTTTATTTTTCTTTTCATCTGGTCTTACAATTATTGGTCCTCCCCAACCGCCTGAACCTTTCACTATTTTTACTGATCTATAAGTCATTTAAATTACTCCTTTCACTTTCATTAAATTTACTTTCAATTAGTGAAATTCAACTGTATCCTTAAGCTTTATATTTTGCTGCTTTTCAACAAGTGTTGTTGTAAAATCTGTTACCCATCCTCTAAAGAAGTTTGTTACCATACCCACAAGAAAATATCTTACTGCCAAATCTGCAGTAGAAAATCCAAGTTCAGTTATACCATTAGCTATACCAAGAAATACAAATAATTCTCCTGGATTTATATGTGGAAAAAGACCATTCATACTGTGACAGGAATAACTTGCCGCAGCATAGTAACTTGGTTTATACTTCTCTGGAAGAAATTTTCCCAATGATAGGGTCATAGGGTTTGCAAATACAAAAGTACCTATTACAGGAAGTACTAAATATCTCGTTATTGGATTTCCAGAACTCTTCTTAGCAAGCCTTTCAATCTTATCTTCTCCTATAAACTTTATTATAGCGTTCATGATAACCATCAAAGCTATCAATAATGGAATAATGCCTGTGACAAATGCAACAAATACATCTGCACCTGCTCTAAAAAGATTCATAAACCATTCTGCACCTTTGGCAAGAATTTCAAAAAACTGAGCCATAAACAATTCTCCTTTCTTTTTTTGTTTTTCTAATTTTTTGTGAACAACTATTTTCAATAAAATATGAACATATTTACGATTTTTCTTATTAAGTCAGTTGCTCACATTCTAAATTTTCTATCTTTTTTTCACCACCTCCCACATGTTTTTCATAATTTTCAACTGCTTTACCTATAGCTTTCACTATTAGTTTATTGTAATCTTTTAAATCTTCATCTTTAAGACTTAAGAGATTCTTTCCTTCAAGACCTTCTAGTTTTTTACACTTCGCTAAAACAGTAACGCCCTGCATGTATCTTACTTCTTCAATATGTGCCCTATCATCTATCCCTATCAAAACTACTATTCCTGAAAAGAAAAATCCTTTGTTAAATCCTATGGCCACTCTCCCTTTTTTTCTCATTTCTACAAAATTATTTTTGAAATTTCTCATTTGAAAAAAACTAAATAATGCCTGAAGTATCCACATTATAGTTCCTACCATAATAAGAAAGGTTATCCTATTCATTATTAAAAAACCTCCCTGTTAGAATAATGAAACACATTCATCAAAATTTTTTACTTTTGCCATCCTTTGAAGAAGATTTTTATTTTGACCTACCTTCAAAATGTCTTCGTAAACTTTTATAAAAAGATTTACATCTTCAACGATTTCATTAGGAACGAGAACCATAAATACTAGCTTTACAGGTTTTTTATCCCATTTTACTGTTTTATCTAGAATCCCTATAGCTATTTCTATTTCATTACTCTTATAATTTATTGCATGGGGAAGAGCTATTAAATTGTCAAAGGAAGTAGGTGAAAGGCGTTCTCTTTCCAATATCCTATACATGAAACCTTCATCAGCTGTTCCTTCTTCTATACATCTTTGTGCCATATATTCTATTATTTTTTCAGGTATTTCCATATTTATCTTAAAAAACATATTCTTTTTTAAGAGACTTTTAAATATATAAGGACTATTTTGAGACATTTTTTGTTTTACCTTCCGATATGCTATCTTGTTTTGAAGGTCTCTTTCGTCGAAAAGTACATCTAGTTTTATGATGGGGGTAGATACATTTATATCTAAATCTATAGTTGTAAAAATAATATCAAATTCATCAAGTATTTGAGATTCAAGGTAGGATGAAGAAAAAGTCTTTATTTCTTGAAGATCACCTAAAACTTTTTTTATTTTTACAAGCATAAGTTGTGCTGTCCCAAGACCTGTACCACATATGAGCGCAACTCTCTGGATATCTTTATACTTGTAATTGTTTCTTTCAATATAGCCACCTATATGCATAGCTAAGTAGGATATTTCATGTTCATCTACCTTTGCATCAAGTTCTTTTTCAATTACAGAAGCTCCTATTGTGGCAAGTTCATATGCAAGGGGAAATTTTTTCTTTACTTCCTCAAATAAAGGATTTCTTATATTCATATTAAACATAATTCTGTTCACTGCAAAATTGAGATGTAGCTCAAGTCCCCATATGAGTTCCTTGTCATCCTTCATGAAAAATCCTGTATTTTCATAAATTTCATCAAGAATATCTGAAATCATTTTTTTCACTATGGGCTTTATTTCTATAGTCTTTTTAGATTCTATCATTTCTTCTACAGGCTTCCTGCCTAGAAGATGAAGACATATATACATAAGTTCTTCCATTGGTAGTTGTAACCCAATTTCCTTTTCTAATTCTTCCCCTATGGACAGGGTTATATTGTATTCTCTTGTTTCCTTCATATTTTTTACTTTTTCAATAATTCTTTGTATTTTATTTCCCTTTTCAAATCTTTCTATAGCTATTAAAATATGAAGTACAATATTTCTAAAGGTCTCTCTAGATACTTTAAAATTTGTTTTTTTAAATACACCCTTAAGAATTTTTTCTACAGTCTCTTCATGCTTCCTTATTGGAGCAAATTTTTTACTTTTTTCAATTTCCACATTTTGTCTTTTGTATAGCATTTGAGAAAGACAAAATCTTATATTCATTTCATCCCCCAGAGCTTCTATCCCACCATTAGGTTTACCCTTTAGTTCTATTTTGTAGTTACTTAGTATTCCTGATACCCTTTTCAGATCTTTTATCAGAGTGGTTCTACTTATATAAAGGGATTCTGCTAAATCTTCTAGCTTTATCATTTCTTTCTTTTCTAGAAGTATTTTAATAATTTCTTTTATTCTTTCTTCTGGAATGGAAAGATCATTATTTTTAAGGGTATTTGTAATATTTTCAAATTTTTCAATACTTATCTTTTTTATAGTATATTTTCTACCTTTAGTGGGTTTTATTTCAGCTACTTCTTTTCCTATGAGCTCGTTTATATTTTTTATGTAGTTTAAAACAGTTCTAGGCGTAACTCCCAAATGTTTGCCTATTTCCTTTGCAGTGCAAGAGTTCTGCCTATCTATTATTTCTATTACCTTAAGTTCCTTCGCACTTATAGGATAACTCTTCATTTCACCACTCCAATCTTTTCTTGTCTTTACTATATCATCATTGTTTCCTTCAATTAATACACTTTTTTTCTCATGCAAAATGGAAATTTATAAAATCCTTTTCCGCCTTCTCTTATGCACAAGTAAACAACCTTCCTTTTTACTACATTTCTTCTACCGTTTATATACCTCCTTTATTTTCCTATCCTAATAATGTATATTGTAATGAAAGAAAATTACTAAAGCAATAAAAAGATGTATGGTAAAAATTATAAGTAGATTAAATAAAGGCTAATGTTGCAAAAGACCAACTTTACCATTTACCTAATACAAAAAAACATGTATACTTGGGCGTTTTCCTCCTAAACATGCATGACTTTTATTACAATTTTAGTATATTTGTTATGATTTCATTTTTTGAGACAACATGCCATAATCTACATGGAATTTATCATTTTGAGGCACACATACTAATAATATGCATTTAATAAATGATTATCTTAAGGAGTTGATTTTGTGTCTATAAATAAAAATGTAGTTCCTGAAGCTAGAAAAGCTTTCAATCAATTTAGAGAAGAAATTGCACAAGAATTAGGTTTATCTAATTACAATAAAATAGATACGGGTGATTTGACTTATAGGCAAGATGAAGGAGATTATGTTGGAGGAAAACAAATGGCTAATCTTATTCAAGCAACGGAAGATCAAGTTACTAAGAAACAATAAAAACTAGGAGGTTGAATGTGACATTCAACTTCCTAGTTTTTTTATTTATTCCCGTTCATATATTAATAAAATACATCAATCATCTTAAAATATGAAAACAATATAACTACAGCCTTTCTAATTCTTCACACTAATATCTACAAAGTCAAACTTTGTAACATCAAATAATCCCATATCCGTAAGTTTAAGTTCAGGTATCACTGGAAGTGCAAGGAATGCTAGAGTCATAAATGGTTCTATCTCCTTATTAACACCTAATCCATAGGCTATATCTAACATTTCCTTAAGTTCTTTATTTACTTCATCTAATGATCTATCAGACATTAATCCGCCTATTGGCAGAGGTAATGACTTCATAACCTTTCCATTAGAGCATATGGTAACTCCTCCACCTATTTTTCTTATTTCTTCAATAGCTAGGAGAATGTCTTCATCGTTGTCACCAATAACAATTAAATTATGAGAATCATGGGCAATAGTAGAAGCTATAGCTCCATTTTTCAGATTGAAGTTTTCAACAAGGCCAAGTCCAATATTTCCCGTTCCCTTGTGTCTTTCCACTACTACAAGCTTTAATATATCTAGCTGATCATGATATTTAAAGTAACCATTTTCTGTATCAACTTTCCTAACAGCCTTTTTAGTTACTAAGCTATGTGGAAGTAATTTTATAACGTTTACAATATCAGAATCTAATTTTATTTTAAGATCGTCCTTATGTATTTCTTTTAAATTAACAGTATTCAATACATTAGGATTCTTCTTATCTTTGATCTGGAATAATGGCTGACCTTCATTAGCCACTAATTTACCATTTTTAAATACTTTTTCAACATTAAAGCTTGAAATATGATCTACCACTACTAAGTCTGCCATGTATCCAGGAGCAATTGCTCCCCTATCATATAATCTGTAACACTCAGCAGCATTTAAAGATGCAATTTTAATTGCACAGATTGGCTCTATTCCATTCTTTATAGCCAACCTTACATTATTATCAATATGTCCATCCTTCAATATATCTTCCGGGTGCCTATCATCCGTACAGAATAATACTCTCCTAAGATTAGCTCTATTTACTCCTTTAATAAGACCCTCTAGGTTCCTTGCTGCCGACCCTTCTCTAATTAAAATATACATACCTAAACTAATTCTGTCTTTCATTTCTTCTATAGTAGTGCATTCATGCTCCGTTGATATTCCTGCAGTTACATAGGCATTTAGATCTTTTCCATCAATCTCTGGACCATGACCATCTTTTATCTTATCACCAGCTATTTTTATCTTCTTAAGAATCTCTTCATTGCCTCCAATTACAGAAGGATAATCCATTAATTCTCCCAGACCTAATACTCTATCATGGTTAATCATTTTTTCTAGTTCTTCAGCTGAAAGTTTCGCCCCAGAATTTTCAAAGGCTGTTGATGGTACACAGGATGGAAGCATTACAAATACATCTAATGGACTATTTTCGCTTCCCTCTAGAATATATTCTATTCCTTCTAATCCACATACATTGGCGATCTCATGGGGATCAGCTATTATGGTCGTAGTTCCATGGGGAACTATAGCCTTTGCAAATTGTCCAGGTGTTACCATTGATGACTCAATATGTACGTGTCCATCTATAAGACCTGGTACCACATATTTTCCACATAAATCAATTTCTTCTTTTCCAGAGTACTCTCCAATTCCAGCTATTCTGTCATCACTTATTGCTATATCCCCTTCAATTATTTCTTCTGAAAATACATCTATAATTTTGGCATTTTTCAGTACTAGGTCAGCCTCTATTCTTCTAGCAGCAATATCAATTCTCTTTTTTATATCACTAGTCAAAATATCCCTTCCTCCCTTTAGGTTACTAAATGTGTTTTCTTATGTATTTGTTAGATTAAGTCTTCCTGTTATAAGTTGTAGATATCTTTCACATAATTTCTTAATCTTTTATAATTCAGCAACCAATAAACAGTTATATTCCTTTTAATTAATATATCCATTATATGCTATATAACCACTATATACTATATAAAAAATCAGTTTTACCCTTGCAAGTCTAGGAATAAAAAATATCCTCCTTTTGTTTCATGAGGATATTTTATGTAATGTAAGATTTTCTATTCTTTAGCAAAGATGTCCTGTAAGGTCATGAGATTTACCTTCCTAATGGGGCATGTGGTACAAATATTGAGCATTTCCTCATCAATCATATATAATAAGCTCAAAATGGATTAATATGCAAAAAAAAGGAGGGGTATAACTCTCTCCTTTACCTGTAATAATCTTTTTCTTTTTTTTTATTATGTTCTAGCATCGATATGAAACAAAAATTCCATTTAAAATCTTCTATGGCGATGATGACCATGATGGTGGTGATGATGAGGCCCATTCCATCCTCCTAACCCTCTAAATGCAAAACCTACTATCACAACTACTATTATTGGTAATAAGAACATAAACACGCCTCCTATTCATATTATTATTCAAAATTTAAACAGTATATAATCTACATTTTTTTGTATATATGCTTCATAAACTTTTATTTACTAATATAGTACATATGAATCGTGAGGGGTTTGTGATGAAATTAAGTATTATTAGAGAAATATTTTATTGTATTTTTTGTTACCCCATATACTCTGAACCTTATACTTAATGCAAAAAAGCCATGCAAGTTTAGGCATTTCTGGCCTAAAATCACATGACTTTTACTACAACTTTATTTTATATTATACGTATCCATAAAGTTTACTTTCAATATGAACTGTTTTTAACCTAAGTTATTGTATGAATTCCCATCAGGATTAGTTCTAATGTATCCTCCACCATTTTCTTCAGTTAAATTTATATTTGTATTTCCATCACCATCTCTCCAATGACCTTCTATATAATGTCCATTTCTCATATGACCTTGTACATAATGAGGCTTTACATGATGAATTTCAGATGTGTCCATATCTTCAGCATTAGGTACATCATGCCCATCATATACATCAACTATACCATCCCCATCAATATCTATTCCATGTTCCATATGTGCAACATGATCAACACCATCAAAATCATCACCTATAATACCAAGATAATCACCTGTACCAACAGCTAAAGTAGCTACAGCAGCAACTTTAGCTATATTTTTTGCTCCCTCTATTACTTGATCAGTATCTCCATTAATTACACCTTCTAAAGTATCTATTCCATTTTCAGCTACATACCCTACGCCTTTTACCATTCCTACAACTGTTCTTCCAACTGCATCTCCCAATTCTTCAATACCATCATCTACAGCATGAATGTCCTGAGTAATAATCCCTTTTGCTACTCCTGTTACTCCATCAGCAGCTTGTCCTACAGTTTTACCTGCATTAGAGCTAACTCTATATACATCTTTACCTACTTCTCTAACAAAATCACTATCTACTATATCTCCTATAATTTCTGTTGTTCCACCTACGACTCCTCCTACTACAGTACCTACTAATTCTCCCAGTTCCTTAAAAAAGCTCATATAATTCCTCCTTTTACATATAATTACAGCAACCTATGAAAGATTATCATACACTTTTTAAGTATTCAACAGTGAAAGAAAACCTATTTTGTCGAATTCTTAATTTCTATATAATCATGCTCATAAAACTGTGTAAAGTTTTCAAATGAACCCTTCTATGAGATTTCATATCTTTATTTTTCTTTTTGGTTTTCTATTTTAAATCTATTTTTTGTTTATCCCGTACAATAAAAAAGCCATGTAATTCTAGGTATTTTTCCCTAAGAATACATGATTTTTAGCACAACTTTATTTTATTAACTGAAAAACATAAAAAGATGGATGATAAAAATCATCCATCTTTATTTTGCATGATTATTCAACTGTTACAGATTTCGCCAGATTCTTAGGCTTATCAACGTCACAACCTCTAGCCACTGCAATGTAATAAGATAATAATTGAAGTGGTACAACAGATAATATAGGAGTTAATTCATCCATAGTATCTGGAATGTATATAACCTTATCTGCAGTCTTTTCAATCTCCTTATTACCTTCTTTAGCTACACCTATAACATAAGCTCCTCTAGCACGAACTTCTTGGATGTTAGATAACATCTTGTCATATAATCTATCTTGAGTAGCTAATGCTATAACTAATCTTCCTTCTTCTATTAAAGCAATAGTACCATGCTTAAGTTCTCCTGCTGCAATTGCTTCAGAGTGAATATATGAAATTTCCTTAAGCTTTAATGATCCTTCACTTGCCACACAAACATCTAATCCTCTACCAATGTAGAAGGCATTTTCCTTGTTAAACTGCTCATCAGCTAACTTTTGTAAGTCTTCATCATTTTTAACTATGTTTTCAATTTTCAGAGGCATAGTCTTTAACTCATTTACTATTTCAGTATATCTTTCTTGACTAATACTTCCCTTAGTATCTGCCATGTTTAATGCAATTAAATACATGGAAACTAGCTGAGTTGTATATGCCTTAGTTGATGCAACGGCAATTTCAGGTCCTGCCCAAGTATAGAATACATCATCCGATTCTCTAGCTACAGATGATCCAACCACATTTACTACAGACATGATTCTAGCACCTTTTCTCTTAGCTTCACGAAGGGCAGCCAGCGTATCTAGAGTTTCTCCCGATTGACTTACTGCAATGAATAATGTGTTTTCATCAATAAATGGATCTGAATATCTAAACTCTGATGCTACAGCCACATCTACTGGTATTTTTGCAAACTTTTCAATAGCATATTTTCCAACTAAACCTGCATGGTAAGCCGTACCACACGCTACTATATAAACCTTATTTATTCTATCTAAGTCTTCCTTAGTTAATTTAATTCCATCTAATTCAATCTTTTCTTCTTTGTTTAATCTTCTGTGTAATGTGTCATGAACACCCTTTGGTTGTTCGTTGATTTCTTTAATCATGAAGTGCTCATATCCTTCTTTTTCTGCAGCTTGAGCATCCCAAGTTACTTCAAATACGTCTCTCTTTACTTCTTGACGAAGTTCATTGTATATAGTTACTTTATCCTTCTCTAGAAGAACTGTTTCACCATTTTCTATTAAATACATGTTCTTAGTATATTTTAAAAGGGCTGGAATATCTGATGCTATATAGTTTGCATCTTCCCCAAGACCTACTATAAGTGGAGAATCCTTTCTTACTGCAACGATTTTGTCCGGTTCATCCTTGCAGATTACACCAAGGGCATAGGCACCTTCCATCTTATCAACTGCAGTAAATACTGCATCTAATAAATCACCTTCATAGTAATGGTCAATTAAATGAGCTATTACTTCCGTATCCGTTTCTGATTTGAATATGTCACCCTTCATTTCGATTAACCATTCTTTTAATTGCATATAGTTTTCTAAAATTCCATTATGAATTAAAGCTATACTTCCTGATACATTTGTATGAGGATGGGAATTTCTATCAGATGGCTCTCCGTGTGTTGCCCATCTTGTATGGCCAATTCCTAAGCTTCCCTTTATATCTTCCTTAGATAAATGTTCCTCTAGGTTTGCCATTCTTCCCTTATATTTTCTTACTTTTATTTCACCTTCATCAAAGATAGCAACTCCCGCTGAGTCATATCCTCTATATTCTAGCTTTTTAAGTCCATCTACTAATACATCCTCTGCCCTATTATTTCCAATATATCCAACGATTCCACACATTATTAATTTCCTCACTTTCATATTTAGTTTAGCCGTTTTTGACAATAAAATACTGTGAGTAGTTTTTTACGATTTTTTTAACTACCCTTTTTTAGCACCATATTTATTTTTTAGTCACCCGATTTTCTTTGTTCTTCTAATTGCTTAAAAGGTTTGTAAAATCTTTAACGGTAGTGATATACCGCAGGGCATCCGCCGAATTCTTCGATAAACCCTGACCTCGTCAACTCAAATATTTTTTCCGCTCATATTTAAGCTCTGGCGCTTTATTAATTTTACAAGATTCATTTAGGGAACCTTGAAACCCTCATTAGGAGTTCACTACATTTTATGCATTTGCCTTTTCATATGTAACCACTAGATTAAAATAAATTAATATAGGCTAAAGGTGCATTGTTACACCTCTCACCTATATTTTATCTCTATATTTTAGTTTAATCTTTCTTCAATTAATGCTGCTAATTTTTCACTTAATACCTTTAATTCTTCTATATCTTTTCCTTCAAGCATTACTCTAACTAGTGGCTCTGTTCCAGATGGTCGGATAAGAACTCTTCCTTCGCCATGCATTATCTCTTCTAGTCTCTTAATTTCCGCTGCAACTTTTTCGTCTTCCATGTACTTGTGTTTCTTTTCATTACTCACTTTAGCATTTACTAGTACTTGTGGGTACGTAGTCATTTCACCTGCTAGCTTAGATAGCTTTTGTTCCTTATCTTTCATTACACTAACTAATTGTAATCCAGATAAAAGTCCATCACCAGTAGTATTATGATCTAAGAAGATTATATGACCTGATTGTTCTCCACCTAGGGCATATCCTCCTTTTTTCATTTCCTCTAGTACATATCTATCTCCTACTTTTGCAGCTATAGCCTTACACCCTGCTTTTTTAAGAGCCTTATGGAAACCTAAATTACTCATTACAGTAGCAACTATAGTGTCATGTGGTAGTTTTCCCTTAGATTTTAAATGTGTTCCACAAATCATAAGGATTTTATCTCCATCTACCAGTTGACCCTTTTCATCTACTGCTATAATTCTATCCGCATCTCCATCAAAGGCAAGACCAATGTCTGCTCCGCACTCAAGAACTAGCTTTTGTAAATCTTCTGGGTGAGTAGAACCACAATCTACGTTAATATTTAATCCATCAGGTTTATGATGTATCATCTTTATTTCTGCTCCTAATGCAGATAACACTGATGGTGCAGCTATGTATGATGCGCCATTAGCACAATCAACTGCAATTTTTAATCCTCTTAAATCCGTATCTAATGTACCCTTTAAGAAACTTGCATATTTCTTTATAGCATCATCAATTTCTACTTTTCTGCCTAAATTCTCTCCAGTAGGATTTACTTCTATATCTTGCCCATTTAGTATAAGTTTTTCTATCTCATCTTCTACTTCATCAGGCAATTTAAACCCTTCCTCATTGAAAAATTTAATTCCATTATACTCAACAGGATTATGTGATGCAGATATTACAATTCCACAATCTGCTTCAAAATATCTAGTTAAGTAAGCTACTGCTGGCGTTGGCACAATTCCAACACATAGTGCATCTGAACCTGTTGACAAAATACCTGCAACTAAAGCTGATTCTAACATATCACCTGAAATTCTAGTATCTCTTCCTATTACTATTTTTGCCTTTTTCTTTCCCTTAGTAAGTAGGAAACTACCTATTCTTCCTAGCTTATAAGCCATATCTGCCGTTAGTTCTGTATTTGCAATACCTCTAACACCATCAGTCCCAAACAACTTTCCCATCATTATACTCCTCTCCAAAAATGCATAACTTAGAGAAATACTCCTAACCTATTATATTCTATCATATATTTTGCTTGCATTCAATTTATTCCATTTTTATGCAATTAAAAAGCAGGAATTTCTTCCTGCCTTTTAACTATGCCATATTTTTTTTATATACTTCACGTCCACGCTTTAAAGCTTCTTTGTTAAGGTCTATTAAATGTTCCTTGCCCTTTCCAAATACCTTCTTAAATGCCTCTATTATAGAATCTTCATTTACTATATTAGAGTGTTCTAAGAATGCTCCTAACATTACCATGTTAGCTGCCTTTGCGTTTCCTATTTCAAGAGCTATTTCATTAGCTGGAATATATATGCCTTTTACATCATCTCTTCCAACTTTTCTATCTATTAAGGAGCTATTTACAAACATTGCTCCATTTTCTTCAATCATATCTTCAAACTTAGTCATTGAAGGTAAGTTCATAACTATAGCAACAGTAGCCTTTGTTATGATTGGAGATCCAATTGGCTTATCAGAAATAGTAACGTGGCAATTTGCAGTTCCACCTCTCATTTCTGGCCCATAGGATGGAAGCCATGAAACTTCTTTACCTTCTATCATTGATGAATAAGATAGAAGTTGGCCCATAGACATTACACCCTGACCACCAAATCCTGCACATACGATAGCATGTTTCATTTACTCCACCTCCTTAGGCATACGTAAGTTTCCAAGTGGGAAATATGGTATCATATTAGTTTCTAACCACTTTAATGAATCTGTAGGTAATATACCCCAGTTTGTTGGACATGTGGATAATACTTCCACAATACCAAATCCTAATCCCTTTAATTGAATTTCAAAGGCCTTTTTAATAGCTTTTTTAGTCTTTCTAATATTGGCAGGATTATGTACAGAAACCCTCTCTACAAATACTGCGCCATCAATAGTTGAAAGCATTTCAGAAACTTTAAGTGGCATTCCTGAATGTTCCACATCTCTACCATATGGAGCTGTTGTAGCCTTTTGACCAATTAAAGTAGTTGGTGCCATTTGTCCACCAGTCATACCATAGATGGCATTGTTTACAAATATAGTTGTGAACTTTTCTCCCCTATGGGCTGCATGAATAATTTCCGCAGCTCCTATGGAAGCTAAGTCTCCATCACCTTGATAAGTAAATACTACCTTGTCTGGTAATGTTCTTTTTATTCCAGTAGCTACAGCTGGTGCTCTACCATGTGCAGCTTCGTGCATATCACAATTAAAATAATCATAAGCTAAAACTGAACAGCCAACAGGCGCCACACCTATAGCATCTCCTAAAACGCCTAATTCTTCTAAGCATTCACCTACTAATCTATGAATAATCCCGTGGGTACAACCTGGGCAGTAGTGTGTAGGTCTGTCCACAAGTCCATTAGTTCTATCAAAAACTACAGCCATCCTATCTACCTCCTAAGATTTCTTTTATTTTTGATTTAATATCTTCTGGTTCTGGAATCATACCACCAGTTCTTCCATAAAAATGAACAGGCCATCTTCCGTTAGATGCTATTTTAACATCATCAACCATTTGTCCTAAACTCATTTCTACAGATAATAGTGCCTTTGTACTATCAGGAATTTCATCAAAAGCCTTAGTTGGGAATGGCCATAGAGTTATAGGTCTTATTAATCCCACATTAATTCCTTCTTCTTTTAATTCTTCTATAACATTCTTTACGATTCTTGCAGTAGTACCATATGCCGCTACTACTAACTCTGCATTTTCAAGATTAGTGTTCTCATACATTACTTCATTCTTTTCCATCTCATTATACTTCTTTTGAAGTTTAAAGTTATGCTCCTCTAATTTTGCTGGGTCAAGGGCTAATGAATTTATTATATTTGGTTTTCTTTGTCCCTTAGTACCAGTAGTCACCCAAGTCTTTTCTTTTAATTCTCTCTTCTTAGGCTCTCTAAACTCAACTGGTTCCATCATTTGTCCGATCATACCATCCCCCACAATCATAACTGGGTTTCTGTAATAATCTGCCACTTCAAAGGAATCCATAACTAAATCTACCATTTCTTGTAGTGTTGCTGGTGCATAAACTAAAAGTCTATAATCACCATTTCCACCACCACGAGTAGATTGAAAATAGTCCGCTTGAGATGGTTGAATACCACCAAGACCAGGGCCTCCCCTTGAAATGTTAACTATAACACAGGGTAATTCTGCTCCTGCTATATAACTAATACCCTCTTGCTTAAGTGCAATCCCTGGTGATGATGAAGAAGTCATTACTCTTCCTCCTGCACCAGCAGATCCATATACCATATTTATTGCTGCCACTTCACTTTCTGCTTGTAAAAAAACTCCATCACGCTTTGGCATTTCTTTAGCCATATACTCTGGAAGCTCATTTTGAGGTGTTATTGGATATCCAAAGAAGTATTTACATCCACCTCTAATTGCAGCTTCTCCTATAGCTTCGTTCCCTTTCATCAATACTTTTGACATAAGCTCGCCCCCTATTCTCTCTCTACAGTAATTACTAAATCAGGACATATAGTTGCACAATTCCCACATCCAATACATTTATCCATTTCTCTTACAGTTGCTGGATTGTACCCTCTTTGATTGATTCTTTCCTTATCCATTTTTACAATGTTAACTGGGCATACAGTGGTGCAAAGCTCACACCCTTTACATCTTTCTTCTCTGAAATGAACTTTTCCTTTAGCCAATAGTGCGTCCTCCTCTCAAAGCATCAAAGCATCCAAGCTTCACGCATATACATATTTATTGGTAAAATATCTCCATCTACATCTTTGGGTAACTTATCTACTACAGATTTTATTGCACTAGTATAAAGTATAGGTATACCTAATTCATTAGATACTTCTCTACTTAATATTTGGCCACTCATTACTGTGTCCACATCTGTTTCTTTTAGTAGATGGGTATTATTAACAAGACCTGTTACTTTAAGACCTGATACGGCCTCTATTTTACTAATATTTTCTATTACCTCTTCCTTAGTACCAGAGAATACTCTATTTTTATTAATCACATAAAGCATTTCATATCCCTTTTCTTTAAGGTGATTTACATAACGCTTTAATGCCCTAGCACCACTATGATCTCCTCCCACGTCTAATACGGCATAGTAGGATTTATCTATAATAGGCTTTAATACGGATGCTGAAATACTTGGCAAATCAATTCCCATGGACTTTTGATGTCCTATACTACTGGATATTACTTCTATACCCATATTTTCAAGCATTTCTGTCTTTTCTCTACTTCTAAAATATGGATTGATAATGTCTAAGTCAGCTATAGCCACTTTTTTTCCTTCATTATGAAGCTTTATGGCAAAATTCACTGAAAACTCAGTCTTACCACTTCCAAAGTACCCTGTTATAATTTTTATTCTATGATCATTCATATTATCACCTATGCATAAACTTTGGCTTCTTCTTCACCTTTTAATACCCTAAGACCACCTTCTGCTAAGGCTCTTAGTTCTTCTTCTCCTGGGTACACAAAAACTTTGCCCAAGAATTCTGCTCTTTCTTTAATCCAACCTACAAATTCACTATCATAAGCTATACCACCAGTTAAAATAATTCCATCCACTTTACCACCTAATGCAACACACATGGAACCTATTTCTTTAGCAACTTGGTAAGCCATAGCTTGATAGATTACTCCTGCTTGAGCATTCCCAGCAGCAACCATTTTCTTTACATCTCTTCCATCATTAGTGTTTAAGTAAGCAACTAGACCACCTTTTCCACTAACCTTTTTATTAAATTCTTCTACAGTATACTCTCCAGAGAACGCCATTTTCATAATCTTACGAACTGGTACAGTTCCAGATCTTTCAGGTGAGAATGGACCTTCTCCATCTAGTGCATTATTAACATCTATTACTTTTCCTAGTTCATGGGCTCCTACAGATATACCTCCACCTAGGTGAGCAACTACAAAATTAAGTTCATCATATTTCTTTCCTAATTCTTTAGCAGCCTTTCTTGCCACAGCCTTTTGATTTAATGCGTGGAATATACTCATTCTGTCATATTCAGGCATTCCTGATACTCGAGCTAGGTCTATCATCTCATCCACAACAACTGGATCTACTATATAAGCTTTTATATTTAAGTCTTTTGCAATTTCCTTTGCAATTATACCTCCAAGATTTGAAGCATGTTGTCCAAGTACTCCAACCTTTAAGTCCTCTATCATAGGATCATTTACTTCATAAGTCCCTCCTGCTATGGGCTTAAGAAGTCCACCCCTACCTACACAGGCATTTAAACTTTCAAGTTTGATAGCGTTTTCCTTAAGTACATTTAAAATAACTTCTTTTCTGAAATTATACTGATCATAAATCTTTTTAAACTGTCCTATTTCTTCACTAGAATGTCTTAGTGTTTCTTCAAATACTAATTCGTCTCCATCAAACACACCTATTTTTGTAGATGTGGATCCTGGATTTATAGTAAGTATTCTATATTTCATTTCCCTATATGCTCCCTTCCTCTTTTTTAATTGCCATAAGTACTGATAAAGCTATAGAATTTAACTTGGCTTCATCATTGTCTGCCCTAGATGTCAATACTATAGGAGCACTTGCACCTACTATTACCCCTGCATTCTTAGCTTTAGCTAAAAATACCATGGTTTTATAAAATACATTTCCAGCCTCAATATTAGGCATTAAAAGAATATCTGCAACTCCAGCTAGTGGGTGATCTATCCCCTTATGGATGGCTGCCTCTTTTGATATGGCATTATCAAGTCCAAATGGGCCTCCAACTACGCAATCCTTTATTTCGCCTTCTTTATTAAGCCTTTCTAATTCCTGAGCATCAACTGTAGCTTCCATCTTTGGTGATACTTTTTCCTTTGCACATATGACACATACATTAGGAGTTTCCACCTCAATGGCCTTTGCCACCTTAATACTATTTTTAATTATTTCTTTCTTTTTTTCTAAATCTGGTGCAATATTCATTGCTGCATCTGTCATTAAAAGTAACTTATCATAGTTTTCAGGCTCAAATACAGCCACATGGCTAAGCAACTTACCTTCCCTTAATCCATAGTCAGCATTTAGTGCTTCCTTTAGAATTATAGACGTATCTACTAATCCCTTCATAAGGATATGAGCCTTACCACTTGAAACTAATTTTACAGCTTCAGCAGATGCATCTTGCATATTTTCTTTATGTATAATTTCATAATCTGTCAAATTAATGTTTAGCTTTTGTGCAACTTCTTCGATCTTTTCTTTGTCCCCTACTAATATTCCTCTTGCTATTCCCAATTCCCTAGCTTTGTCTACAGCAAGTAATACGTCCCTATCCTCAGCTGATGCCACCGCTATAGTCATTGGCCCCTTTGCTTGAACGTAAGAGATTATTTCTTCGATTTTTTTCATGTTTACTTACCACCACCTATATATATTTTAATATATCTTTTCATAATTATCTATAATCACTGTTAATTATCAGAATATTCAGTAGTTTTATCCACTGGAATACATATGTACTTGTTGGCTATTTTTCAATGGGTTGAGCACTTACTTATACAAGTGTTATTTCATATTTTTAAGAAAGTGCCATATTTTGTCCCGCTTAATATTATGCCCATAAAGTAAAACTTAATTCAGATTAGCTTTTTATCCCATATAAATTATAATTTATCCCCTCTATAAAGAGTATTAAAAAAAGTAGAGTTTATTAAACCCTACTTTTTAAAATTTAAATTTTATTCACTTTTAACCAATTCAACTGGTACAACCTTTGGATCTATCTTTATTTCTTCTATTTCCTTATCAAAGCTATATTGTACTTCCATATCATAAATACCCTCGTCCAAGTTCTTAGCATCAAAGTATAATTCTATATCAGCTTCTGTTACCTTTTGGCTTGGCACACTTTTAACCATTACTTCTATCCATATGGGAACTACATCCTTATATGAACTTAGGCCTTCTTTTAAATTAATAACCTGCAAGTCATTCTTTGAATAGACAAACTTTTTATCTATTATCTTCTCTATTACTAATTTTACATCTACATATTCTTCAATTGCCTCAATACCATTAGGTACTAATATTTTCATTTTCTTAGTTGTATTTTTATTAAGGCCATTTAAGTTTATAGGTTCTACCTTTACATAATTAATATTTTCTACTAGGTCAATTTCACCCTTTATAGTTATATTTTTATATTCTAGGTTGGTTCCTGTAAGTTTATATCCTTCACTAACACTAGTATTGCTCCTATAAGTAGGTAGTAGTGGTACTTCCTTAACCCTTAGTATTGGCATAGTAACATTTATAAATTCCTTACTTAGGGTTACTCCTTTTACCACGTTTCCCTTTTTATCTATAGGTTTTAGTAATGCCTTAGTTTCAACAGTATTTTTAAGGTTATCCACATTTACCTGGGCAACTACTGCGTCTACTGTATTTACTATAGTCTCAGGTCCTTCTACAACAACCTTATTTTCAGATACAATGCCGTCTTCTGCACTATAGCCCTCAGCAGGAGTGCCTACTTTATTTGGAATAACTTTTTTTTCTTGCTTTACTATTTCATCTATTGTAATCCTAATTTCTGGCGGACTTATTCTGCTTAATGACACATTACTGGGCACATTCACATTAACAGGAATACTATTAACTCCCTTTGTGACACCTACTAAGTTAGCATTGGCCACAATGTCACTAGAGCTTACTGTATATAAATCATTACGTCTACCTTCTAGCTTTACATTCACAGAGAACTTTTCTTCCCCCATGATAAGAAGTCCATTTTTATTTAAACTCTCTACATTTAAAAGGGTAACAGGTATCCCCTTTAATTCTATAGTAGTTTGAGGATTTACCTCTCCCATTACATATAACCACATTACAAAGGCAAAGAGAATTGATGCCAGCTTTAGATTGGTATTATTCCCAAATAACCCCAACCTCTTTATTTTCATCTTTGATGTTTTATTTTTTATCTTTGTCATTCTTTCGCCTCCATATCATCCTTAATAAAGGCTGCCTTTCCTCTTGCTCATATGCATTTTTTATTATTGCTCTCAATAGTCTTTCATCTACAAATCTCGTCAATTTACCTTCCCTAGCTACTGATATGGCTCCAGTTTCCTCTGACACCATAATTGTCAGGGCATCAGATTTTTCTGTGACTCCAATACCAGCCCTATGTCTTGTTCCTAACTTCTTACTTATGTTAGGATTAGAGGTTAAAGGTAGAACACATCCTGCTGCCATAATCTTTCCATTTCTAACAATAACAGCACCATCATGAAGAGGAGTATTAGGTATAAAAATATTAATTAATAATTCCGTAGAAATTTCTCCGTTTATGATGGTTCCCGTTTCGATTACATCAGAAAGTCCCGTTTCACCTTCCATTACTATTAATGCACCTATTTTGTCCTTACCCAAATTAAATACAGCATCTACTATCCTATCAGAATATTTCTCTATTTGTTCCGTATCTAGCTCCATTATGGAGTTTAAAAATAGTTTACTTCTACCAATGTGTTCAAGTGCGCGTCTCAACTCAGGTTGAAACACTATAAGTAGGGCAATTACTCCCACTGTCATAGTATTTTTAAGTATCCAGTTAGTTACATAAAATCCCATCCAGTCACTTAATTTGGTGGCAATTAATAATACTAATATTCCCTTTATTAATTGTTCTGCACTAGTATGTCTTATAAGCATTAATAACTTATAAAAAACAAAGGCCACAATAGCCATATCTAGAATATCCCTTATTCCTATGTTTAAAAAAATCTCTAAAACTCCATCCAAAATTACCACCTCTTTTCGCCATTCATAATAATTTTTTAGTATACTAATATTCTAATATTAATATGATAACCCTTCAAGTGTTATTGATAATATTTTATTAATAAAAAAAGGAAAACTTTTACTAAGTTTTTCCTTTTATCCTTTCATTCTACATTATTTTCCCCTTAAATTTCCCAGGAAATGTACTTTTATGTTGTTACATATTCATACACCATATGGTTATATTAAGTATAGTAGCAAAGGCCACCCATATTATGTAAGGTATCATTAAATTTCTAGCTACTTTGTCAATTCTACCAAATATTTTAGTAGTAATTATTATTAAACCCAATAATATAATAATACATATTATAGCCAATCCTATCCTATTCATTCCAAAGAATATAATACTCCAAGTAAAGTTTATAAATAATTGAAGTCCATAATAGAATAAAGCTTTTTTAGCTCTCTTGTCATATCTTTTCATCATCCATATTCTGTAAGAAGCTATACCCATAAGTAAATATAATATGGGCCATACTACTGCAAATAGCCAGGTCGGTGGAGCAAAGACAGGTTTTGCTAATTCAGAATAAAAGCCCCTCATGGAACCTCTAGTAAAATAACTACTTAAAAGGCCTGTTATTTCAGCTATGAATATACACACTAAAGCAGCAAAATAATTTATTTTTCCCCTAACCTTGAAAATAATAATCCCTCCGTTTCCAATAAACTGATAAAAAAACAGTCTTATTACATTTAACCCAGATTAGTCATATAAAATTCAAAACTCTGCTAGGTCCTTTTGATTCTAATCTATTCATCAAATTCTCAACGTACCGTATTGGTATGTCTTCGAACCTGATAAACATCTTAGAGTCAAAACTACTTGCATATCTTCAAACTTTCTATGACTAATCTGGGTTTATATATATATTTTTATTCCTCTCTGTACAAAATATTACTAGTATCCTTATATTTTAAAATTATAGAAAGAAAGAGTGATTATATGAACTATGAACAAGTAATATCTGATACTGTAAAAACTAATAATTCTACCATTGTCCTATTAGTAATGGATGGTGTGGGAGATATTAGAAATAAAGAATTTGGAAATAGAACTCCTTTAGAATATGCTCACACTCCCAATTTAGATAAATTGGCACGAGAATCTTCCTTAGGAAGAATGTATCCAGTACTGCCTGGAATAACACCAGGTAGTGGACCAGGACATACTAGCTTATTTGGATATGATCCCTTTGACGTTCAAATAGGCCGTGGTGTCCTAGAAGCAGTTGGTATAGGATTTAATTTAGAGTGGGGTGATGTGGCTGCAAGATGCAACTTTTCATCTATGGATGAAAATGGGCTTGTGACAGATAGACGGGCAGGAAGAATTCCCACAGAAGAAACAGAACGTCTTTGTGAAAAATTAAGGACTATAAAAGAGATTGATGGCGTAGAAATTATTATAGAGCCTGGAAAGGGACATAGATTTGTTACTGTATTTAGAAGTAAGGATAAGAAATTAGGTTCATCCATAAATGATGTAGATCCACTAGCTGAAGGAAAGGCTCCTAGAGAAGCTAAGGGTGAAGATGAGAATTCTCAGTTTTTAGCAAATGTTATTAATAAGTTTATGAAAAAGGGGTATGAATTAATTAAGGATGATCATCCAGCCAATGGTTTTTTAATGAGGGGAATAGCATCAAGGCCTGAACTTACATCCATGAGAGATAAATATTTATTAGAATCAGCAGCCATTGCTTCTTATCCCATGTATAAAGGAATTTCATCCTTATTGGGAATGACTTTACTTCCTACAGGTGATACTATTGAAAGTCTCTTTAATACATATGTCCAATCTAAAGCAAAATATGACTTTTTCTTTATCCATATAAAGGGTACAGACCAGGCTGGTGAAGATGGTGACTTCTTGGATAAAGTAAGGCACATAGAAGAAGTAGATAAATATTTACCAATACTGTTACAAAATAAACCTGATGTATTAGCCATAACGGCAGATCATTCGTCCCCTTGCCCTATGCGCTCCCATAGTTGGCATCCAGTTCCACTGCTTATACATAGTCGTTTTTGCGGTACGGATGATGCAAAATATTTTCATGAGAATTGTTGTAACAAAGGTGGCCTAGGATTTTTTGAAAGTAAATATTTAATGGGCCTACTTTTAGCTAATGCTAAGAGATTAGATAAATTCGGTGCGTAAAGCAAAACTTTGTCAAGATACAAAACTGATAGGCAAAGAATATCTTTGTCTATCGTTTTTTTTGGTATAATATTCTATGTACACGTAAAGGAGGTATAAAATGGAACTAGCGGATAAGTTAAAAAAATTAGTAGAAACAGATGGTGTATCTGGTTTTGAAGAAAATATCTTTGCCCAAGCTAAAGATCTGTTCTTTGATTTATGCGATGACATCCAGTCAGACCCCTTAGGAAATATGATTGCACACATTTCAAGAGGTGGTCACAAAAAAGTAATGTTAGCTGCCCATATGGACGAAATAGGCCTTATGGTAAAAGACATTGATGATGCGGGATTTGTTCAATTTACAAACATAGGTGGTTATGACTATAGAACCCTACCTGCCCAAGAAGTAATAGTTCATGGTAGAGAAAAAGTTTTTGGTATTGTGGCTACAAAGCCACCCCATATTCAAAATGAAGAAGACAAGAAGAAAGCTCCTAAAATGGAAGATATGCGTATAGATATAGGTTTATCTAAAGAGGAAGCTAAAAAAGTCGTGTCCATAGGAGACCCTATAACAGTAAAAAGGCATATGCTAAAACTTCAAAATGATTTTTATTCTTCTAAAGCAATGGATGATAGAGCTGGTGTTTTAGCCATGCTTCATTGTTTTGAAATCTTAAAGAAGATGAACCATTCTATAGATGTATATGGAGTTTGTACTGTACAAGAAGAAGTTGGTACTAGGGGAGCCATAGTAAGTGCATTTAACATCAATCCAGATATTGGTATTGCCGTTGATGTGGGATTTGGTTCTACTCCAGAACTACCAAAGGATGAGACTCTTGATTTATCAAAGGGAGTTGGTATTGCTTTTGGTGCCAATATTCATCCAAAGCTTCATAAAAAATTAATCGAACTTGCCAAAGAACACAATATCCCATATCAAGTAGATTTAGTTCCAGGTAACTCTGGAACAGATACAAGATCTATACAAATTTCCAGATGCGGAATAGCAACTGCTCTTTTATCTATTCCACTTAGATATATGCATACTTCAGTAGAGACTCTATCAATGGAAGATATTAAAAATGTAGGTAAGCTTTTAGCTTATTTCATATTAAGCCTAGATAATATTGATTTGGAGGAATTACTATGCTTTTAGAAAAATTAACTAGCTTAAATGGAGTATCTGGTAATGAAGATGCTGTTAGAAACTTTATAAAGGAAGAAATAAAAGATCATGTGGATGAAATCAAAATTGATAGATTGGGAAACTTAATAGCCATTAAACATGGTAAAGAAAATTATCCAAAGGTAATGTTATCAGCACATATGGACGAAGTGGGTTTAATGGTTAAATCCATAAATGATAAGGGCTTTGTTAAGTTCTTAAAGGTTGGTGGAATAGACGATAAGGTATTAGTTTCTAAGCCCGTTTCCATAGGAGATAAAAAAATCACTGGTGTTATTGGTGCTAAGGCCATTCACTTACAAACACCAAAAGAAAGAACTGTTCCTCTAAAGTCTAAAGACTTATATATAGATATTGGTGCTAAATCTAAAGATGATGGGAAAAAGCATGTGTCTCCAGGAGATTATATATGTTTTTTAAGTGACTACGTGGAATTTGGAGATGATTTAATAAAAGCCAAGGCCCTAGATGATAGAGCTGGTTGTGCTATTATTATGGACCTTTTAAAGAATAATTATGACTCCACCATTTATGCAGTATTTTCTGTGCAAGAAGAGGTTGGACTTAGAGGGGCTGCTCCTTACTCCTATAGATTAGATTCAGATTTAGCAATAGTGATAGAAACCACTTCTTGCTTTGATTTAGATAAAGTAGAAGAACCTGATTTTGTAACAAAAATGCACGGTGGCCCTGCCTTTTCCGTATTAGATAGGGTTACATACTATAGTAAGGCTGTTACAAATAGATTAATTGGTGTGGCTAAGGATAATAATATTTCATACCAATTTAAACAAGTTCCAAAGGGCGGAAATGATTCAGGTCAAATTCATTTATCTAAAAATGGTATTCCTACGGCTTGTATATCAATGCCTTGTAGATACCTTCATTCACCTGTATCTGTAATAAGTAAAAGAGATTTTAATAACTCTAAAAAACTTTTAGATGAATTTTTAAAAGACATAAAAAAGGAGGAGTTCGTAAATGTTTAATATAGATTTAATTAAGAAACTATCTTATGCCTATGGTCCAGCTGGTAACGAAGAAGCTATTAGGGAAGTTATTTTAAATGAAGTAAAGGATCATGTGGATGAAGTATCTGTAGATACTATGGGTAACTTGATTGCAGTTAAAAAGGGATCTGGCAAAAAGGTTATGATTGCAGCCCATATGGACGAAATAGGAATAATAATCACAGGAATTGATGATAAAGGATTTTTAAGATTTTCAAATATAGGTGGAGTATCTCCTTTCGTATCCCTTGGCCAAAAGGTTAGATTCTCAAATGGTACTATAGGTACACTTCATATGGAACATATGGAAGATATGAAACATTTAAAGTTAGAAAAAATGTACATAGATATAGGTGCTAAGGATAAAGAAGAAGCCTTAACTAAAGTTAATTTAGGTGATGTGGCATGCTTCCATTCAGATCTTGTAGACTTAGGCCATAGTGTTATGACTAAGGCCTTAGATGATAGAATAGGATGCTATATAGCCATAGAGACTATTAAAAGGTTAAGCGCCTCTCCTAATGAGCTATATTTCGTATTTACAGTTCAAGAAGAACTGGGCTTACGCGGTGCAAAAACTGCAGCCTTTGCCATTGAACCTGACCTTGCCATAGCTTTAGATATTACCTCTTGTGGAGATATGCCAAAGTGCAAACACTTAGCCGTAAATTTACATGATGGCCCCGCTATAAAGATAAAGGATAATTCTATATTATGCCATCCTGTTATGAAAAACCTTTTAATTAATACGGCTAAAGAAAATAACATTCCATATCAATTAGAGGTTCTAACTTTTGGTGGAACTGACGTAGGTGCCATACATCTATCCCGTGCAGGAGTAATCTCAGGTGCCCTATCTATAGCTTGTAGATATGCCCACACTCCTAATGAAGTAGTTTCTAAAGATGATGTTAACAATGCAGTAGAGCTCCTTACAAAGGTATTAAGTAAAGAAATATAATGTAAAATAGGATGAGGTTAAACCTCATCCTTATTTTTAGCCCCTTGATATGTGTCCCTTTCCCTTAGTTCCCTATCTATTCCATTTAATATGGCTCTTTTATCTAAACTCCACCAGGGTTCATATAATAATTCCTTTTTGCCGTCACCAGTCATCCTATGGACCACTATATTAGGTGAAATTCTTTCTAATATATCTACTACAAATTCTATATACTCTTCCTTTTCAAATGGGTCATATGGATTTTCTAATACATATTCGTATAGCTTTGTTCCCTTTAATATATGTAATAAATGAATCTTAATCCCATCTATCCCTCTATCTGATAAATATGTACAAGTGTCCATCATCTCCTCTTTACTTTCACCAGGAAGACCTAGTATAACATGGACAACTACTCTTATATTTCTATCCTTTAATTTGTTCAGCGTTTTATTGAATATATCTAAATCATATCCCCGATTTATAAAATCAGCCGTATGATCATGAATAGTCTGAAGACCTAATTCTACCCATAAATAAGTTTTGTTATTTATATCTTCTAACAAATCCAATATGTCATCATCTATACAATCAGGTCTAGTCCCTATAGCTAATCCCACTATGCCATCACAGCTTAATGCATCGTAATATTTCTGCCTCAAATTTTCTACCTGATCGTATGTATTGGTATAGTTTTGAAAATAAGCTATGTACTTATTCACCTTCCATTTATCTCCTAATAGAGCCTTTTGATCTTCCACCTGCCTTTTAATAGCTATATTCCTACTACCAGCAAATTCTCCAGATCCACTCTCACTACAAAATATACATCCCCCATAAGACAGTGTCCCATCCCTATTAGGACAAGTAAATCCTCCATCTAATGATACCTTCCCTATCTTTTCATTAAAGACAGATCTCAATTCATAATTTAAAGAATGATACCTCTTATCCTGCCATCTCATATCCTCACCTCTTCTAGTGTAATTATATAGATAAACCATGTCGAATCTAAATGTATGTGAACTTACTTCGGTCATATAAATAAAAACGTTTATAAGGTAAGTCACTATCAGACTATAGAGTGTGAATATTATACTTACCATAGAAGGTTCACAATTGTCTACAACATAGGATGTTCTGATGTTCCACCTTCTAAAAATTTTTCATTTATATTCCCTTGTAAGTAGCTAAAGTTTATTGAGTTTGGAAGTAGTATATCTATAAATTTGTCAATTATAAATTGAATATATACAGTAACTTGCCTATGAAGGAAAATATATTAAAATTTATTGGAATTATGGGAACGTCACAACATCCTAGGGTAGATTAATATGAATCTTGAACCTTCTTTTAGGACATCACACTTCCACATGTGACAGTGACTCCAATGGAAATAAATTTTAATATATTTGACTGAAATAGGCTCACACTCCTTAAGCTTAATCTATACATAGTATTTGTATATATAACAAAAAAACATACCCTTTTAGGTATGTTTTTACTGGAGCGGATGATGAGAATCGAACTCACATAACCAGCTTGGAAGGCTGGAGTTTTACCACTAAACTACATCCGCATATTTGGAGCAGAAGACGAGATTCGAACTCGCGACCCTCGCCTTGGCAAGGCGATGCTCTACCACTGAGCCACTTCTGCATTTTATGTATGGAGCTGGTGAAGGGACTTGAACCCATAACCTGCTGATTACAAGTCAGCTGCTCTACCAATTGAGCCACACCAGCATGCTTCAATCACCCAAATTTCACATTTGGTGTGATATGGAGTACTCAGTAACTTCACGTTTCTGAGTTACCTTAAAATTTAAATTGGCGACCTGGAAGGGAC